>JAFIED010000078.1 GCA_020832805.1 Pararhodobacter sp.
AAAGCGGCAGGTCCAGGTTGGTGTTTGCGCCGAGTTGACCGGCGAGGGTGAGGGCGGCGGCAGCGCGGATATCGGGGGCGAGGTAGCGGTCGGTCTGCAGGGGGGGGCTGGCCGCGTGGAGGGTGGACAGCGCTGCCTGCAGGCGCGGCGAGGTGGCCAGCGGCGCGCGAAAGGTGATGCCCTGGGCGGCACAAAGCGCCTCGACCCCCAGGATGGGGGCGAGGTTGGCGGTCATGCGGTGCAGGCGGCGGGCGCCATGGGCGGCCATGCTGACATGGTCTTCCTGATTGGCCGAGGTGGGGGTGCTGTCGGTGGGGCAGGGATTGGCGAGATGCTTGTTCTCGCTCATCAGGGCCGCCGTGGTGACTTCGGCGATCATCAGGCCGGAGTTGAGCCCGGGATCGGGGGTCAGGAAGGGGGGCAGGTCGAAGTTGAGCGTGGGGTCGACCATCAGGGCCACGCGCCGCTGGGCAATGGCGCCGATCTCGGCCAGGGCCAGTGCGATGATATCGGCGGCAAAACCCACGGGTTCGGCGTGGAAATTGCCGCCCGAGACGATGCCGGCGCTGGTGACCAGCGGGTTGTCGGTGACGGCGTTGGCCTCGGTCTCAAGCGTGGTGGCGGCAAAGCGCAAGAGGTCCATGGCCGCGCCCAGCACCTGGGGCGCGCAGCGGATGCAATAGGGGTCCTGCACGCGGGTATCGCCGTCGCGGTGGCTTTCGCGGATTTCAGAGCCTTGCATCAGGGCGCGCATGGCCTGTGCCACCTCGATCTGGCCGCGATGGCCGCGCAGGCTGTGGATTTCAGGCTGCAGGGGGGCGGTGGAGCCCATGATGGCATCGGTGGACAGACAGGCGATGACCAGGCTTTCGCGCGCCAGCCGCCAGGCGTCGAAGAGGCCCGCCAGTGCCAGCGCGGTGGAGAATTGCGTGCCGTTGATCAGCGCAAGGCCTTCCTTTGGTCCCAGCGTGACGGGGGAAAGGCCGGCCTTTGCCAGCGCGGCATCGCCGGGCAGGGTTTCGCCGTTCAGCATGGCCTCGCCCGCGCCGATCATCACCGCCGTCATATGCGCCAGCGGCGCCAGATCGCCCGAGGCGCCGACCGAGCCCTGCACCGGAATGACCGGGGTGACGCCGCGTTCCAGCATGCTTTCGATCAGCGCCACGGTTGCCGGCCGCACGCCCGAGGCGCCGCGGCCGAGGCTGAGCAGTTTCAGCGCCATCATCAGCCGGGTGGTTGGCACGTCCAGCGTCTCGCCCACGCCGCAGCAATGGCTGAGGATCAGGTTGCGCTGAAGGGTGGCGGTGTCGTCCGGTGCGATCTTGACCGATGCCAGCTTGCCGAAACCGGTGTTGACACCATAGACCGCCGCACTGCCTGCCGCCGCGGCCTGAACCTGTTCGGCGGCGGTGGCGACAGGGCCGGCAGTTGCCGGGTCAAGCCGCGCGGGCAGGCCCTTGCGCCACAGGTTTTCAAGATGTGCCAGCGTGGTGGTGCCGGGGGTCAGGATCAGCATGGCTGGCCTCCGAACCAGCGTTGGGAGAGCGGGTTGAAGCCGATGCGCCAGGCCAGTTCGGCGGGGGTGTCCACATTCCAGACCGCCAGATCGGCGCGCATGCCCGGCGCAAGGCGTCCGCAATCGGTCAAGCCCAGCGCGGCGGCAGCATGCAGGGTGACGCCGGCCAATGCCTCTTCCGGGGTCAGGCGAAACAGGGTGCAGCCCATGTTCATCGTCATGAGGATCGAGGTCAGCGGCGAGGAGCCCGGGTTGCAATCGGTGGCCAGCGCCATCGGCACACCGTGCGCGCGAAAGGCGGCCACCGGGGGCGCCTGGGTTTCGTGCAGCGTATAGAAGGCGCCGGGCAAGAGCACCGCAACGGTGCTGGCGGCGGCCATTGCGCGGGCGTCGTCCTCGGTCGCGTATTCCACATGATCGGCCGACAGCGCGCCATACCGCGCCGCCAGTGCGGTGCCGCCGCTGTGGGTCAGTTGCTCGGCATGCAGCTTGACCGGCAGGCCCAGCGCGCGGGCTGCGTCAAAAACGCGGGCGATCTGGGCGGGGGTGAAGGCGATGCCTTCGCAGAACCCGTCAACCGCATCGACCAGCCCTTCGGCATGGGCGGCGCGCAGGCTGGGGATGCAGATGTCGTCGATATAGGTGTCCGGGTCGGTATCGGGCAGGCAGGCATGGGCGCCCAGATAGGTGGTCAGAATGCGCACGCGGCGCAGCCCGGCCAGCCGGCGGGCGGCGCGCAGCATGCGCAGCTCGGTTTCCAGGTCCAGCCCGTAGCCGGATTTCACCTCTATCGTTGCCACGCCTTCGGCCAGCAGGGCATCGAGCCGGGGCAGGGCGCTGGCGACCAGATTGTCCTCGCTGGCGGCGCGCGTCGCGGCGACGGTGGACAGGATGCCGCCGCCGGCGCGGGCGATCTCGGCATAGCTGGCGCCCTGCAGGCGCAGCTCGAACTCGCGCGCGCGGTCGCCGCCGTGCACCAGATGCGTATGGCAGTCGACAGGCGCGGGTGTGATCAGTCGTCCGCCCATGTCCTGACGGGGCAGGCTGGCGTATTCGGCGGGCAGATCGGCCAGCGGCCCGGCATGCAGGATGCGTTCGTCCCCGACCACCAGGGCACCATCCGGAATCAGGCCATAGCCTGCGCCGACCATCGTTGCCAGCCGGGTGTTGCAAAGAACCGCCTTGGCCATTCCGCCCCCTGTCGGCCCCGATTCATGCGCCGGTTTGCCGCTTGCCAAATCCGTAAGTTGCGATAATATGAGTGCACATAATAAGCCATGTCAACAAGTTTCCGAAGGCAGGGGGCGCCATGCCGATACTGTTTGCAAAACAGGCACTGCTGAGTGATGGCTGGGCGCGCGATGTGCAGATCGAGATTTCACCGGACGGACGCATTGCCGCCATCTCGCCCGGTGCGCGCGCGCCGGGGCGCGGACAGGAGCAGAGGCAAAAGCAGGGGCAAGCGCCCGCACAGGCGCAGGAGGTCGATATCCTGCTGCCCGCACCCGCCAACCTGCACAGCCATGCGTTTCAGCGGGCCATGGCCGGCCTGACCGAAAGACGCGGGCCTGACCCGCGCGATACCTTCTGGACATGGCGGCAACTGATGTTCCGTTTTCTGGACAGGTTGCGCCCTGACGATGTTCAGGCCATTGCCGCCTTCGTGCAGATGCAGATGCTGGAGGCCGGCTATGCCTGCAATGTCGAATTCCATTACCTGCACCACCAGCCGGGCGGCGCGCAGCATGAGAACCTGGCCGAAATGGGCGTGCGGATTGCCGCCGCCGCGGCCCAGACCGGGAGCGGATTGACGCTTCTGCCGGTGCTCTATCAGCAAGGCGGCTGTGACGGGCGCGCGCTGGGGCCGGGCCAGGTGCGTTTCGGCAACGATCCTGACCGGTTCGCCGATCTGATGGCCGCCTCGCGCGCAGCGCTGGCAGCGTTGCCCGCCGACACGCGGCTGGGGGTGGCCCCGCACAGCCTGCGCGCGGTATCGCCCGAGGGGTTGGCGGCGGCGATTGCGCTGGGCGCGGAACAGGGAAACGGGCCGGTGCACATGCATCTGGCCGAACAGCTGGCCGAGGTGGACGAGGTGCAGACCGCCCATGGGGCACGGCCTGTGCGCTGGCTGCTGGACAATGCCGCGGTCGATGCGCGCTGGTGCCTGATCCATTGTACACAGATGCTTTCCGAGGAAACACTGGCACTGGCCCGCACCGGCGCCGTGGCGGGGTTGTGCCCCATCACCGAATCCTCGCTGGGTGACGGTATCTTTGACGGGGTGCGCTGGCTGGGTGCGGGCGGGGCCTTTGGTGTGGGGTCGGACAGCAATATCCGGATCAGCCTGTCAGAAGAGTTGCGCACGCTGGAATATTCGCAGCGGTTGCGTGACCGGTCGCGCGCGGCACTGGCGGTGACCGGGCGCTCGACCGGGCGGGTGCTGTTCGAAAGCGCGGCGCGGGGTGGTGCGCAGGCGGCGGGGCGGGCCGGCGGGACCATTGCGCCGGGCATGTGGGCCGACCTGCTGGCACTGGACGGCGCCGCGGTTGACCTGACCGGGCGGCAGGGCGATACCGTGCTGGATACCTGGATCTTTGCCGGTGACGACCGGATGGTACGCGATGTCTGGTCGGCGGGTCGGCATGTGATTCAGGGCGGTCGGCACCCGGCGCGAGAGGCAATTACCATGGCCTATGTCAAGACACTGAAAAGACTTGGCGATGCCCTCTGACGGGGGCAAGGGCACGGGGCGACAGGTTGGGCGCCAGGGCATGCTGGGCTGGCAGGCGATCCGCGACGAGGCGCTGCGCCGGATCCATGCACGCGAATGGGCACCGGGCGAGATGATCCCCAACGAGGCCGATCTGGCCCAGGAATTCGGCTGTGCCCGCACCACCGTGAACCGTGCGCTGCGCGATCTGGCCGATGCCGGCTTTCTGGACCGGCGCCGCAAGGCCGGCACGCGCGTGGCACTGACCCCGCTGCGCAAGGCAACGCTGGAGATTCCGGTCATCAGCCAGGAAATCGAGGCGCGCGGTGGCACCTATGGCTATGCGCTGGTGTCGCGTCGGCTTGGGGCGGCGCCGATTGCCGTACAGAACCGGCTGGGCCTGCCGGCGGGCGCGCGGCTGTTGCATGTCTGTGCCCTGCATCTGTGCGATGGTGTGCCCTATGTCTATGAGGACCGCTGGGTGAACCCGGTCACGGTGCCAGGCATTCTGCAGATCGATCTGGGGCGCATCAATGCCAATGCCTGGCTGGTGCAGAATGTGCCCTATTCGCGCGGCGAACTGGCCCTCAGTGCCGCCGCCGCCGATGATGCCGTCGCCTCCAGCCTGCAATGCCCCGCCAGTACCGCGGTCTTTGCCATGGAGCGGATCACCTGGATGGGCGAGGCGCCGATTACCCTGGTCACGCAGTACCATGCCCCTGGATATCGGTTGACCACGTCGATCTGACCCGGTCGGGCTGATGGCGGGCCAGAGCCGGGCGCGTGATGCCAGGCCGGCTCAGGCCTCGCGTTGTTCGGGTGGCTCTGCCGGGACCAGCAGATCGGCGATGATCTGGCCAAAGCGCCGGGTCAGGGCCGTGATCTGGGCGTCGTTCTTGTCGAACTGGCGTTGCGTGTTCAGGCCGCGCAGGAAAACGCGGCAGATCGTCCAGATCTCGTCCAGTGCGTGCGAGTCCAGATGCGTGCTGGGATAGCTGGCGATCAGGCTGTCGTTGATATCCCGGTTCCAGCGCGTGAACGTGGGCGATATCCGGGCGCGCAGCACCTTGTCACTGCGCGCCGCAACCAGGATTTCCAGCAGCGCGCGCCCCTCGCGCGTGTCCACCAGCCGTGTCCACATCCAGTTGATATCGGCCACGACATCGGCGCGGGTGACGGGGCTTTCAGGGCGGGACGGGCGGCGCGGCGACAGGGTGGGGCGCAACAGATGCTCGGCGGTTTCGACCATCAGGTCTTCCTTGCTGGCGAAATGATAGGTCAGCGCCCCGCGCGATACAGCGGCCTGTTCCTGAATGCGCTGGATCGAGGTGGCGGCATAGCCGAACTCGTCCAGGCAGGCGATGACCGCGTTGCGGATACGATCCGGCAGGGCGGCCTCGTCGCGGGTCGCGCCGGCGGGCCCGTTCCCCGTTCCCGTTGCCGAACCCGTTGCCGTGCGGGTGCCCGCCCCCGTTGCCTGCCCGGCCCTGCTGTTGCCCATCACGGCCATCCTGTCTTGCGTGCGCTCGTTCACATGCCGTCACCACGACGGGCCCGAGGCGTCATTCGCCATCTTGCCGGTGATCGGAACGATCAGTCTACAGTCTTTGATGGGCAGGAAGAAGCACGATGTAAACCGGGGGCAACCGGAAAGCCTGTCACGCCGGCTGGCTTTGCGGGATCGGCTGCCTGCCGGGGCACAGGCCGCCGATTTCCGGGTCAGATGGGCGATATGGCATGCCGCCGGTTGGGCCGTGCCAGCCCGGTCTTGCGGGTCTGACAGCGCTGCAGCGCGGTGATCAGGTGCCTGCGGGTATCGCGCGGGTCGATCACATCGTCAATCCCATAGGCCTCGACCGCGCGCAACGAGCCAAGCTGGCTGCGAAACCGGTCGATCAGCGCATTGCGATGCGCGGCCGGATCGGCGGCGCTGTCGATGGCCTTGCGATAGGCCACATCCACCGCCCCCTCGACCGACATCGCGCAGATCTCGGCCGTGGGCCAGGCGACGCAGAGATCGGCATCAAAGCTGCGCCCGCCGGCCATGGCGATATAGGCCAGCCCGTAACCCTTGCGCAGCACCACCGACAGGCGTGGCACCGTGGCCTGACCCAGTTCGAAGATCAGCCGGCCGCTGCGCCGTGCAAGGCCGGTTTTTTCGGCCATGGGCCCGACCATGAATCCCGGCACATCGATCAGATACACCAGAGCCAGCCCGAAGGCATCGCACAGCGAAATGAAATGGGCGCCTTTCTCGCAGGCATTGGCGGTCAGGGTGCCGCCCATATGCATGGGCTGGTTGGCAATGATGCCCACCGGCCGGCCACCCAGCCTGGCCAGGCCGGTGAACAGGCTTCTGGCATGGCTTGGCTTGATCTCGAACACGGTGTCGGCATCGGCGATGGCATGCACGACCTTGCGCATGTCGAACGCCCGGCGATGATTGGCCGGAATGATGCTCAGCAGCGCCTGTTCGCGCCGGTCTGCGGGGTCGGTACAGGGCCGCGCCGGTGGTGCCTCGCCGGCATTGGGGGGGAAGAATGACAGAAAGCGGCGCGCGGCGTCCAGGGCGGCCAGATCGTCCGGCACGGCCAGATCGGCGATCCCTGCCAGATCGGCCTGGACATGGCTGCCGCCCAGTTCCTCCTTGGTCAGGGATTCGCCGGTCGCCGCCCTGACCAGCGCCGGGCCGGCGATCCCCATTGTCGCGGTTTCCTCGACCATGACGACGAAATCCGCCAGGGCGGCGAAGTTCGACGGCCCGGCAAAGCCCGGCCCCATCATCAGGGCGACCACCGGCACCCAGCCGGACAGGTTGCAAAAGCCCTGAAACATCGGGGTGCCGCGCGCAAAATGGCGGCTGTCCAGCCCCTCCTGGATACGGTGCCCGCCCCCGTCCAGCAACATCACCAGCGGATAGCCATGCTGCAGGCACTGCGCGCTGAGCCGTTCCACCTTGAATTCGGCACGCGCCCCGTTCGACCCGCCGACAATGGTGAAGTCAAAGGCGCAGATCGCAACGGCCCGGCCGTCGATCCGGGCAAAACCGGTAATCACCCCGTCGCCCGGTGCATCCAGGTTTTCGGTGTCAAAGCTCTCGCGCCCCGGTTCGACCAGGGCGCCGCTTTCCTCGAAGCTGTCGGCATCCACCAGCGCCGCGATGCGTTCGCGCGCGGTCATCTTGCCCAGGGCATGCTGGCGGGCCACCGCGCCCGGGCGCGCCTTGTCATGCCCGCGTGCCCGCAATGCCTCGACCGCGGCGAGGTCCTGTTCGATCCTGTCGTTCATGGTGTTTCCTTCAACGGCACGCCGGCTTGGACGGCATCCCAGGTGCTGGTGGCAAGCGGCATCTGGCGCAGTTTCTGCTTGCGCACCTTCTCGGTGGGGGTGCGGGGCAGTTCGGGCATCAGATCGACATAGCGCGGCAGCATGAAATACGGCAGGCGCGGGCGCAGAAAGGCGATCAGGTCGGCACAGTCCAGCGTGGCACCGGGCTTCAGCACGATACAGGCGCGGATGTCGTCTTCGGTGGCATCGCTGGGCGCGGCGACAACGGCGCATTCCTCGACCGCCGGATGGGCCATGATCTCGCGCTCGACCTCGAAACTGGAGACATTCTCGCCCCGCCGCCGGATCGCATCCTTTGACCGGTCGACAAAGATGAACATGCCCCGTTCATCCTGCCGCATCGTGTCGCCGGTGTGGAACCACAGGTTCCGGAACGCGCCCACAGTGGCTTCGGGCATGTCGTGGTAGCCCTCCAGCATCACCCAGGGCTCGCGCGCGCGTAACAGAAGCTCGCCGGCGCTGCCAAAGGGCACATCCATGTCATGCTCGTCGACCAGACGCGCCTCGAAATCCGGGCGCAGCCAGCCGATCCTGCCGGGCTCTGCGCCATCGGGCGGGGTCAGGATCACCACCGAGGCCTCGGTTGATCCATAGGCGGAATTGACGGTCTCGATTCCGAACCGGGCCTTGAACGCGGCCAGATCGTTGATCACCGGCACCATGGCGATGCGCTTGAGCCGGTGGTCGCGGTCTGCCGGTTCTGGGGGCTGGCGATACAGGAATTCCCCCATCACACCAAGAACCAGCGTATAGGTGCAGCCGTAATCGCGTACATCCTGCCAGAAGCGGCTGGCATGAAACCGCGGCAGGATCACCGCAGACGCGCCGGCGATCAGCGCGTTGTAGACGCCTTTCCACTGCCCGCCGATATGAAACATCGGCAACACGACCAGCGCCGTGTCATCGGGGCTGCAGGCGCCATAGATTTCGGGTGCGGAATAGCCATAGGCATGGGCATGGCTGACCCGGACGCCCTTTGACAGCCCCGTGGTGCCAGAGGTGTACATGATGCCCATGATCTCCCACGGGGCCACATCGGCGACGGGATGCGCGGCCCCCGGCAGGCTGTCGAACGCGTGCAGCCGAAAACGGGCGGGCAACTCGATTTCAGGCATCGGCCCGCGCACGACGATATCGACAAGCACCTTCAACTGATCGGCGATATCGGCAATGCGTGGCAGATACCCGGCCTCGATCACCATCACGCGGGCCGCGCAATTGTTGATCACATGCACCAGGATCGCGCCCAGATAGGCCGTGTTCACCGGCACCTCGATCCGCCCGGTCAGAGCCAGCCCGACCCAAACGGCAGCGTGATCGACATGATTGTCCAGCATCATCAGCACCGTTTCCTGACGCTTGACGCCAAGATCGGCCAGACCACCGGCCAGCGCGCATGCCTCGTCCGCAAGGCCACGATAGGTCAGCGAGCGGCTTTCATCGCGCAGGGCCAGCTTGTCTGGGTGCGTCTGCAGCGCGCGCTGCATGATCGCGGGCATCGTCCGTTGCGCCATCGGTGGCAGGACTGGCATGGGAAGGGGGTTTTCGTATTCCGTCATGTCACTGTCCGATGTCCTTTTCCGTTCCTGGCCAGGGCGGGCGCCGGGGTGCCCCAAGGCCCCGCCGTCCAGGCGCGCCAGCCTATGGCGGGCGGATGCCGCGCCACTTGTGCCGAATGGCTGCCCGCCCCCCGGAAGGCATGCGCCGCCGGGGAGTGGGCGATAGCGGGTTGCCACAAGTACGCGGCCGGATCGCTGCCCATACTCCGGCACCAGGGTGGAGCCTGTCGGCCGGTTGACCGGTCGTCACGAATAGGAGGAATGCCATGAAGACCGAGAGCGGAAAGATCATTGCATCGCCAATGGGGCGGCGCGGGCTGCTGAAAGCCGGCGCCGGTGCCGCCGCGCTGCTGGCCATGCCCGGTATCGTCGGGCGGGCTCTGGCCGATGACGAGCTGAAGATCGGCTGGGTGCGGCCGTTGACCGGCCCGCTGGCCTCAAGCTTCGAGGCTTTGTACGCAGCCGGCGACATCGCGCTGGACGAGATCAACGAGGCGGGCGGCATTCTGGGTCGGCGGCTGGTCAAGGTGGAAATCGACGACGCGGCGGCACCGGCCAACCAGCCCATCGTGATGCGCGAGCTGATCCACCAGGGGGTCAAGTTCGTCGTTGGCCCGGTGGGCAGTTCGCAGACCCTGGCCTCGCTGGCGGTATCGACACCGGCGCAGGTCATCCAGTCCGGCTATATCACGGCCAGCGAAGGCGGCGATGGCGAGCGGTACCCCTATCACTATCAATGCGTGTTCACCGTCGATGCCCAGGCCGTGAAATATGCCGAGTACATTTCACAGCGGACCGAACACCGCCGGGTGGGCATTCTGGTCGAGGACTCTGCCGCCGGCACCTCGGTCCTCAGCGCGATGCAGACGGAACTGCCGGCAGCGGGGCTGGAAATCGTGGGCGAGCATGTCGCGCCCATGCGGTCGACCGACATGACATCGTTCCTGCGGGCATTGCGGTCGGCCGGGGCCGAGGCGTTGTGTGTCTTCGTGTCGAACAACATCGATGTGACGCAATTCTTCGTCGGTCTGCAGCGGTTGAACTGGCAACCCACGGTCGTGGGCCATACCGGGCTGACCTTTGCCGCAGCCGAGGGCTCGGTGCCCGACGGGGCGCGCTTTCCCGATGCCTATGCCGCCCTGTACGAGTCGCTGACCTATACCGATGACAGCGAGCCGAACGAGAGGGTGCGCGCCTATATCCGCAAGATCATGGCGCTGAACCTGCCCCCCGCAGCGCTGCCCCCTGCAGCGACCAGCCCGTATTATGACTTCCTGCATGTGCTGAAACACGCCATCGAGCAGACCAACTCGCTGGAGACGCCGGTGATCAAGGAATATCTTGATCAACTGACCGATTACGACGGCATGTTCGGCAGCATGGCGTTCACCGCGCAGAACCACACCGGATATGGCCCCGAGGCGGCCGCGATGGGGCAGGTCTTTGCCGAACCCCACCCGTTGCTGGACGAATACATGGGCCTGTTCAGGCCGCGCGGGTAAGGCACGATCATGCTGCTGGAGGACTTTCTCGCGCTCATGGTGAATGGCGTCGCTTTAGGCGCCATTTACGCCATGGTCGGTATCGGGCTGAACATCGCCTACAAGCCGACGAATGTGTTCAACTTGGCCCAGGGCGAGTTCGTCATGCTGGGCGCGATGCTGGGCTGGTTGCTGCTGACCTATGTCGGCATGCCCTGGGTCGCCGGCACCCTGATCCTGCTGGTCGCCATCGGCATCCTTGGCGGCTTCGAGGAACGCGTGGCGGTAGCGCCGCATTTCCGCGCCGATTCCCATCACCACGGCTGGCTGATCAGCACGCTGGCCTTTTCCATCATCATCATCAATATCGCCGATCAGGTGTTCCGGGCTGATCCGCGCTTTGTGCCGCCCATACCGGGTTTCAGTCTGGATACCATCTTCATGGGCCCGCTGTCGTTCAACACCCATCAGGTGGCGGTTGTCGCGCTGGTTGTCGCCAGCATCTTCGGGATCGAGTATTTCTATCGTCATACCCTGACCGGCAAGGCCATCTCGGCCGTTGCCGAAGACCGCGACGGTGCCCGGCTGAACGGGATCAACCCCCTGCATCTGACGATGCTGTCCTTTGTCGCCGGCGGGGCCTATTGCGCGCTGGCCGGCATCATCGCCGCACCGCTGCTGCTGGCCAGCACCTCGCTGGGGCTGATGCTGCTGGTCAAGGGGTTCATGGCCATGGCGCTGGGCGGCGTGGGGTCGCAATGGGGCACGTTGATCGGCGGCATCGTCATCGGCTGCATCGAAAGCATCAGTTCCATCCTGCTGACCACCGGTTACCGGCAGCTTGTCCTGCTGGCGGTGGTGCTGCTGGTGTTGCTGATCCGGCCGCATGGCCTGTTCGGCAAGGCACCGGGGAGGACCGTGTGATGAAATCGGCAACCGTTTCCCCCATCGCCGGGCGCGGCAGCGTCCTGCTGGACCCGATGGTGCTGATCTGCAGCCTGATCGCGGCTGCATCGGTCGCCATTGCCTTCAGCAACACATTCTATCTGACGCTCTTCACCTTTGCCGTGATCTATCTGATCGCGGCGATGGGCATGAACGTGCTGACCGGCTACATGGGCATCATCTCGATCGCGCATGGTGCCCTGGTCTGCGTGGGCGCCTATGCCGCGGCCATCGCCACCGTGAATTACGGCTGGGGGTTCTGGCCTGCCACGCTGTTGGCAACGTTGACGGGCATGGCGTTCAGCATCCTGCTGGGGCTGCCGGCGCTGCGGCTGTCCAGCTGGTATTTCGTCCTGGTCACCATCGCCTTCAGCATGGTCGTGCCCAGCATGCTGGTCGATCTGCGCGCCTTTACCGGCGGCTATGGCGGCGTGATCGGCGTGCCCTCGCCCGAACTGGGGCCGCTGACGGGGCAGGGGGGCTTTTTCATCATCCTGCTGGCCTTTGCGGCGGCCCTTTGGTGGATCATCGCCAATCTGGTCGGTTCGCGCTTCGGCTTTGCGTTGCATGCCTTGCGTGACGGCACCGTGGGCGCCGAGGCCAATGGCGTGTCATCGCCCGGCATGCGGCTGTTTGCCTTTGCCTTTTCCGGTGCCTGTGCCGGGCTGGCCGGCGCATTCTACGCGGCCGCCAAGGTGGTGGTCACGCCAGATGAATTCTCGTTCGAATTCTCGATCCTGTTCCTGTTCATCGTTGTTCTGGGCGGCCCGGGGCGGCTGGCCGGCCCGCTGTTCGGGGTGCTGGCCTTTTTCGTTCTGCCCGAAATCATGACCGGGCTGCGGGAATACCGGATGATCGTGTTCGGCCTGGTATTGCTGGCATTCTCTGTCTTTATGCCGTCGGGGCTGGCGGGTGGTCTGCACGAATTCCTGCGCGGCCGGCGCGCCAGCCGGCGACGCGCGCAAGGCGCCAAGGAGGCTGCCGAAGCCGCGAAAGCCGCCGCCGGGTCACCCGTCACGGCCGCGCAGATCGAGGGGGCAGCGCTGGATGTCGACGGGGTCAGCAAGAATTTCGGCGGCCTGAAGGCGCTGGATGGCGTGTCGCTGCGGGTCGATCCGGGCAGCATCCACGTCATCGTCGGGCCGAACGGGTCCGGCAAGACGACGCTGCTGAACATCATCTCGGGTTTCTACCCGAAATCGGCCGGGTCGATCCGCATGGATGGCGCGGAACTGACCGGGCGTTCGCCGGTGGCGATTGCCGGGGCGGGGGTGCAACGCACGTTCCAGACGCCAAAGCTGCTGGGCGATCTGACCTTGCTGCAAAATACCTGCTTTGGCGCCTATACCAGGGAACGGGCAACCGGGTTCGAGATCGCGTTGAGCCTGCCGCGCGCCCGGCGGGAACGCACCGAGATCCTGGCCGAGGCGCACCGCCTGTTGGGTGTCGTGGGCCTGCAGGACCATGCCGACCTGCCGGCATCGGAACTGACGCATGGCCAGCAGCGCCTGGCCGAGATCGCCCGCGCCTTGATGGCGCAGCCGCGCCTGATCCTGCTGGACGAACCGGCGGCGGGCCTGTCGATGGGCGAACTGGACCGCCTGGGCGACCTGCTGAAGGAAGTCCGCACGCTGGGCATCACGCTGGTTCTGGTGGAACATCATGTCGATCTGGTTGCCAATGTCGCGGATCACGTGACGGTTCTTGATCGTGGTGCGGTGCTGGCCAGCGGCACATCGGCCGATGTGTTCCGCAACGAACAGGTCATCGCGGCCTATATGGGAGGTGCCAAATGAGCCGGCCCGATGCCATTCTGGACATTCGTGATCTGACAGCGGGTTACAATGCCGTGCCGGTCATCCGGGGGATTTCCCTTTGCGTCGGCAAGGGCGAGGCGGTGGCGCTGCTGGGTGCCAATGGTGCCGGCAAATCGACCTTGCTGCGCGCGGTCTCGGGCTTGCTGCGGGCGACAGAGGGGGCGGTTCTGCTGTCAGGCGAGACCATCACCAACCTCGCGCCTGAAAAGCTTGTGCGCAAGGGGTTGTCGCATGTGGCCGAGGGGCGGCGCATCTTTCGCCGGCTGAGCGTTGCGGACAATCTTGAACTGGGCCTCGCCCGCATGGGGTTGTCATCAGCCGAGACGGCCCGGCGCTTCGAGGAACAGTATGCACTCTTCCCCATCCTGCATGAAAAGCGCAAGGACCCAGCCGGCGCTCTCAGCGGTGGCCAGCAACAGATGCTGGCCATTGCGCAGGCCCTGATCCGCCGGCCAACCGTGCTGATGCTTGACGAACCCTCGACCGGCCTGGCGCCCATCCTGATCGAGGAGGTGTTCGACAAGATGGCCCAGATCCGCGCGCAGGGTGTGTCCATCCTGCTGGTCGAACAGGTTGTCGAACGCGCGCTGGAATTCGTCGATCATGCCTATCTGATCCAGGGGGGGCGGTTGATTGCCGATGGTCCGGCGACAGAACTGAAGGATTCCAGCGCGATCCGCAAAGCCTACATGGGCGACGTGTCGATCGCCTGAGAACGAAAGGAAGGGTTGAATGAACACACCGATACATGATCCCCGTGTGCCGTCGGCCGATGCCTGTGTTCTGCGCAATCTGGTCGATCATTGGGCCGGGCAACGGCCGCAGGCCGTTTTCGCCCTGTTCGAGGATGGCAGCACATGGCGCTATGACGCGATGCGCACCGCCGTGCGGGCAACGGCCGCCGGCCTGCAGGCGCTGGGCGTGCGGCAGGGCGATCACGTCCTGTCTTGGTTGCCCAATGGCCCCGATGCGCTGCGCGTCTGGTTTGCGATCAATTACATCGGGGCGGTCTGTGTGCCGGTCAATCTGGCGTATCGCGGGGCGATCCTGGCGCATGTCGTCGAAAACTCTGACGCCCGGGTGGCGGTGGTGCATGGCGATCTGGCGGAACGGCTGGCCGATATCGATACCGCCGCGCTGGAAACCGTTGTCACGCTGAAGGGGGCGCCGCCGGCTGGTCTGGGCGCGTTGCGCCTGCTGGACGATGCCGCGCTGGCCGGCGACCCCGATGCGGTAACGGAACCGGAACGCCCGATCCAGCCCTGGGATCTGCAGTGCATCATGTACACCTCGGGCACCACGGGCCCGTCAAAGGGCGCGCGCTCGTCTTATGTCCATCTCTATTCGATCAGCCATGACGCCTATTTCTTCCTGCGCGATGGCGACCGGTATCTGGTCAACCTGCCGCTGTTCCATGTCGGTGGCACGGTGGCCACCTATGCCATGCTGTTGCGTGGCGAATCCATCGCGGTGGTGGATTCGTTCAAGGCCTCGGATTTCTGGGATGTCGTGCGCGACACCGGCTCTACCGTTGCCACACTGCTGGCCTCGATGATTCCGCTGGTCAGCAAGGCCGCCGGGCCAGAGGGGGTCGAATCGCCGCTGCGCGTGGCCCTGATGGTGCCCCTGGTAGAGGATACGCGCGCCTTTGGTCAGCGTTTCGGCTGCGAAATCTACACACTGTTCAACATGACCGAGGTTTCGGCGCCGATCATCTCGGGGCTGTATCCCGCACCGCTGGGCACATGCGGCAAGGCGCGAGAGGGCATGGAGGTCAGGATCGTCGACGAAAACGATTGCGAGGTCGCGCCGGGCACGGTGGGCGAACTGGTGGTGCGTGCAGACCGGCCCTGGGCCCTGTCCGACGGCTACCACCGCAATGACGCGGCAACCGCGCGGGCCTGGCGCAACGGCTGGTTTCACACGGGCGATGCCTTTCGCCAAGATACAGAGGGCAATTTCTTTTTCGTGGACCGGATGAAGGATGCCATCAGGCGGCGCGGCGAGAACATCTCGTCCTTCGAGGTCGAGGCCGCGGTGTCGGCGCATCCTGCAGTCAAGGAAGCCGCCGTGGTGGCGGCACGCGCCGAGCATGGCGACGAAGAGGTCATGGCGGTTGTGATCCCGCGCGAGGGACAGACGATAGAGCCGATGGCATTCTTCGAATTCCTTGTGCCCCGGTTGCCGCATTTCATGGTGCCGCGATACCTGCGCGTGCTGCCTGATCTGCCGCGCACACCGACCCAGAAGGTGCAGAAGAATGTGCTGCGCGATGAAGGCGTGACCGCCGACACGATTGACCGCGAGGCGCTGGGCTTGCGCCTGAAACGGAAAACCCTTGGCACCTGACGGCAGGGGCCGCTTCGACAACCAACCCGGCGGGGGTATCGCCCCGGCACCACCAGGCAGGAGAACAGGCATGGCCTTTGAGGTCAGATCGGAAATGGCAGGGATCGTGGACGCCATCGAAAAAGGCGTCGGAGACAGCGTATCGGAAGGCGACGAGGTCATCATCCTGTCCAGCATGAAGATGGAAATTCCGGTCGAGGCGCCGGTCGCGGGCCGCATCGCGGTGATGCATGTCGAGGTGGGCCAGACCATTGGCGAACAGCATCTGCTTTTTTCGGTCGAAACCTGAGCGGGCGTGAACGGAATGACAGATGAACGGCAGCCCCGCGCTGACCTGGACGCCGTGCTGAAGGCGCGCGCGGCCCTGCATGATCAGGCCCGGCCCGAGGCCGTGGCACGCCAGCATGCGCGCGGCCGCTGGACCGTGCGGCAGGCCCTGTCGGCCCTTGCCGACCCTGACAGCTTTGTCGAATATGGCGGCCTGACGCGCCCGGTGATCGACGGGATGCAGGGCGCGGCGGATGGGCTGGTCATGGGCACGGCCAGAATCGACGGGCGTCCTGTCGATCTGGTGATGTATGACTACACGGTGCATGGCGGCTCGCAAAGCTATCTGAACCATCACAAGCTTTGCCGCATGTTCGCGCATGCGGCAAAGCTGAAGCTGCCGGTGGTATCCTGGCTGGACGGCGGCGGGGCCCGCCCGCAGGATGGCGCGCCGGGGCGGCGGCTGGCGCCTGAAACCTTTGTGCTGTTCGCGCAGCTCTCCGGCGTGGTGCCGACCGTGGGTATCGTGCCGTCGCGCGCTTTTGCCGGGCATGCCAACCTGGCCGGCATGTGCGATTGCCTGATCGGCATCGAGGGCAGCGCGCTGGGTCTTGGCGGCCCGCCACTGGTTGCTGCTGCCATGGGCGTGACCATGACCCCCGAGGAAATCGGCCCGCTGCAGGCGCATGCAAAGGCCGGCGTGATTGACGTCGTTGCGCGCGACGAGGCCGAGGCGATACAGGCCGCGCGGCGCTATCTGTCGTATTTCCAGCCCTGGCAGGGGCCGGTAGAGGCACCGGACCCTCTGGCCCTGCGCGATGTCGTGCCCGAAAACCGGCGCCGCGCCTATGAGGTGCGCCGCGTCATCGAAGGCCTGTGCGATGTGGAGTCCTTCATGGAGATGCGGCGCGATTTTGCCCGCTCCATCGTCACGGGCTTTGCCCGTATCGACGGGCGCCCCCTTGGCATCGTGGCCAACCAGCCAAGGCATATGGCCGGTGCAATCGACTCCCAGGCCGCCGAAAAGGCTGCACGCTTTGCCCAGATCTGCGATGCCTTCGGTCTGCCGGTCCTGCTGTTGTGCGACACGCCCGGCCTGATGGTCGGCCCCGAATCCGAGCGCAGCGGGATCGTGCGCCGCAGCGCCCGCTTGCTGACGGCCCTGGCCAATGCCCGCGTGCCGTTGATGACGGTTGTGTTGCGAAAGGCCTATGGGCTGGGTTTCTACATCATGGGGTCGCAGGCGCTGCGGCCTGCCGTGCTGCTGGCCTGGCCGGGGGCGGAATACGGTGGCATGGGGTTGGAAGGGGCGGTCGAGATCGCGCATGGGCGCGCGCTGGCGGCTATCGACGACGAGGCGGTCCGCGAGGCCCGGCGCGCCGAACTGCTGGCCGAGATGCAGCATGCCGGTTCGGCGCTGGAGACCGCTGCGCGGTTTCTCTATGATGATGTGATCGACCCGGCCGAGACCCGCGCGCGCCTGTCCCTGACGATGGACACCTTTCCCGATACCCGCGATCTGCCGCCGCGCAGGGGCTGGATAGAACCCTACTGACCTGCCGCCGGGTGCCGCAAGCGGTCGCCAAGCTCCCGGCCAACCACTGGGCACAAGCCCCCCGCACGCGTGTTTTCTATCATCATCCTGAACGGCGGGCCCCTTGCCTGTCCGCGCTTCGAGGACATGAAACATGACAGCAATCAGCACCGCGATCTCGCGCAGCAGCAGTGCATTCCGCGAAAACAGCACGGCCATGACCGGCCTGATCGACCGCCTGCGCGAGATAGAGCAGCGCACGCGCACGCGCTCGGCATCGGCGGCAGAGCGATTTCGAAAGGCCCACCGCCTGTTGCCGCGCGAACGGGTAGCCCTGTTGCTGGACCCGGGCGCCCCCTTTCTGGAACTGTCGACGCTGGCCGGCTGGCGCTGTGATACCCCGGACGAGGAAAAATCCATTCCCGGTGGTGGCATCATTGCCGGCATCGGCATCGTATCAGGGGTGCGCTGCATGCTGAATGCCAGTGACAGCAGCATCGCGGCGGGTGCGTTGCAGCCCCAGGGGCTGGAAAAGCAGCTGCGTATCCAGGAAATCGCGCTGGAAAACCGCCTGCCCTATATCCAGCTTGTCGAAAGTGCCGGGGCCAACCTGATGACCTATCAGGTTCAGGATTTCGTGCGCGGCGGCTCGCTGTTTCGCAACCTTGCGCGGATGTCGGCGGCGGGATTGCCGGTTGTGACCGTCACGCACGGGTCGTCCACCGCCGGTGGCGCCTATCAGACCGGGCTGTCAGACCATATCGTGATGGTGCGCGGGCGCACCCGCGCGTTTCTGGCCGGCCCCCCGCTGCTGAAGGCCGCCACCGGCGAGGTGGCGACCGAAGAGCAGCTTGGCGGGGCAGAGATGCATACCTCGATCACCGGCCTGGGCGACCACCTGGCCGAGGATGACCGCCATGCCATCGGCATCGCCCGCCGGATCGTGGCCGGTCTGGGCTGGGATACGGTTGCCCCGCCGCCTGCCCGGCCGGATTGGCGGGAACCGCTTTATCCCGCTGCGGATCTGGTCGGCATCATGCCGGCAGACCATCGGCGCCCGGTGGACATGCGCGAAGTGATCGCGCGCATCGTGGACGGGTCGGAATTCGACGAAACCGGGCCGGATTTCGGCGCGGCCACCGTCTGCGGGCAAGCCGGCATCCGGGGGCACCGCGTCGGCATCATCACCAACAACGGCCCGCTTGACCCGGCGGGCGCCAACAAGGCCACGCATTTCATCCAGCTGTGCTGCCAGACCGGCACGCCGATCCTGTATCTGAACAACACGACAGGGTTCATGGTGGGGCGCGCCTATGAGGAAGGCGGCATGATCAAGCATGGCTCCAAGATGATCCAGGCGGTCACCAACGCCACCGTGCCGCAGATCACCCTGTATTGCGGCGCGTCCTACGGGGCCGGAAACTATGGCATGTGCGGGCGCGGCTTCAGCCCGCGGTTCTGCTTTTCCTGGCCGAACGCGCGGACTGCGGTCATGGGCGCCGAACAGGCCGCGGGTACGATGGAAATCGTGGCCAGGCAGGGCGCGGAACGGCGGGGCAAGACGGTTGACCCAAAGGAACTGGCAGACCAGCGCGAAAGGATCGTGGCCTTGTTCACCAGCCAGATGAGCGCCTTTCACACCAGCGCCCGGCTGCTGGATGACGGGGTGATCGACCCGCGCGATACCCGCGCCGTTCTGGCCGAGGTGCTGGACATCTGCCGCACCGGCGACCGGCGCAGCCCGTCACCGATCCAGTTCTCGGTGGCCCGCCCATGACCCGCGATGCTGCAACGCCCGCTGGTGGCGCAACCCCCTTTTCCCGTGTTCTGGTGGCCAACCGGGGCGAAATTGCGCTGCGCGTCTTCCGCTCGGCCCGCGCGATGGGGTATCAGACCGTTGCGGTCTATTCCTCGGCCGATGCGGGTGCGCCGCATGTGCGCGCGGCCGATCAGGCGGTCTGGATTGGCGAGGCGCCGCCGCGCAGGTCCTATCTGCAGATCGACCGGATCATCGAGGCCGCGCAGACGACCGGCGCCGACGCCATCCATCCCGGATACGGCTTCCTGTCAGAAAATGCCGCGCTGGCAGAGGCCTGCGCAAAGGCCGGGCTGGTGTTCATCGGCCCCTCTGCCGATGCCATCCGGCGCCTGGGCGACAAGGCCGCCGCCAAGCAGGTGATGGCCGCGGCGGGGGTGCCCTGCGTGCCTGGCTTTGCCGGCGCCGATGCCAGCGACGAACGCTTGCTGGCCGAGGCACGGCGCATCGGCTTTCCGGTCATGATCAAGGCCGTGGCGGGTGGGGGCGGGCGCGGCATGCGGCTGGT
>JAFIED010000096.1 GCA_020832805.1 Pararhodobacter sp.
CGACTCCCCCCGGAGTATTTGAGGCAAGATGAAAGGACAGACGAAAGGCGCGATGGTCGTTGTGACATGGCGCCTGCGATGCTGCCCGGCGGCTTTGCCGACAGGCATGAAGCGGGTCCCTTTGGGCCAATGCGCGCGTCAGCTCACGGGTCTGGCCGCGCGCCGGGCCGCATGCGGGTGGCAGGGATGGCCGACCCTGGTTCACGGCAGCACCTCGGCCAGTTGCCGGGCGACGCGGGCGCCGGAGCCGGCATCGTCGAGCGGGTCACGCCTGAGCCGGTGGCGCAGGGCCAGGGGGGCGGCCGGGCGCAGCTGGGCCCGGCCGCCCTCGCCCGCCCCGTCAAGCGCGGCGAGCGCGCGCGCGGCGCGCAGCAGCGTCAGTTCGCCGCGCAGCCCATCGGCGCCCAGGGCCAGGCAAAGTGCGGCGCAATCGTGCAGAGCGACATTCGAGGCGGCTACCTGTGGCAGGGCGGCGCGGGCCCGCAGGATGGAGGCGCGCAACGCGGCATCGCGGGTCTGCCAATGGGCCATGAAGGCGTCGTGGTCACGCTCCCAGGCGTCGCGGCGGCGGATGACCTCGATGCGGGTTTCGATGTCTTTCGGGCTGGTGACCTCGACCGAGAGGCCGAAACGGTCGAGCAGCTGGGGCCGCAATTCGCCCTCTTCCGGATTGCCCGAGCCGACCAGAACGAAGCGCGCCGGGTGGCGGATCGACAGACCCTCGCGTTCGACCACGTTTTCGCCTGACTGGGCCACATCAAGCAGCAGATCGACGATATGGTCTTCCAGCAGGTTGACCTCGTCGATGTACAGATAGCCCCGGTTGGCGCGCGCCAGCAGCCCCGGTTGAAAGGCCTTTTCGCCCCGGGTCAGCGCGCGTTCGATATCCAGCGCGCCGGTCACGCGGTCCTCGGTCGCGCCCAGCGGCAGGTCCACCACCGGGGTGGGGCGGGTGACGATTGTGGTATCGGTGACTTGTGCCCAGTCCGGGCAATCCTCGATCCGCGCCGCGTTGACCGGGCAGCCTGCGACCGCCTGAATGGGCGGCAGCAGCGCCGCCAGCGCGCGCACGGCCGTCGATTTGCCGGTGCCACGGTCGCCGAAGACCAGCACCCCGCCGATGCCGGGGTCGATGGCGGTCAGCACCATGGCCTGTTTCATCTCGTCCTGGCCGACGATGGCCGAGAAGGGGAAAGGCGTCATGCGGCCTCCTTTGTGGTTGTCTGGGCAAGGGGGTGGGCCCCGTGCCATGTGCCCTCGATGCCGCGGACGGCGAAGCGGGCGTAAAGTTCCTCGGTGAACCAACCCTGGGTGCGCACCGCGCGAATGGCGTCGGCATGCGGTCCGGTGCGGGCAAAGGCGGCCATGCTGGCGGCATCGGGCCAGATGGAAAAGGTGACCTGATGCAGAAGCGGCACCTCGCCGATGCCGATCTTGAAGCGCACATTGGGGTCGTCGCCGATCCGGGCCGAGATATCGGGCACGCGCTGCCAGAAACGCAAGGCGCGGGCCGGGCGGATGGTGGCGCGGGTCAGCGCGGCCAGGGGCAGGCCCGGCGGTGTGACCGGCGAGGGCGGCTCGGCAAAGGGCTGGTGGCCGGACCAGTGACCGCGCACGGACAGCGGTTGCAGATGGAATGTGGTGGCTTCGGTGGCATGCGCCCGCCAGCGGCGAAACGCGCCGGGTCCGTCCAGCCCTGCACGCGCCGCCTGCGGATCACGCCAGACGCCCAGAATGGCCCAGACAGCCCAGTTGGGGCGCGGTGTGAAACCCTCGCCCGTGCCCGAGCCGCATAGCTTGAAGAACTGCAACCCCGGCAGTTGTGTCAGCCCAGGCCGGGCCGCCGCCATCTGCCCCAGCACCCAAAGCCGGGAAAGCCCCTGAAAGCGGAACAGGCTGAGTGTGACGGTCTGCATGGGCCTCCACCCGCAAGTGTAAACCCAGGTTGTCACATCGGGGCCGCTGGGGCAAGGCAGAACTGTCAATCAGACTTGACGTTTTGGGTTGACGGCCAGGGGATATGTAAACCAGAATGGACAGGAAGCAAGGAGAGCGTGATGAATGCTGTCAATATGCCTGCCGTGCCCGGGGCGCAGGCCGTGGTCATCGGGGCCGGGCTGGGCGGTCTGGCGGCCGCGATGCGGCTGGGCGCGCGCGGCTGGCGCGTTACGGTGATCGACCGGCTGGACCGGCCCGGGGGGCGCGGCTCGTCGATCAGCCAGGGCGGGCATCGATTCGATCTGGGGCCGACGATTGTGACCGTGCCGCAGGGGTTGCGCGACCTGTGGGCCGCCTGCGGGCGCGATTTCGACACCGATGTGACGTTGAAACCCATGGACCCGTTCTACCGCATCCTGTGGCAGGACGGCAGCCATTTCACCATGCGCCAGGACGAGGCGGCGATGCAGGCCGAGGTGGCGCGCCTGTCGCCCGGCGATCTGGCCGGGTTCAACCGTTTTCTGGCCGATGCCGAGGCGCGTTACTGGTTCGGCTACGAGGATCTGGGCCGCCGGCCCATGCACCGGCTGTGGGATCTGGTAAAGGTGCTGCCGAAATTCGCCTGGCTGCGCGCCGACCGCTCGGTTCATGCCCATGCCGCGCGGCGGGTGCGGGACCCGCGATTGCAATTCGCGCTGTCGTTTCACCCGCTGTTCATCGGCGGTGACCCTTTCCATGTGACCTCGATGTACAGCCTTGTCAGCCATCTGGAAAAGGCATTCGGCGTGCATTACGCGATGGGCGGGGTGCAGGCGATTGCCGAGGCGATGGTCCGCGTGATCCATGATCAGGGCGGCCGGCTGGTCATGAAGGCCGAGGCTGACGAGATCATGGTGACGCATGGCCGTGCGGCCGGCGTGCGGTTGTCCGACGGGCGCGTGATCCCGGCAGAGTTGGTGATTTCCAACGCCGACGCGGGGCATACCTATGACCGGTTGCTGCGTCACCGGCCTCGCAGGCGCTGGACCACGGCAAGGCTGAAGCGGGCGCGCTGGTCCATGGGCCTGTTTGTCTGGTATTTCGGCACGAAGGGCACGGCGGGGAAATGGCGCGATGTGGGGCACCACTCCATCGTTGTGGGCCCGCGCTATCGCGAGCATGTGAAGGACATCTTCATCCGCGGGAAACTGTCCGAGGACATGAGCCTTTATGTGCACCGCCCTTCGGTCACCGATCCGTCAGTGGCGCCGGCGGGCGATGACACCTTTTATGTGCTCAGCCCGGTGCCGCATCTGGGCCATGACAATGGCGTGGACTGGGGGCAGGAGGCCGAGCCCTATCGCCAGCGCATGCTGAAGGTGCTGGAGGAACGGTTGCTGCCGGGCTTGTCGGCACATGTGACCGAAAGCCTGGTCTTTACGCCCGAGACCTTTCGCGACCGCTATCTGTCGCCCTTTGGCGCGGGGTTCTCCATCGAGCCGCGCATCCTGCAATCGGCCTGGTTCCGCCCGCATAATGTGTCAGAGGAACTGCCGGGCCTGTATCTGGTCGGTGCGGGCACGCATCCGGGCGCCGGGCTGCCCGGCGTGATCGGCACGGCCGAGGTGCTGGACAAGCTGGTGCCGAACCCGCCCGGCCAGCCTGCGGCCCCCATGCCGGCCCCGGCGCGGATGGCGGCAGAATGAGCGGCGCGGGTCTCTTTGGCGCTGCGGCAGGGGCAATCGCACCGGCCGACATGGCCCATTGCCGCGAGGCGATTCGCACCGGATCGCTGTCGTTTCACGCAGCGTCGCGGTTGCTGCCCGCCCATGTGCGCGATCCGGCACTGGCGCTGTACGCCTTTTGCCGGCTGGCTGATGACGCGGTTGACGAGGTGGCCGATACCGTGGGTGCGTCAAAGGCGCAGGCAGTCCTGCGCCTGGGCGAGCGGCTGGAGCAGGCCTATGCCGGGCGCCCGCGCAATGCGCCCGCCGACCGCGCCTTTGCCGCGCTGGTCGCCGAATACGACATGCCCCGCGCCCTGCCCGAAGCGCTGCTGGAAGGTCTGGCCTGGGATGCCGAGGGGCGACGCCACGATACACTGTCTGACGTGCTGGCCTATTCGGCGCGGGTGGCGGCGGCGGTGGGGGCAATGATGTGCGTGTTGATGCGCGTGCGCGATGCCGACCGGCTGGCGCGGGCCTGTGATCTGGGGCTGGCGATGCAATTGACGAATATCGCCCGCGATGTGGGCGAGGATGCGCGCGCGGGCCGGCTTTACCTGCCGCGTGACTGGCTGGACGAGGCCGGGATCGATGCGGCGGCATTCCTGGCCAGCCCGCGCCTGACCCCGGCGCTGGCCGGTGTGGTGCGCCGGCTGCTGGATCAGGCCGACCACCTGTACTGGCGCGCCGAGCCGGGCATCGCGGCGTTGCCGCTGTCCTGCCGGCCCGGCATCTTTGCCGCGCGCCATGTCTATGCCGGGATCGGTCAGGCCGTGCGCCGCAACGGGTATGATTCGATCACACGCCGCGCGCAGACCTCGAAAAGGCAGAAGCTGGGATGGCTGGCGCAATCGGTGATGCGCAGCGCCCTGGCGCAGCTGATGCCGCGCGCGGCCACGCTGCACGCCAGGCCGCTGCCCGAAGTGGGTTTTCTGGTCGAGGCCACGGCGCGCCATACGCCCCGGCGCGGTCGCCCTGATACCGTGATCGCCGCGCTTGAGGCGCTGCGCCGGAATGATCTGCGAACGCGGGCGCAGGCGTTCGGCGGCGGGGACGGGGGCGCTGAAGCAGGCACCGCGCTGCGTGCAGGGTTGCGTGCCGGGCATGGCACCGGCGTTGCCGATGGCGGCCAGGGCAGGGCGGGGGGGCTGGTGATGCTGCATGGCAGCGATGATGCATTGGAACGCCGGCGCGCTTGAGGTAACGTGCCCCCGGAAAGCGCGAGGGCGGCTATGGACTGGCTATTGTTTCTGACATTTCTTGCTGCCTGCGGCGCGCCGGCAGCCACCGGCGCCATGTTCGAGCCGGGCAAGTGGTACGATGGGCTGGACAAGCCCCGCTGGACCCCCCCGGGGCTGGTGTTTCCGATCGTCTGGACCACGCTGTACATTGTCATGGCCTATGCGGCGATGCGCGTGGCGCCGCTGCCCGGCAGCGGGCAGGCGCTGGCATTCTGGGCGTTGCAGATCGCCCTGAACACATTGTGGTCGCCGGTCTTTTTCGGGCTGAAACGGATGCGGAGCGCGATGATCGTGCTGGTTGCGCTGTGGCTGGCGGTAGCGCTGACCACGGTCAGTTTCTGGCTGCTGGACCCGGTGGCGGGTATCCTGTTCATTCCGTACCTGCTGTGGGTCACGATCGCCGGCGCGCTGAACCTGTCGGTCTGGCAGCGCAACCCGCAGTTTGCCTGACCCCGGCCGTGCTGGCCAGTGAGGGGCGCGCGGCGGCCCGGGCCATCGAGGCCCGCGCCACCGCGTCGGGCCTTGCGGCCCTCCCGGTCCGTGTCTGGCGGGGTGCCCCGGTGGGCCGTGGGGGCCGGTTTTGTCATCGGCGGGTAACGGGGCGCAGGGCCCTGGCCTGGCGTTGTGCCGGCTACGCCTTGTCAGTCAGCGATTGCGGCGGGTGGGGCGATCTGTTGCACCAGCGCGCCGGTCTGGCGGTCAAACAGCAGGATCGTGCCGTCCGCGCCGACAACCACGATCCAGTCTCGGGCAAAGGTCAGGGCCTGCGGGGTGACCCCCTGTGGCAGCGTGATCTGATCAGGCAGCGCGGGCAGGGGCGGTGCCGGCGCCGGCCCTATGCGGATGACAAGCAACGCCACGATGGTTACAAGCCCCGCAATCATCACCCCTGTCAGCACCGTGACCAGCAACTTGAGAAAGCGCAGGTCAGGGGGTGGTGCACCGGGCGGCTGTTCATCGGGCTGGGGCGAAACGGGATCGGAGTCGGACATGGAAAGCGACCTTTCGGTTTTGCGCGTCGTCATCGGCGATGACCCGCCCGCCCGACTGGATAAGGCGCTGGCGCGCGATGTACCAGAGGCGGCCGCGTTATCGCGTTCGCGTCTGGGGCGGTTGATCGCAGAGGGCGCGGTGCGGCGCGGCGGGCAGGTGTTGCAGGATCCGCGCGCCAGGGTGGCCCCGGGGGATGAGATCGCCATCACGCTGGCGCCGGCGCAGGAGACCGATACGCGGCCGGAAGCCATCGCGCTGGATATCCTGCACGAGGATGCGGATCTGATCGTGCTGAACAAGCCGGTCGGCATGGTGGTTCATCCCGCGCCCGGCAGCCCCGCGGGCACGCTGGTTAACGCCCTGCTGCATCATTGTGGCGACACGCTTTCAGGCATTGGCGGCGAGCGGCGCCCGGGTATCGTGCACCGAATCGACAAGGACACGTCCGGCCTGCTGGTGGTGGCGAAATCCGATCGTGCGCATCACGGTCTGGCCGCACAGTTCGAGGCGCATACGGTGCAACGGCGCTATCTGGCGCTGGTCTGGGGCCTGCCGCATGCGGGCGACCCGCGCCTGCGGGGGCTGCGGGGCATCAGCTTTGAAGGGGGCGGCGTGCTGAAGATCACCACCAGGCTGGACCGGCATCGCCATGACCGCCAACGTCAGGCGGTCTATTTTGACCGGGGCCGGCATGCGGTGACGCGCGCACAGGTGACCGAGGCGTTCGGAACACCGGCGCAGCTGGCGCTGACCGAATGCTGGCTGGAAACCGGGCGCACGCATCAGATCAGGGTGCATATGGCACATGCGGGCCATGCGCTGGTGGGCGATCCGGTCTATGGCAGCGGCCGCCGGCGCCCGGCCAGGGGCAGCTTGCCAGACGCCGCCATGGCGGCGCTGGCCGCATTCCCCCGCCAGGCGCTGCATGCCGCCGCGCTGGGATTCGAGCATCCGGTCAGCGGCGCGGCCCTGCATTTTGAGGCACCGCTGCCGGGGGACATGCAGGATTTGCTGGCCATGCTGCGGGCCTGACGGATGACGGGGGCGCACAAGCGTGTGAAAAGGCTGAAACGCGCGATGGAATCCGCCAGCTTGTGCGTTCATACTTTCGAAGGAAACTCCGCGCATGCTGCCACAGGGTGGACTGCGCCGGGCAACCGGGCCCCTTTCAGGGCGTGACAGAGGGATGACATGAGCGATTATGCCAATCTTCCGGCCCCATCCCCCGAACAGGGGCTGAACCGGTATCTGCAGGAAATCCGGCGCTTTCCGATGCTGGAGCCTGAACAGGAATACATGCTGGCCAAGCGTTGGGTGGATCACCACGATACCGATGCCGCCCATCAGCTGGTCACCAGCCATCTGCGCCTGGCGGCAAAGATCGCCATGGGCTATCGCGGCTACGGCCTGCCGCAGGCCGAGGTGATTTCAGAGGCCAATGTTGGCCTGATGCAGGCGGTCAAGCGGTTCGATCCGGAAAAAGGGTTCCGGCTGGCCACCTATGCCATGTGGTGGATACGCGCCTCGATCCAGGAATACATCCTGCGCTCGTGGTCGCTGGTCAAGCTGGGCACGACCAGCGCGCAGAAGAAGCTGTTTTTCAACCTGCGCAAGGCGAAGTCGCGCATCGGCGCGCTGGAGGATGGCGATCTGCGCCCGGAAAGCGTGCGCCAGCTTGCCAATGACCTGTCGGTCAGCGAGGCCGAGGTGATCGAGATGAACCGCCGGCTGGCGGGCTCTGACGCTTCGCTGAACATCACCATCGGTGGCGAAGAGGGGTCCGGCAGCTGGCAGGACTGGCTGGAGGATGAAAGCGCCGATACGGCCAATGCCTATGCTGAACAGGACGAGCTGCAAACCCGGCGCAGCATGCTGATCAGCGCCATGGATGTGCTGAACGAACGCGAGCGCGACATTCTGACCGAGCGCCGCCTGTCCGACCCGCCCCTGACGCTGGAGGAACTGGCAGAGCGCTATGCGGTCAGCCGGGAACGCATTCGGCAGATCGAAGTGCGGGCCTTTGAAAAACTGCAGGATCGCATGCGCGCCCTGGCAGAGGAAAAGGGCCTGGCGGTTCCGGCTCGCTGACCTTTTCAGGTCAGGGGGCTGCGGGGCCGCACGGGGTTGGTGCCGTCGATGGCGGGGGCATCCTTGTGTTGCCTGGCGCGAACCATCGGCTTTGGCGCTTGAAGCGGCGCCGCTCATGGTTTCGGGCGCCACCCGCGGGTGGGCCAGAATAGCGGCGCCGAGGGCCAACTGCGCCCAGCGATTTACCGCCCGGGCCGATGCGCCGCTGCGACTGAAACGCTGCGACTGAAACGCTGCGTCTGTCCGAAACCCTGCGCCTGCCCGAATCGGCCTGGCCGGGGGCGCCGGCATCTGCAGGGCAGGGTGCCCTGATCAGTACCCGAACACCCCACCCCGCGTTGCTGCTGTCAGTGCAGGTGCCGGCGCGGTGCTGCGGCCAGGGCCCGCGTGCTGGCCAGTTCGGCGCCATTGGCCCAGATGACCTGCGGCGTGTCGAAATGCAGCTGGAACAGGCGCAGCCGGTCCAGCCTCTGGCGCCTTGCCAGCTTGTCATCCACCAGAGAACCGGCAGGCGTCAGGATGCTGTCTTTTCCATACACGATCTGTGCGCGCCAGTCGCGCACCAGAACCTGTTGCGCCACCGGCACTGTCAGGGCGCGCGCACCCTCTTTCCGCCCCAATGCCCGCGCGGCAAAGCGCACCACATCGATATCGCGCGCCACGATCACGCCCACCGACCGGAGTGTCTGAAAACCGTTCCCGCGGGTCAGGACCCTGTCGCCCGCGCATAGATACTCGACCGGAATATCCCCGTCAGCGATGCGGATCAGCGTCCCGCTAACCACGCCCATCGGGCGGCTGCCGCGGCCGGTCATCGGCTGGGGCGCGGAATGAAGATCAAACAGATGAAGCATGGCGAAACCTCGAACTGGACACAAAACTGGAAACAAAATCAGACTGGGCGCTTATTGTGGTCGAAATATGACTGCAACGCTGCTTTCTTGCGGCGATTTGCTCTCGCATCGGTCAGGGCTTCTTGCTAGAACCCGCGCGATTGCGGCCCCGACCCCATGGCGGGGCCGCCGGTAATATTGGCGGGTGTGGCGGAATTGGCAGACGCACTTGGTTTAGGTCCAAGCGCCGCAAGGCGTGGGGGTTCAAGTCCCTCCACCCGCACCAGAGAGAGCAAAGGGAAAACACGATGCAGCTGACCGAGACCCTGAACGAAGGCCTCAAGCGCGGCTACACCATCACGATGACCGCGGCCGAGCTGGACGCCAAGGTCGACGCGAAGCTGGCCGAGGCGCAGCCCGAGATCGAGATGAAGGGCTTTCGCAAGGGCAAGGTGCCGATGCCGCTGTTGAAAAAGCAGTTCGGCCCCCGGCTGCTGGGCGAGGCGATGCAGGAAGCCGTGGACGGCGCGGTGCAGGAGCATTTCGAGGCCTCGGGCGACCGTCCGGCAATGCAGCCGAAGATCGAGATGAAGAACGGCGCCGAGTGGAAGGAAGGCGATGATCTGATCGTCGACCTGAGCTATGACGCGCTGCCGCAGATCGACGAACCCGATTTTTCGGCCCTGTCGCTGGAACGTCTGGTGGTCGAGGCCGACGAGAGCGCCATTGATGAGGCCCTGAAGAATCTGGCGCAATCGGCGCAGAATTTCGGCCCCAAGGAAGGCGCCGCCGAAGATGGCGATCAGGTGGTGATCGATTTCGTCGGCAGCATCGATGGCGAACCCTTCGAGGGCGGCGCCGGCGAGGACTTCCCGCTGACGCTGGGATCGGGCCAGTTCATCCCGGGTTTCGAAGAGCAGCTGGTCGGTGTGACGGCAGGCGATGCCCGCGATGTGACCGTCAGCTTCCCGCAGGAATACAATGCCGAGCATCTGGCCGGCAAGGAAGCGGTCTTTGCCTGCACCGTGAAAGAGGTGCGCGCGCCCGAGCCCATGCCCATCGACGACACGCTGGCCGCGCGTTATGGCGCCGAGTCGCTGGACGCCTTCAAGGACCAGATCCGCGAACGCTTGCAGGCGGAATACGGTCAGGCCTCGCGCGCGCTGGTCAAGCGGTCGCTGCTGGACGAACTGGACAAGACGGTCAGTTTCGACCTGCCCGCCAGCCTGGTCGATGCCGAGGCCAAGCAGATTGCCCATCAGCTTTGGCATGACGAAAACCGCGACGTGGCGCCCGACGACCATAGCCATGGCGAGATCGAGACCACCGACGAGCACCGTTCCCTGGCCGAGCGCCGGGTGAAGCTGGGCCTGTTGCTGGCCGAAGTGGGCCGCAAGGCGGAGGTCGAGGTGACCGATGCCGAAATGAGCCAGGCAGTGATGGCGCAGGCGCGCCAGTACCCTGGCCAGGAGCGGCAGTTTTTCGAGTTCATTCAGAAGAACCCGCAGATGCAGCAGCAGTTGCGGGCGCCGATCTTCGAGGACAAGGTCGTCGATGCGATCATTGCCCGCGCCAGCGTGACTGACAAGCCGGTCAGCAAGGAAGAATTGCAGGAAGCGCTGAAGGCGCTGGAAGACGACGACAGCTGACACGGTCTGGTACCGTGCTGCAGAAAACCGGTGCGCGCCCTGACGGGCGCGCATTGCCTTTTCCTG
>JAFIED010000097.1 GCA_020832805.1 Pararhodobacter sp.
CAGCGCCGAGGATGCCGGGCGCTCGGACGCCGTGTATGCCGAGACCCGCGCGCTGGGCGCCCGGCTGGTGGCGCAGGGCGCGGGCGCCATCGTGCCGGGCTGCGCGGGCTTCGCGCCGCGGCGTGGGCAGCTTGAACGCGATCTCGGCGTGCCCGTCATCGACCCGGTGCAGGCCGCCTGCGCCATTGCGCTCGGCGCTGCACTCGCCTGAATCCGAAACACGACAAGGAAACCTTCCATGACCCAGCGCATCGACCGCCAGTCCCGCGGCGTATTCATCATCGCCGCCACGCCCTTCGCGCAGGACGGCGCGCTGGATCTGGCCAGCACCGACCGGATGGTGGATTTCTACCTCGATGCCGGGGTCACGGGCATGACCATCCTGGGCATCATGGGCGAGGCTCCGAAGCTGGCGGCCGACGAATCCACCCGCTTTGCCCGCCATGTGCTGGACCGCGTTGCCGGCCGGATCCCGGTGGTGGTGGGCGTCTCTGGCGCCGGGCTGGGCAACATGGCGGCGTTGGCGCATCGGGTGATGGCGGATGGCGCGGCCGGGGTGATGGTGGCGGGGATGCCGGGGCTGGCCACCGAAGTCAAGCTGAAGGGCTATTTCGCACAGGTCTGCGCAGCCCTCGGCCCCGATGTGCCGGTCTGCCTGCAGGATTACCCGCAGACCACCGGCGTGCAGTTCAGCACCGAAACGATCCTCGACATCGCCCGCGCCAACCCCCAGATCGTGATGCTGAAGCACGAGGACTGGCCGGGCCTGAACAAGCTTTCCCGCGTGCGCGCCGAGACCGGCACCGCCGACACCCCCCGCCTGTCGATCCTGGTGGGCAACACCGCGCTCTTCCTGCCCGAGGAAATGGCGCGCGGCGCGGATGGCGCGATGACCGGCTTTGCCTATCCCGAGATGCTGGTCGAGGTGGTGAACCGCAGCCTGGCCGGTGACCGCGACGGCGCCGAGGACCTGTTCGAGATCTATCTGCCGATGGTGCGCTACGAGCAGCAGCTGGGCCTGGGCCTGGCGATCCGCAAGGAAATCCTGCACCGCCGCGGCGTGCTGGCCAGTGCGGCGGTGCGCGCCCCCGGCCCGTCACTGACCCGCGCGGACCATGACGAGATCACCCGGCTGATGGCCCGGCTGGAGCGCAAGCTGGCCGCGAGGCAGGGTCCGGCCGCAGGCTGAGCGCGCCCTGCCGAGTGACGACGGCGTCAGGCCCGTCGCATCGCTGCGGTGACAGTGGCGGCACAGCCCTGAACCCCGAACAGGTTCTGGACCCTCAGCCGCACCACCACGCTGCGGGCATTCTGCAGCGTGTCCGGCCCGGCCGGATCGATCCGCGAGACGACCCGGTTCAGGACCACCCGGAACCGCGGCCGCGGCCTGTGAAAGGCGAACTGGCTGAAGATGCCGCGCCCGGTCGCACCCAAGAATTCGGTGGGCCCGCCCTCGACAAAGGATGCCTGCCACCGCGAGAGGTTGAGGGCCCCCGCGGGTATGGCAATCGACATCTCGCTGGCCATGCGCTGCGCCCCGTCCGGCAGCGGTATTGCCGTATCGACATAGCGCGCCTGCACTGTAACCACCGCGTCCGGCCCCCATCCGACGGGTTGCTGGCAGGCCTCGGTAAAGGCGAACATCGCCCCGCCACCGCGGAAATTGGCCAAGGCCGCGGTGCTCGTGACGCCAAGCGCAAGCACCGAAACCGCAAGCATTCGCCCCAGGCTGGCGGCAGTGCGTGTGATGGAATTGGTCATGGGATGGTCTTTCCTGTCTGATGTCGCCCCGGGTCGCTCACTAAAGCCGCCGCACCCATAGCTCGCCACGGATCGTGCATCCCGCGAGATCGCCGAAATTCTGGAACTCCAGCAGGTAATGCAACTCGGCCTCGCTGCCACCGATGGTGGTGGTGACCGGTGGCAGGGAGAGCCGGATCCGCGGCGGTGGGTCTGGTGAAAAGGCGAAGACGTTATCGCCGACGCCGCCAAACTCGGTCACATCCATCCAGGTGTCGAACGGAAAGTCTCGCGGAAAGCGGTAGTTCTTGGCCCATGTGCCGAAATACATGCTGAGCGAAGCCGCTTCATTGCCGTATCGCCCGACCGGCAGGAATCGGGCGCTGAACTGGGAAATTCCGGCCCAGCCATGCGCCTCGCAGCCCGAGGAGTCGCTGACATAGCCGCCCCCGCGATACTCGGCGTCCTGTGCGGCCGCGGGTGCTCCGGCCACTGCGCAGGCCGCCACCGCGCAGACGGCCACAAGGATTTTTCCGGTCATCAAGATGGGCTCCTCTCATCAATTTCGGACAAAAAACACAGGTCTGATGGGCAATGCTGCGCAGACGGGACGATTCGGGGCAAGGAAAAAGTCAGATTTCGCGTGCAGCTTCACCAGGCACGCGCGTCAGCGTCCGGCCGGATCCGGGCGCTTGAAACGATTGCCAAAGACAGGGGCAGGAGCGTCCCGCCCCGGCGGACCCGAGCGTGTTTTCCTGCCCGATGACCTTGCCTGACCAACTGGCAGCGACGCGGCGTTTCGCAGGGATTCGGGGCTGGGGGCCGGCAGGCTGGCCTATCGCCCCGGGGCCAGACGCAGGCGATCCAGACCTGCCACTGCGGCACCGGACAGCAGGAAGGCCAGCAGCAAGCCCAGAAGATTCACGCCGCCCTCCCCGACACCGTGCAAACCCGGATCAAGGAACGGATAGGGCCAGAAGCCGGTCAGCGCCCCGCGCAGGATCGCATAGGCAACATAGGCCAGCGGCCAGCCCAGCCAGATCAGGACCACACGCCAGTCAGGTGACCAGAACGGAACGAAGGCCAGCCACCACAGGGCAACCAGCACCGGCACCAGCGTGTGCAAAGCCTGATCGGCCCACCAGGACAGGCCCTCTGGCGACCACAGATGCGCAAGCAGCAGGTGATACACAAGCCCGACCAGCCCGATCCAGAGGACCAGCCCGGCCACACGGGCACCGGGAACACGCCACCCCGCGGCAATCGCCATGAAGTGCACGGCAACGAGCAGGTTGGTGAGCACCGTGAAGAACCCGGCAAGCTGCCAGAGTGTCGCCCCCACATCGCCCTCGAACTGCTCCAGACTTGCCACGCCCCGAATTGCCAGCGCGCCGAATGCGCAAACCGAAACCACCAGCGCAGCCGCCCGCGCGACCGGTCCGGGGGCGTGTCCGGGGGCCTGTCCGGGGGCGGGGGCGTGGGCATCCTTCGTGGACATCGACATCTTCCTCCAGACCAGACCCGTCGGCCCGAAGGACAGTATACCCCACAGGCAAACGCCAGCGCGCGTGTGTTTCAGGACCTTCGATCCGCTGAATCCAACATTGCCCGGCTGGCCGTCACGCATCGGCCGGCGCGCCGGCCTTGGGGGCGCGCCACTGTGCCGTCTGCCTTGATCTGCATCAACGCGGGCGGCGGCTGGTGGCGAAACAAGGGATACGTCGAGGTGGCCCCACCCGCGT
>JAFIED010000099.1 GCA_020832805.1 Pararhodobacter sp.
CAGCCCGGCGATGCAGATCTGGTGCATCATCTTGGCGATCTGCCCCGCCCCGGACTCGCCCAGTCGTTTCACCGAACGCCCGTAAGCCCCCATCACCGGCTCGGCCGCGGCGAAATCCCCCTCGGCGCCGCCGCACATGATGCTCAGCACGCCGTTTTCCGCCCCCGCCTGCCCGCCGGACACGGGCGCATCGACAAAGCCGATGCCCGCTGCCCGAGCCTCGCCCGCCAGCGCGCGGGTGATCTGCGCCGACACGGTTGTGTGATCGACGAACACCGCGCCCTGCGCCATGCCGGCGAAAGCCCCGTCATCACCGCGGCAGATGGCAGCCAGATCATCGTCATTGCCAACACAGGCCATCACGAATTCGGCGCCGTCCGCCGCTGCGCGGGGTGTGGGCGCTGCCTGCCCGCCATGTTCATCCGCCCAGGCATCGGCCTTTGCGGCGGTCCGGTTGTAGACCGTCACCTTGTGCCCGGCCTTTGCCAGATGCCCGGCCATGGGGTAACCCATCACCCCCAGGCCCAGAAACGCCACGCGCGCCATAGCCGCCCCCCGTTCGTTTGATTTGCGCTTGCCCGCGCGAGGTCATAGGAAACGATGCCGGCCACAAGGTCAACACGCCGCCAGATCCGAAAGGTCACCCCGCCATGCCAACGCTGTTTCGCTGGCTTCTGCGTATCGCCACCACGCTGGTGGTGATTTTCGTGGTGACGCTTGGCGGGCTTTACTATTTCCTGTCTCGGTCCTTGCCCGATTACGGCGCCACCTGGCAGGTGCGCGGGATCGGCGCGGCGGTCGAGATCGCGCGCAATACCCATAACGTGCCGCATATCTTTGGCGAGTCCGACCCGGATGTGTTCTATGGTCTGGGCTTTGCGCATGCGCAGGACAGGCTGTGGCAGATGACCCTGCTGCGCCGCACCGCGCAGGGGCGCCTGTCAGAGGTCTTTGGCACACGCACCCTGCGTACCGATGAACTGTTGCGCCGGCTGGATATCTATGAACTGGCGCGCGCATCGGTGCCAGTGCAGGATGACTATACCCGCGCAGCGCTGGACGCCTATGCGCGCGGGGTCAATGCCTGGATCACCCTGGTGAATGAACGCGCGCTGGGACGCGGCGCACCAGAGTATTTCCTGTTTTCCGGCGAGATCGCCCTGTGGACGCCGACAGACTCGATTGCGCTGGTCAAGCTGATGGGCCTGCAACTGTCCGGCCATCTGGATGCCGAAGTGCGGCGCGCACGGGTTTCCGCCCTGATCGGCGAAGAGCGCACGCGCGACCTGATCCCGGATGACCCCGGCCAGGGCGTGGCCGCGCTGCCGGATTTCTCAAGCCTGTTTCCCGGCCTGACCGACAGCCAGCTGGCCATGGCCCATGTACCCCCAGGCACCGGGCGGGGCGAGGCCCTGTCGCCCTTTCGCGCAATGGAACTGGCCGGCGCATCGAACGCCTGGGCGGCCGCGCCCGACCGGTCGGCCAATGGCGGGGCCCTGCTGGCCAATGACCCGCATCTGGGCTTTACCGCGCCGGCGATCTGGTATCTGGCACGGCTTGAACTGGACAGCGGCGGCGTGATCGGCGGCACCATCCCGGGTATCCCCGCTGTCCTGGTGGGGCGGTCCGACCAGCTGGCCTGGGGCCTGACCACGGCCTATCTGGATGATCAGGACGTGTTCATCGAAGAGCTGAACACCGAAAACGCCGAAGAGTACCGCACGCCAGAGGGCTGGGCGCGGTTCGAGACCCGCCGCTCCATCATCCGGGTGCGCGACAACGACCCGGTCACCATTACCCTGCGCTTTTCCGAAAACGGCCCCGTGCTGCCCGGCAGCCATTTCAACCTGGGCGCCATCACGCCGCCCGGCCATGTCGCGGCACTGGCCTGGACCCTGCTGGATGGCGAGGACACCTCGATCTCGGCGGCGATCGCACTGATGCGCGCGGGCAGCGTGGACGAGGCGCTTGCGGCCGGCCAGGCGCATGTCGCGCCCGCCCAGATGCTGACGGTGGCCGACCGCGACAGCATCGCGCTGCAACTGATCGGCCGGATGCCCCGCCGCCACGCCGAGCACCCCACCCAGGGCCGCATGCCCGCCCCCGGCTGGGACGCCAATGCGCGCTGGCAGGGCGCGTTTCCCTACAGTGCCAATCCGCGCATCGTGAACCCCGAAACCGGGCTGCTGGGCCATACCAACAACAAGCCGCTGGACCGCCCCTTTCCGCTGCATGTCAGCCATTCCTGGGGTGACAGCCAGCGCATACAGCGCTGGGTCCGGCTGATGCGCCAGCGCAGCGTGCACACGCGCGACAGTTTCATCGAGGCGCAGCTGGACACGGTCAGCCAGGCCGCGCGCAACCTGTTGCCGCTGGTCGGTGCCGATCTGTGGTTTCAGGGCGAGGCCCCCGAACCCGGCACCCCCGAAGCCCTGCGCCAGCAGGCGCTGCAGCTTCTGGCCAACTGGAACGGCGAGATGAACGAACATCTGCCCGAGCCCCTGATCTATGCCGCCTGGATGCGCGAATTGCAGTTCCGGCTGATCCGCGACCGGCTGGGCCCGGTGACAGACATCTTCACCCATGTGGAACCGCAGTTCATCGAGCGGGTGTTTCGTGACATCGAAGGCGCAAGCGCCTGGTGCGACGTGATCCAGTCTGCGGTGGTAGAGACCTGCACCGACATGGCGCGCGTGTCGCTGGATGCCGCGCTGATCGACCTGCGCCAGCGCTTTGGCCCCAACATGGAAAGCTGGCGCTGGGGCGAGGCCCATCAGGCCACGCATGACCATACCGTGCTGGGCGAGGTGCCCGTGGTGCGCAATTTCGTCAACATCCGGCAATCCACCTCTGGCGGGGATCATACCCTGATGCGCGGGCGCACCGCCGGCGGGCCGCCGGGCACGGCAGAGCCGTTTCTGAACGTGCATGGCGCGGGGTTTCGCGGGGTTTATGACATGGCAGACCCCGAGGCGAGCGTGTTCATCATCTCTACCGGCCAGTCCGGCCACCCGCTGTCACGGCACTATGATGACCTGGGGCTGCTGTGGCGCCGGGGCGAGTACATTCCCATGACGCTGGACCCAGAGCTGGCCCGCGCCGGCGGTATCGGGGTCACCCGTCTTGAACCCGCCCGATGAGCGCGGCATAGTCGCCCGCAGCGCGCATCCTCCAGCCTCGGCAGTCCTTTTGATGACGAAACCGCCCCTGCTTTACGCTACCGCCGCCGAATGGCACGAGGCCGCGCAAAAACGCGTGCTGCTGTTCGGCATGTCCGGCCTGGGCAAGACGCGCGTGTCGGCGTTGTTGCGCGGTGACGGCTGGTTTCACTACTCGGTCGATTACCGCATCGGCACCCGCTACATGGGCGAGGCAATCGCCGACAACTTCAAGCGCGAGGCGATGAAGGTACCCTTGTTGCGTGAACTGCTGTTGTCGGATTCGGTGCGCATCGCCTCGAATATCACATTCGAGAACCTGTCGCCGCTCAGCACCTATCTGGGCAAACCGGGCGATCCCGCGCGGGGCGGGCTGGATTTCGATGACTATCGCCAGCGCCAGGCCCAGCATCGCGAGGCCGAGATTGCGGCGCTGATGGATACGCCCCGTTTCATTACGCGGGCACGCACGCTTTATGGCTATGACAACTTCGTCTGCGATTCTGGCGGGTCGATCTGCGAAGTGGTCAGCCCCGAACGGATGACCGACCCGGTGCTGGCCACGCTGTCTCGCCACCTGCTGATGGCCTGGATCGAAGGGACACAGGCGCATACCGCCGATCTGGTGCGCCGCTTTGACCGCGCGCCAAAGCCCATGTATTACCAGCCCGCCTTTCTGCTGGATGCCTGGCAGGGCTATTTGCAGGAAACCGGCCAGACACCCCAGACAGTCGATCCCGATGCCTTTGTGCGCTATACCTATGCCCGCGCGCTGGCCCATCGCCAGCCGCGCTATGCGGCAATGGCACGGCATTGGGGGGTCACCGTCAGCGCCGACGAAGTGGCGCAGGTCACCACGGCCGGTGACTTTGCCGCGCTGATCGGTCGGGCGATCGACCGGCGGCAGCAAGACATGCCGGACAGCCCCGCTGCAGAAACCTGAAGCCAGGGCACCGCCCCCGGACGCCCTAGACCGCCAAGCCACTGACCGCCCGCCCACGCCCCAACCCGAAGCGCCCGCCATGCCGATCACCCTGCCCGCCGACCTGCCCGCCTATGACGTGCTTTCGCGCGAGGGTGTGATGGTGATGTCGGACACCCGCGCCGCGCGGCAGGACATCCGGCCGCTGAAAATCGGCCTGCTGAACCTGATGCCGAAAAAGATTCAGACCGAGACCCAGTTCGCCCGGCTGATCGGTGCCACGCCCCTGCAGATCGATTTCCACCTGATCCGCATGTCCGAACACCAGACAAAGAACACCGCCGCCGAGCATATGGAGACCTTCTACCGGCCCTTTCAGGCGGTGAAGGGCGAAAAATTCGACGGGCTGATCATCACCGGCGCGCCGATCGAACATCTGCCCTTTGATGCCGTCACCTATTGGGAGGAACTGCGCCAGGTCTTTGCCTGGACCCAGACCCATGTGCATGCCACCTTTGGCGTTTGCTGGGGGGGAATGGCCATGATCAACCATTTCCACGGCGTGCCAAAGCACGGCCTGACAGAAAAGGCCTTTGGCTGTTTCCGGCACCGGAATCTGGCCCCGGCCTCGCCCTATCTGCGCGGCTTTTCGGATGATGTGCTGATCCCGGTCTCGCGCTGGACCGAAATGCGCCAGAGCGATATCGACGCCGTGCCGGGGCTGGTCACGCTGCTGGGATCAGAACATGTGGGCCCCTGCCTGGTGGAAGATGCCGCCCATCGCGCGCTGTATATCTTCAATCATTTCGAATACGACAGCGGCACCCTGAAAGAAGAGTACGACCGCGATGTGGCTTCGGGCAAGGCGATCAAGGTGCCGGTCAATTACTACCCCGACGACGACCCGGCGCGCGCGCCGCTGAACCGCTGGCGCAGCCATGCGCATCTTCTGTACGGCAACTGGTTGAACGAAATCTACCAGTCGACGCCCTTTCAGATGGACGAGATCGGCGAGGCGCAGCGCTGACGGCGCCCTGGGCGCGGCGCCTCCTTGCGCGACGATGCCTATCGAATCTTCAGCGTCGCCAGGCCGATCAGCGCCAGGATCAGCGAGATGATCCAGAACCGGATCACGATCTGCGGCTCGGCCCAGCCCTTTTTCTCGAAGTGATGATGAATGGGCGCCATCAGGAACACGCGTTTGCCTGTGGCCTTGAAATAGGCAACCTGAATGATCACCGACAGGGCCTCGACCACGAACAGCCCCCCCACGATGCCCAGAACGATCTCGTGCTTGGTGGCAACGGCAATGGCGCCCAGCGCGCCGCCCAGCGCCAGGCTGCCGGTATCGCCCATGAAACCCGCCGCCGGCGGCGCGTTGTCCCACAGAAAGCCCAGACCACCGCCGATCAGCGCCGCCGAAAAGACCAGCAGTTCCCCGGTGCCGGGCACGAAATGCACCTCCAGGTAGGTGGTGAAATCCACGCGCCCCACGGTATAGGCGATCACACCCAGCGTGCCCGCCGCAATCATCACCGGCATGATGGCCAGCCCGTCCAGCCCGTCGGTCAGGTTCACCGAATTGGCCGCGCCGACAATGACGAACATGGCGACCGGCAGAAAGAACCAGCCCAGGTTGATCAAGACATCCTTCAGCAGGGGCACCGCCAGTTGCCCGGTCAACGGCTCTGGATGCATGTACATGGCCGACAGCGCCGCAAAGAAGGCCACGACAAAGCCGATGGCCAGCCGCGACCGGCCTGACAAACCCTTGTAATTGTTGCGGGCCTTGACCTTGGTGTAGTCATCGGCAAAGCCGATCAGCCCAAAGGCCACGGTCACCAGCAGCACCATCCAGACATAGCCGTTGTCCAGCCGCGCCCACAACAGGGTCGATACCACCAGCGCCGACAGGATCAGCAACCCCCCCATGGTGGGCGTGCCGGCCTTGCTGATCAGATGGCTTTCCGGTCCGTCCTCGCGGATCGGCTGGCCACCCTTCTGGCGGCGGCGCAGGTATTCGATCAGCGGTTTGCCAAAGACAAAGCCGAACACCAGCGCGGTAAAGAACGCCGCCCCTGCCCTGAAGGTAATATAACGAAACAGGTTGAAGACGGTGAATGTTTCCGACAACTGGGACAGCCAGAAAAGCATGCGATCGGTTCCTCTTGGTTCGGTGCTAACGCGTCCCGGCGGGGCGGCCGGTCGGTCTGTGGCTGCTGGATCGGTCTGTCCGGGTGCTGTCGTCTTCGGGGTGGGAACGATCCAGCGCGCGCAACATGTCCACCACATGCGAGACCAGCGAGCCTTTCGAGCCCTTCACCAGCACGACATCGCCATGATGCACCAGCCGGTGCGCGTGCAGGCCCAGCGCATCAGCGCTGGCTTCCTGCCGGCCGCGCTGGTGATCGGGCAACGCGTGCCACAGCGCGGCCATGCGTGGCCCCACGCAATGCACCCGGTCCAGGGCCGCCATCGCCGGATGATCGGCAATGGCGCGGTGCAGGGCGACCTCGTCCGGGCCCAGTTCCAGCATGTCGCCCAGAATGGCCACGCGCCGCCCGCCTGGCCCGGGCACGCTGGCCGCCAGCACATCCAGCGCAGCGGCCATCGACAGCGGATTGGCGTTGAAGGCGTCGTCGATCAGGGTAAAGCTGTGCGCCTCTACCGGGTCCAGCGTGATCTGTTCGCGCGTGCCGCGCCCGGCGGGGGGGCACCAGCGCCCCAAAGCCTGCGCGGCAAGCCCGTGATCAAGCCCCAGCGCCAGCGCCACGCACAAACAACCCAGCGCATTCACGGCAAAATGCGCCCCGGCATCGGGCAGGCGCAACAACAGGTCCGTCTTTCCCAGCCGCGCCTGGGCCACCAGCGCCCCGCCTGCCCGCTGCAGGCCGGTCAGACGGGCGTCACGGCCGCTTTCGCCGAAGCTGAGCACCTGCACGGCACCGGCCGCACCCGCCACCAGTTCGGCCTGACCCGCGCAATCGGCGTGGTGAATGGCGATGCCGCCCGGCTCCAGCCCGGAAAAGACCTCGGCCTTTTCGGCGGCGATCGCCTCCAGCGTGCCAAACGCCTCCAGATGCGCGGGGGCAATGGTGGTGACCAGCGCCACATGCGGCCGGGCTAGACGCGCCAGCGGTGCAATCTCGCCAGGATGGTTCATGCCGATCTCGATCACGGCGAAATCGGCGACCGGGTCCAGCCGCGCCAGCGTGACGGGCACCCCCCAGTGATTGTTGAAACTGGCCTCGGCGGCATGCACGGTGCCGAAGCCATCCAGCATCGCGCGCAGCATTTCCTTGGTCGAGGTCTTGCCGACCGACCCGGTAACGGCAATCACGCGCGCCTGCGCCCGCGCACGGCCCGCCGCACCCAGCGCCGTCAGCCCCGCCAGAACGTCA
>JAFIED010000107.1 GCA_020832805.1 Pararhodobacter sp.
GAAGATCGGCGCCAGCGCGCGCGGCGAGATGCGCAGCACGGCCCAGAGCGGCAGGTCGGTGGCAAAGAGCGCCTCATAGAGCCAGATCGGGACGGGCAATTCCTGCTCTTCGGCCGTCAGCGGGGCGTAGGGGGCGAGCGAGAGCAGGATCAGCGCCTGTGTGCGGTTCGGGTGGCGCAGGGCGAATTGCAACGCGGGCGGCACACCGCCAGACATCGCCAGCAGCGTCACCCGGTCGATGCCGATACTGTCGAGAAACTCGGCAAAGGCATCGGCCTGTGCGGCAGTCGATGGATCGCCGGGAAGCACCGATCCGGGATAGCCGAAGCGCGAGGGCGCGATCCAGCGATAGCCGTCCGGCAGGAAAGCCCGCGCCAGCAGCGCCCCCTGATCATGCCCGCCCCCCGCGCCATGAATCGCCAGCACCGGCACGCCTTGCCCGCCCGTCGCATAGGCGACTGGACCGAGCGTCGTCTCGATCACGCGCGCGTTGCCCGCGAGTTGCGCGGTGATAGCCCGTATATCGCGCAGGTAAACCCAGCCGACATGCGTCAGCGCAGCCCCAATGAACAGAAGCAGGGGCCAGCGCGCCCGCCGCATGGCTCAACCCATCCCGCCAAAGGCCAGACCCCAATGCACGAACAGCGCGCCGGTGGCCGCGAGGGTCAGCGCGAAGGTGGTATAGTGCAGACGCCGCCACAGGCTCCAGCCCTCTGTCCGCCAGACAAGGACCAGCGATATCAGCACAAGTACTGCCAGCACTGCCAGCACATCGGCCAGCACCAGCACCGCGACCGCTGTAGGTTGCGGCTGGTCGAACATGTATTCCATGCCCAATTGCATGGCCGCCGCGCCGGCAACGCCTGCCGCAACAACCAGCGCCCAGACAGCGCCTGCCGCCATGACCGCCAGCCCGGTGGCCAGCGCGCCCGCGCGACTGCCGCCTTTCAGCCCGCGCCGCCAGATCAGGCCCAGAAGGGTGGTCAGCGCCAGCAGGCCCGACAACCCGAGCCCCACCAGCACAAGCCCGGCATTATTGGCCCAGCTCATGCGCTCATAGGTCGTGAACCCCATTCCATCGATGATGCGCACCACATGGCCACTGTCGTCGCGGATGGCCATCAGCCGTTCGCCATGGGCTTCGCGCCAGAGATCGGGGGCTACGGGGTCATAACGGACCATGGCACCCAGCCGCATCGAGGGGGCAAGGATCGCCCCGTCGGACAGGGTCTGCACCTCGGCAGGCTGCCCGAAAGCCTGCATTGGCCCCGTGAAGGGTCGGCGATTGGCGATGTAGCGCCCGGCGACTTCTTTGGCGCGGGCGCTGGCATCGGGTACGGGCTGCGGCGCGGAATCGGACAGGCCGGCCTCGGCGGCCAGATGGGCGAGTATCAGATCCGGCACGAGGAAGGGCAGGCTTGCCCCAGTGCCGCCATTTTGCGAGATGAACACGCCCGCGCCAATGTCCGGCAGGAAAACGAGGTTCGAGAGGAACTCGTGCAGCCCACCCGCATGGCCATAGACCGTAGTGCCAAACATGGGCCGCGCCTGAAACCCATGCACCATATCCGAGGCACCGTCCAGATCGTCAAACAGGCGCGTGCGCATCTGCGCCACGGTTTCGGGCTGCAAAAGCCGCACGCCATCAAGTTCCCCATCCCCCAGCAGGAAGCGCAGGAACCGCGCCATGTCGGCGGCGGTGCTGGCGAAGCTGCCTGCCGGGCCGAAGCTGCCGACATCCATGCGATAGGCTGGGTGGTTGACCCCGTTCTGCACCCGGTAGCTTTGCGACAGCGGCGGTTGGTCAGGGCGCGCGGTGGCCTCGCTATAGGTGGTGGTCCCCATCCCCAGAGGGTCGAGGATGCGGGTCTGCACGAACTGCTCATACGCAATGCCAGAGACATCCTCGATGATTTGGCCCGCCAGCGCCACGCCCCAGTTGGAATAGGCCGTTACCGACCCGCGCGGAAACACCTGCGCAGGCGCACTGGCCGCCAGCGCCTGCGGGCGCGGCAGCGCGCCAATGGCGGGGTCGAAGATTGCAATAGTATCCTCATAGCCCGGGCGGTGGCTCATCAATTGGGCAAGTGTCAGCGGCTCATGGACGGGCACTTCGGTATAGCGCAGGTAGCCAGAAACATCGGCGTGCAGGTCCAGCGCGCCCTCCTCGACCAGCATCATCACGCCCAGCCATGTGAACAGTTTGCTGGTCGACCCGATCTCGAATCGCACATCGTCAGGCCCGGCGCGCGTGCCTGCCTCAAGGTCGGAATACCCCCAGCCGCGCAAGATCACATCATCCCCCACGACCAAAGCGCCAATTGCGCCCGGAACCTGCTGCGTGGCCATGAACCCTTCGGCCAGCGTGTCAAAACGCGCCGCAAGGTCACTGCGCTGCTCCTCGGCACTCGCAGGGAGCGCAGTCCAGAGCAAAGTATACAGGCCGAAAACCAGTGCCATCACGTGCATCGGTCGCATGAAAAACTCGCTTTATATTTGGTTCATGAAAAGTCCCACTCGGAGTTGACAGTATCCAATCCTGCTATTTCTGCCATGATGCAGGTCAATGCACTGATGCTGTCAGAATGCGATATTCCTGCGGACGTATTCTACCCAACCAGTCCCGAGAAAGGGTCATGCCATGCTGATGCTGATGGTCATGCTTGCTGTGCAGGTCCTGCTGCCGCTTGGCTTGATCGTTGGGCATGGCGTATTGCGCCCGGCCAGTGCAGTTGGGCTGTGGTTGCGCACGGCCTCGCTGTTGGGCCTGTGCGTGCTTTTTGCAATGATCGGGTTCTGGGCCTTTCCGCCTTGGTGGACACCGTATGTGTTCGGGGTGCTGGCGCTGCTGGCAACATGGACGGCGGCGCGTAGGCTGCGCCAGAACGGCCCGCATTCGGGGCCTTGGCGTCGCTGGGGGGAATTTGCAGCCTCGACGGCGCTACTGGCGCTGGTGGTATTGGCGCTGCCCGGCGTTCTTACGGGGCGCAAGCTGCCCGCTGACGCCGTCGACATCGCCTTTCCGCTGGAGCCGGGGCGGTATCTGGTGGTCAATGGCGGGGATCACCCGTTGCTGAATGCGCATTTCATGACGCTGACCAATCCCGCTTATGCGGATTACCGTGGGCAGAGCTATGCTGTAGACCTGATCGGCATTGACCGCTTTGGATGGCGAGCAACGACCCCGCTGGGCACAAATGATCCGGCCGATTACCTGATCTTCGGGGCCGCAGTGCTTGCACCCTGTGACGGCACCGTGACCCATGCCGTGGGTGACAGGCCAGACCTGCCAGTGCCGGAACTTGATACAGTGGATCGGGCCGGAAACGAAGTCATGATCGAATGCGGTGACTTCCTCGTCTATCTCGCGCATCTGCGGCAGGGGTCGCTGCGGGTGAGTATCGGCGATGTGGTCGCAACGGGCGCGCCAGTGGCCGAAGTCGGGAATTCTGGACATTCCGGCGAGCCGCATCTGCATATTCACGTCCAACGCGGCACCAGCCCTGAGGCACCATTGCGGGGCGAGCCGCTGCCGGTGAGTTTCGACGGAGTCTTTCCCTTGCGAAATGCGCGGCTTGTCAAGGACTGAGCAGGCCGTGTCACTTGCTCTCGACCGAGGCAGGGATGGTCCACAAAGTGGATCAAGCGAAACGGATAAAGGAATGTGAACGATGAAGACCGTCTCGCCGAGTCATGCCGTTGCGGTCTTTGTCGGGTTCACAGCATATTTCTTCTTCCTTCTGTTCACTCTGCACCCGTTCCTTGCGGAGCGCTTCGCATGGAACCCGGTGCTCAACTGGTTCGTGACCGGCTATTTCCTCTTCATCCCCATCTTCGCCTATGCGGTCCTTGCCGTCAGAAATGAAGGCCGCAACACCTTTCCAAATATCCTTGAAGGTCTGAACATTCGTGCGATGAATGCCAGGGACTGGAAATATTCCATTGCGGGACTGTTGATCGTTTTTGCCCTGACGGGGGTGATCTTCAGCGTGTCATTTGCGCTGCATGCAATGTTCGCTGTCAGGGAGCTCTCTACACAGCCCTGGTTCGTGGATCTGTCGCCGCTACAGGGCCTTGAGCGATTTCTTCTGCTCGTGTGGCTGCCCATGTTCTTCTTCAACATTGCGGGCGAAGAGATCCTGTGGCGCGGATACATTCAAGCAAGAATGTCCGTATCGAATGGCTGGCTTGTCTGCGCCTGCCTTTGGTGGATGTTCCATCTGCCATTCGGGCTCGACCTGATGATCATGCTGCTTCCGATCACTATTGTCGTGCCATATGTTTTCTACAAAACCCGAAGCACCCTGGCCTGCGTGTTCATTCATGGCGTCTACAATGGCCCGCTGTTCGTTGCGGTGGCACTTGGGGCAATGGCGTGATGTTCGCGTTCATCTCGTTGAAGCAGATACGCTTCCATAGACGGTGCCGCTGCCCGTGAGATCGCAGTGATTGCCTGCATCGGGACGCCCCGGCAGCGGGGATCGCTAGAACAGGCGGTTCAGAAGCGCCTCGGCAAACCCCTTGCCGCCCCAGGTGGCCACCGGCAGCGCAAGATACGCCAGACCGCGCCCGATGCCCCCCAACCCGATGGGAAGCGAAGGGGCCGCCCGCACCCGGGCGCGCAGCGCGATAAGGGCTTCCAGCCGTTGCGGATCAGCCGGTGCCCCATGCGCATCGGCCGTCTGCAACCCAGCGGCAATCGCGGTATCGAGTTGGCAAAGCCGCAACGCGCGCGCCTCGCGGATACGACCGGCGAGGCCGCGCAGGGGCAGCCAGACCGCAGCCAGCGCCAGCAACGTGGTGGCCACCGGCCCGATGGCTGCCGTGGCGCCAAACCCGTCCGGACCCAGCAGCATCAGCGGATAGGCCGCAAGGAGCACCATCACCAGAAGCATCGGCCGCAGCGCCACGGTCGCGAAGGGGCGCAGCCTGTCCGGTGCAAGGACCTCGACCCGCACCCCCGTGCGTCCG
>JAFIED010000113.1 GCA_020832805.1 Pararhodobacter sp.
CGGCAATGGGAATGATACGCTGTTCGGTTTTGCCGGCGATGACGTGATCGAGGTGGGCCGCGGCAACAATCTGGTCTGGGGGGGCGTAGGCGATGATACCTTGCGCGGTGGCCCGGGCGACGATTCACTGCGTGGGGGCGCCGGCGATGACGTGCTTTTTGCCGGGCGGGGCAACAATGACCTGCGCGGCGGGCCGGGCATGGACACGCTGCATGGTGGCCCGGGCGACGATACTCTTAGTGGTGGGCCGCGGGCAGACATCATTTACGGCACGGCCGGCAACAACCTGCTGATGGGCGATGCGGGCCGTGACGTGATCTATGGTGGTACCGGCAACGACACGATCCTGCCTGGCCCTGACCCCGATACGCTGTACGGTGGTGATGGGGCTGACACCTTTGTTTTCTACCGGCATAACGACCGGAACTGGGTGATGGATTTCAACCCGGCCGAGGGGGACATCCTGCTGCTTGCGCCCGGTTTGTTCGGCCGTTTCAGAGAGCGTGATCTGGCCGAGAACATTCACCGCTTCAGCACCGTTACGCGCGATGGCGATCTGCACCTGGACTTCAACCCGGTCAATGCCGGAACAGAAATCTATCTGGTCGGTTTCAGCAATATCGATCTGCTGATCGACCATGCACAGATCATCGAGACCTGACCCGGATTTCGGGCCGGTGCTGATCAGAGTGCTGCATTTCCGTCGTGCCGGCTGGCCTCGTTCTTGGCCAGATCGCGTTTTACCCAGCGTGCCGCTTCCTCGACGATGGCGGCATGATCCTGTTGCACAATCGCGGCATTCAGGCCCTGCAGCGCCCGCGCAAGCTCAAACTCGGTCAGGCTGGTTTCTTCGGCGTGGAACAGCTTTGGATGCGCGGTGGGCCGCAGGTCAGGGCTGATCGACAGTTCTTCGTGCAGCTTTTCGCCCGGGCGCAACCCTGTGACCAGGATCTCGATGTCGCCGTCGGGGTTGGACGCATCGCGTACCTTGTAGCCAGAGGATTCCACGATCTGCCGCGCAAGACGTTCGATGGCTACGGGCTTGCCCATGTCCAGAACGAATATCTCGCCACCCTTTGCCATCGATCCGGCCCAAAGTACCAGCTGCGTGGCTTCCTGTACCGTCATGAAATAGCGGGTCACGCGCGGGTCGGTCAGGGTGATGGGGCCGCCCCGCAGAATCTGTTCCTGGAACAGCGGAATCACCGATCCGGAAGAGCCCAGTACATTGCCAAAGCGCACCATTGTCAGGATCGTCTTTCCGGACCGGCGCGCCAGATCGCCGACTACCAGTTCGGCAAGCCGTTTCGATGCGCCCATCACCCCGGTCGGGCGCACGGCTTTGTCGGTCGAAATCAGCACGAAACGCTCGATCCCGCAGTCGATGGCGGCCTGCGCCAGAACCTGCGTGCCGAACACGTTGTTGATGATCCCGGCGTCGGGGTTGGCCTCGACCATGGGCACATGCTTGTAGGCCGCCGCATGCAGAACAATCTGCACCTCATGGCGTTTCAGCACGCTGGTGACTTTGGCGGCATCGGCAACCGAACCCAGAACCGGCACGATCTCGCAACCGGTGCCCTCGGCCAGGGCGTTCATCTCGCGGTCGATGTTGTAGAGCGCCAGTTCGGACAGTTCCAGCAGCACCAGCCGGGTAGGGCCGCAGGGCAGGATCTGGCGGCAAAGCTCTGACCCGATGGACCCGCCTGCGCCGGAAATCATGACCGACTTGCCGCGATACCGGGATTCAGCACCGTTCAGGCTGCCATGCAGTTTCTTGCGTCCCAGAAAGGATTCGGGCAGCACCGGTGCCAGCGTTGCCACGATTTCCTCTTCGCCGACCAACTGTGCAAAGGACGGAAGCGACTGAACATCGACCCCCAGCGCGGCAACGCGCCGGGCAACCTGCGCCTGCCGCGGTGGTGAAAGGGACGGCATCGCCAGCAGAACGCGACCGATCTTCTGTTCGGCGATCAGTTTCTCCAGGCGCTGCGACGGGTGTACCGGCAGCCCGGCCACGGTCATGCCATGCAGCACACTGTTGTCGTCGATAAAGCCCATCAAGCGCACGGCCTCGTGCGATTTCAGCGCCATGGCCAGTTGCATGCCCGTCTTGCCCGCGCCGTAGATCAGCACTTTCGTTGCTGCCACATCGCGGCGGTAGAGATGCAGCAGAAGCTGCAGCAGCACCAGCCGCACGGTGGCGCTGAGAAACAGAAAGACCAGCGCAAAGATGAAGGGTTCGCCGGCCATACGCGCCTGGCCAAAGGCCCAACTGGTGGCAGCCATCAGGGCAGCCAGCAATGCGGCTAATGCCGCACTGCGACCCATCGCCGAAATTTCGTATGATTTCAGTTGAATGCCCGGCAGCCCCAGCGTCATGGACAAGGCCGCACAACCCAGTGCCAGCGTCAGCAGGATGCCGATTTCCTGGCCCAGCCATTCGGCACCGGGCAGCGTGCCTGACAGCAGCGCTGCGGCCAGGTACAGCGAAACGGGCACGTTCAGAATATCCAGCGCAAGAATGAAGGCGCGCTTGGCAGGCCGAGGCAGTAAAATCAGACGTTCGAAAAAAGACAACCTGTCACCTGCCCATCATCATACCCGGCACACCGGCCAACGAATCGTGACCACAAGACCTGCACGTTCGTGGCATTTCCGCATTTCGTATCTCAACTCAAGCGTAAACGGCAGCGCCAGGAAGGGTTTATAGCCAAGTTGGCAGCGAATCGCCAGAATTTGCATCCATGATCGAAGCGTCATGGGAAAAAAACCGCTTATTGGCGAACAGCACCGCACAGGCGGGCCATTCGCTGCGAAGGGCGGATAAAACCGCGATTGCCCAGTCGGTCGCATTGCAATGGAAACCTGAGCATGGCAATGGAAACCTGAGCATGGCAATGAAATTGCGCCTGCCGTTGGCCGGGTAACCAGAGGCTGCGGAGAAGCGTTTTGAGAACTGTACTTGTCACTGGCGGCGCGGGTTACATCGGTTCCCATGCCTGCAAGGCGCTGTCGGCCCGCGGCTATCTGCCCGTGACAGTCGACAACCTGTCAACGGGGTGGGCGCAGGCTGTGCGCTATGGCCCGCTTGTACAGGCCGACCTGACCGATCGCGCCGCACTGGATGCCGCCTTTCGGGAACACGCGCCGGTTGCCGTGATGCATTTCGCCGCCTCCAGCCTGGTGGGCGAGGCGATGCGCGACCCGGCGAAATACTGGCGCAACAATGTCATGGGCGCGCTGACCCTGATCGAGGCGGCAGTGGCGGCGGAGTGCCGTGATCTGGTGTTTTCGTCGACCTGTGCAGTGTACGGCGAGCAGGACGGTGTTGTGCTGACCGAGGAAAGCGCCTTGGCCCCGCTCAATGCCTATGGCTCGTCAAAGCGCGCGATCGAAGAGATGTTGCGCGATTTCGGCGCCAGTGACGGGCTGCGCAGGGTCATTTTCCGGTATTTCAACGTTGCCGGTGCCGACCCCGAGGGCGAGGTTGGCGAGTGCCACAGGCCGGAAACGCATCTGATCCCGGTAATGCTGGAGGCGATCGACGGGCAGCGCGCGGAACTGGTGGTTCATGGCAACGACTATCCCACCCATGACGGCACCTGCATTCGGGATTACGTGCATGTCACCGATCTGGCCGCGGCGCATGTGCTGGGGCTGGAATGGCTGCTTGCGGGGCGCGACAGCCGGGTGTTCAACCTGGGCACGGGGTCCGGCTTTTCGGTGCAAGAGGTGATCAACCATGCGCGCGCTGCCACCGGGCGCAAGGTACCGCACCGGTTCGGGCCGCGCCGGAGCGGCGATGCCGCCTGTCTGGTGTCAGGCAGCAAGCGTGCGCTGGACGAACTGGGCTGGGAGCCGCGGCATTCCTCGCTCAAGCGCATGATCGCCGATGCCTGGGCCTGGCATTGCAAGGGCGGCTACCACGGGTAAGCCCGTACGGGTCAGCGCCGGGCTGCGTCAGCGGCATCCACGATGGCGTTCCCACCGGCGTATTTCGGCGACCCGGCGCTGTTCTGCATTGTTCAGGCGGCCGAAGGGCGGGTAGCACCGCGGGCCAAAGGTGCGGATCGCGCGCTGCGTTTCAAAGCAGTAGCCGCGGTTGGCATAGATCAGGTTGCGTGCATACCACAATTCGCCGCAACTCATCTGTGCGTAGCCGCTGCCCTGCGCCGCCGCCGGGGTGCTTGCGGCCATAAGCCCGCCGAAAACCAGCGCGGCGGCCATTGCAGCAGTGGCGCCAAGTGACCTGATACGCATCCTGTACCCCCCGTGTTGAACGGCCGGGCAGGTCGCCCATGCGTGATCAGGTTACCACAGGTTACCCGATCCTGTCATGATCGCGCAGGGCAGCATTTCGTTCAGGCGCGCGACCGGGCGCGGGCTTGCCAGCTAGGACCCGCCTGAACGCCTGAACAAACCGCCTGCCACTAGGCCAACGCCCTTGCCCAGCCCCCGCCGCGCGCGGCCCAGGTTCTCGCGCAGGCGCCAGCCGCCGCCGTCATCCTGCAGGCGGCGCCGGTTGCGCTGTACCATCGCGGCCTCGTCCAGCGCCGCATGCATGGCATGCATCAGCGCATCCAGGTTCCAGCCCGGATGCTCTGCCCGTACCGGGATCACGGCGCGCCCGCCCATGTCGTTGCCGATGGCAGCCATCGCGCGGCCCAGACGGTCGCGCACATCGGATGGCAGGCGGTTCTCGGGCCAGGGCCAGCCCGGCAACAGCGCATCGATGACCGACGCCACCACGATCACCGGCGGGGCGCGGCGCATCGGCTGTGCGGCGAAATACGCCTCGAACCGTTCCAGCAGCGCCATATCGGGCGCCCGGCCGGGCCGGTTGCTGCGCAACAGCCAAAGCACCATGTCCGCGTCTGTCATTTCGGCTGTGAGGGCCGAAAGCGTGGCCTCGGTGTCGTCCAGTCCCTTTGTATCGATCAGCCGGCAGGCCGTGTCGCCGATTTCGATCTCATGGGCGGCCGGGCGGTCGGTGGTGGCGGCCATGTCGGTTTCGGCGGTAGCCTGGTCGACCAGGGCATTGACCAGGGTCGATTTGCCGGCGCTGATCTGCCCGACCAGCACGATGCGCAGCGGGTCATCCGGGATGGCCATCTGTGTGCGGTCGCGCTGTTCCGAGGCCAGGTCGACCGCCATCAGCTCGGCTTCCGAAAAACGCAGCCGGCCAGAGAACAGATCGACCGCGGCCTGTGCGGCCTCTTCCAGCAGGATCGCCTGGGCATCGCGGCGAAACTGGTCTGTCAACCGGTCCTGCAGCCCGGCGGTAATGGCGCGCTCGGCCTCGCGCATCAGGCCGACGGCAGGGTTCACCACCAATCGGATGCCCCGCCAGGCCAGAAAGCCCGTTTCCCAGGCCAGCACCGCCTTGTCCTGCCGCTGCCACAGCCAATACAGGGTGCGGACCGACAACTGGTCGGAAAAGGGCACATGGCGGCGCAGGAAGTCGCGATAGCGCAGCATCACCCGGTCAATCAGCAACAACGCTTCGGGCAGGGTGAAATCCAGCGCGCTGCGCTTGCCGTCGGACAGATCGGCGGCCACCCCTTCGACGACCGCCAATGCCTCTTCGGGCAGGGCATTCCAGGCCAGGGGGGTTCTCAGCCGTTCGTTGATGCGGGCGCGGGCGCGGGCATAGACGGCGCGTTCGGCCTCGGTCCAGTCAGGGTCGATGGGGCTGGCCTGTACCTGACGGGCCGGTGCCCCTTCCGGCGGGGCATCGGCATCGCCGACAGCCTGACGCCGGCGACGCAAGGAGAGCAGCAGCCGCCCGCCGCGCACGACCCCGAACATCAGCGCCGAGCCCAGCGCGAACCACAACAGCCAGCCGCGTTCAAACAGCCACAGAAAGCCCAGCAGGGATGCCGCCAGAAAGGGCAGTGCCAGAAGCCCGGCAAGCCCCACCTGGCTCCAGCGCAGGAAAGCCCCGCGAAGCCGGTCAGCCAGGCGCATCGCGCGCCCTCCGCAGGGCGGTTTCGTGCAGCTTGCGCAGGCTGTCGCGGTCGATCACTTCGCCCCGCGCGGCCCGATACAACCAGGCCGAAGCCACGCGGCCCAGGGCATAGGTTGCCCCGAAGCTGGCGCCCGCCGCGGCGGCGGCGCCCAGGGTTTGGCCCACCACCGGCACCAGTTTCACCCCTTGCCGCAAGGCGTGCGATCCAATGTAATGCGCGATAGCCCCGGCGCCCAAAGCCGAGGCAAACAGCGCCGCGCGCGCCGGCGTCCAGTCCAGCCCGTGCCGCCGGGCCAGGGCATGCAGCATGGCGCCCTGCAGCGCCGGCACCGAGACGGCACCGACAAGGGGTGCGGCATCGCTGGCGCCTGCCGCACCGGCATACCACAACACCATGGGCCGCAGCGCGGCGAAATCGCGCGCCTCTGCATCGCGGCTTTCCTCGCGCAGCATCAAAAGCGCCAGATCGGGCAGGATCGTCGCAATCTCGTTGCGCAGCGCATCAATCCCTTCAGCCTGGCCTTTGTCCGGCAGTGCCAGGGTCACGCTTTGCAAACTGCCGCCGGCCGCTTTATCCGCTGCAGCCTGGGCAGCTGCGCGGGCGCGCGACAGGGTGCCGGCGTCGGGCAGCAGATCGGCGCCGGTATGAACGGCCAGCACCGGCAGGTCTGGGGCGCGCCGACGCGCCGTTGCCAGGGCCTGCAGCACTGCGCCCTGAACCGGGTCGTCCAGCCGCATGATCAGCAGGACCGCGTGACTGCCGCGCGCGGCCTCGGCCAGATCCTCGGCCGGGTCATAGCCTGCCTCGCCCAGCCCGCGGGTATCCAGAAAGCGCAGCACGGGGTGATCGGGCGGATAGTCGTATGCCTGCGCCGTCCGGGTGCAGGGCGCAAACCCCTTGCCTATCTCGCCCGCGCCTGTCAGCGCCCGAATGATCGAAGACTTGCCCGCGCCTGTCTTGCCCAGCAGCCAAAGCGTGGGCAGGGGCAAGGTGAAATCGGCGGGCGAAACCGGTTCTTCGGCGCCGATCTTCAGTAGCCGGTCGATGAATGCGCGCATGGCCAACCCCCGTAGCGCTGTATCGTAGATGCGCCCGTCCTATGCTTCAATCGCCTGAATCGGCTGGCGGTTCCGGAAAAAGCCCTGCCCGGGCAGGCCGCCGCGCCCGCGCTCCTGTCGAAAGTGCCGGCAATCAGGCGGAATCAGCCAGAGGCCGTCAGGGCCAGAAATGCGTCTTCCAGATCCGGCTCGGCAGTCGACAGGTCATCGATCTGAACGCCCGCGGCAGCCAGAACGCCCAATATCTGCCCGGCCGACACCCGGCTGCGCGGATAGCTGAAGGCCAATGTGCCGTCCTGCCGATCCTCGCGCGTGACGCCTTCGGGCAAGTTCAGCGGCCCCACCGGCGCGGCAGGGCGCACGCTGAGCGTCTTTGCCTCCATCTTCTGCAGGATCGAGGCGGTAGAATCGCGCACGATAACCTTGCCATGGTCGATGATGGCGATTTCGTCGCACATCTGCTGCGCTTCCTCCAGGTAGTGGGTGGTCAGGATGATGGTCATGCCCTGATCGTTCAGCGCGCGGATGTTGGTCCACAGCATCTGGCGCAACTCGATATCCACCCCCGCCGTCGGCTCGTCCAGCACCAGCACCTGCGGCCAGTGCACCAGCGCCTTGCCCAGCAGAAGCCGCCGCCGCATACCACCCGAAAGGGTGCGCGCATAGGCGCCGGCCTTGTCCTGCAGGCCGATCAGGCGCAATATCTGGTCGGTGCGGCGCCGCGCGCGCGGCACGCCATAAAGTCCTGCCTGTACCTCCAGCGCGTCTCGGGGGGTGAAGAACGGATCTATGTTCAGTTCCTGAGGCATCACGCCGATCGCCGCGCGCGACTGGCGCGGGTTGCGGTCCTGATCGAAGCCCCAGATTTCCACCCGGCCCGCGGTCTTGACCACCAGCCCGGCCAGGATGTTGATCAACGTCGACTTGCCCGCGCCATTCGGCCCCAGAAGGCCAAAAACCGACCCCGCAGGGATCGTCAGATCGACGGAATCCAATGCCGTTTTCGGTGCCTGCCCGGCGCTGCCTGCATAGGTCTTGGTCAGACCCTCGATCCTGATTGCGTCGCCGCTCACGCCTGTCTCCTTGCCTTGACGGGCCCTAGATAGGGGATCAAGGCGCCGGGTGACAGGGTCAAGAGCCGCCCTTTGCAGCCAGATGGGCGCAAAGGTTGCAACCAGAGGGGGCTCTCGTTAGCTTCCGCACCACCCGGCAGGGTGCGGCATGAACACAGCAGGAGCAATTCAGATGGATCTCTTTCTTTCCTTCAACGGGCGGATCGCACGCGGGCAATGGTGGATCGGCGTGATTGTTCTGTTTGTGGCCCTGCTGATTGCCAGCTTCATCATTGCGGCGCTGTTCGGCACTGGTTTCTTTGGCAGCCTGCTGACATTTGCCCTGTCGGTTGCTGCGTTGTACCCGGCGGTGGCGCTGGCCACAAAGCGCCTTGCCGACAGGGGCAAGCCGGCGATGCCGCGGGTGGCTTTGTTTTACGGCCCGGGCCTGTTGTCATCGCTGATGGCAACCTTTGGCATCGGTTACCGGCCCATGAACATGGGCCAGCTGGGCGGCGCCCAGATGCCGGGCATGGAGACCATGATGGTGCCGGGCCTGCTGGCCACGCTTGTCGGGTTTGCAACGCTGGTGGCCTTTGTCTGGGCAATCATCGAGCTTGGCATCCTGCGCGGCGATGCGCAGGCAAATGCCTATGGGCCGCCGCCGCAGTAAGGGTCTGCCAGGGGCCGCATTCGCGTGTTTTCATCGGAATGGGGCGTGCTGTGTGATTGCGCACGCCCCCACATCGGCTATCATGTGCCCGACCCGCCCAAAGCCCATGCCAGAGCAGGAAACCTACATGACCGCGCTGCCCAGCCATCCGGCACCCGAAACCCAGATCGTGACCAGTTCCCGTGTTGCCTGTGATGGCGGCGAGGGTGCGCTGGGCCATCCCCGCGTGTGGCTGTCGATCCCCGATGACAGCGGTTGGGTCGACTGCCCCTATTGCGACAAGCGATATATCCTTGATGGCACCGAGGCCGCCAAGGCCGCACAGGCGGCCTGAGCGCGTATCACCCCGGTGGCGCCTGCGCCGGGCGGCCAGCGCCCGCCTCTGAGCGCTGCATGAACGGAGGGCCTGATGGCCGCAGACAACGGTTTCGGCAAAGACGATCATCTGCATCTGATCGACGGCTCGGCCTTCATCTTTCGCGCCTATCATGCCCTGCCACCGCTGACGCGCAAGTCCGATGGGCTGCCGGTGGGTGCGGTGGCGGGTTTTTGCAACATGCTGCAGCGCTATCTGGACGGGCGCAACGGCGGCGACGCGGCCACGCATGCTGCCGTGATCTTCGATCATTCGTCACTGACCTTTCGCAATGAAATCTACGCCCAGTACAAGGCCAACCGGCCCGATCTGCCGGAGGACCTGCGCCCGCAATTCCCCCTGACCCGCGAGGCCACGCGCGCGTTCAACATCGCCTGTATCGAAACCGAAGGGTACGAGGCCGATGACATCATCGCGACGCTGTCTCAACAGGCCGTTCAGGCCGGCGGGCGCGTCACGATCATTTCTTCGGACAAGGACCTGATGCAGCTGGTGGGGCCGCGGGTGGTGATGTTCGATGCCATGAAGAACAAACTGATCGACGCCGCAGGCGTGGCCGAAAAATTCGGCGTGGGGCCAGAGCGCGTGGTCGATGTGCAGGCATTGGCGGGCGACAGCGTGGACAATGTGCCGGGCGCACCGGGCATCGGTGTCAAGACGGCGGCGTTGCTGATCAACGAATATGGCGACCTGGAAAGTCTCCTGGTGCGGGCTGGAGAGATCAAGCAACCAAAGCGCCGCCAGACCCTGATCGACCATGCCGAACAGATCCGCATCTCGCGCAAGCTGGTGGAACTGGACCAGAACACGCCGCTTGAGGTAACGCTTGGCGACCTGGCGATCCGCCCCCCCGAACCCGAGGTGCTGCTGGGGTTCCTGGCGCAGATGGAGTTTCGGACGCTCTCGCGCCGCGTGGCGGAAAAGCTGGGTGCCGAGCCGCCGGTCGTTGCCGAGGCTCCAGCCGCCGTCACATCGGAAACCCCGGTGCCCCGGGAACCCGCGGCGCTGCCTTTCGATCATGCCGGGTATGTCTGCATACGGGACATGGATACCTTGCGCGCATGGATCGCACGCATCGGCGAGCAGGGCTATGTGGCGGTCGATACCGAGACCACCGCGCTGGACGAGATGCGCGCCGACCTTGTCGGCGTTTCGCTGGCGCTGGCGCCGAATGAAGCGGCCTATATTCCGCTTGCCCATCGGCAGGGCGGTGACGATCTGTTCGGCGACAGCGCGTTGACCGAAGGACAGATCGCGCTGGGTGACGCGCTGGCGGTACTGAAACCGATGCTGGAGGATGATGGCATTCTCAAGATCGGGCAGAACGTGAAATACGATGCCAAGGTGCTGGCCCGCCTTGGCATCAGCATGGCGCCTTTCGACGATACCATGCTGATGTCCTATGCACTGAATGCCGGCCTTCACGGGCACGGAATGGACACGCTGAGCCAGCAGTACCTGGGCCATGTGCCGATACCGATCAAGGATCTGATCGGCAGCGGCAAGTCCGCCCGCACCTTTGATCTGGTGCCGGTCGATGAGGCGGCGCGCTATGCCGCCGAAGACGCCGATATCACGTTGCGGCTGTGGCAGACCCTGCGCCCGCGACTGCACCGCGCGCAGGTGACAACCGTTTACGAGGTGCTGGAAAGGCCGCTGGTACCGGTGCTGGCAGGCATGGAGCGTTCGGGCATCCTGGTAGACCGCGATACCTTGTCGCGCATGTCGAATGCCTTTGCCCAGAAGATGGCGGCGCTTGAGGATGAGATTCACCAGCTTGCCGGCGAAAAGTTCAACGTCGGCTCGCCCAAGCAACTGGGCGAAATCCTTTTCGAACGCATGGGGCTTGAGGGCGGCAAGCGCGGCAAGAATGGCGCCTGGGGCACGGGCGCCGATGTGCTGGAAGATCTGGCAACCGAGTACGAATTGCCGGGGCGGGTGCTGGATTGGCGGCAACTGGCCAAGCTGAAATCAACCTATACCGACGCCCTGCAGGACCATATCAACCCCGATACGGGCCGTGTGCACACCTCTTATGTGCAGACCGGGGCGAACACCGGGCGGCTGAGTTCGACCGATCCCAACCTGCAGAACATTCCCATCCGTACCGAAGAGGGGCGCCGCATCCGCGAGGCCTTTGTGGCTGCGCCCGGTCATGAACTGGTCAGCCTGGACTACAGCCAGATCGAGTTGCGGATCCTGGCGCACATAGCCGATATCCCGGCGCTGAAACAGGCTTTTGCCGATGGTCTGGACATTCACGCCATGACCGCGTCGGAAATGTTCGGCGTCCCGCTGGACCAGATGACACCCGAGGTGCGCCGGCAGGCCAAGGCAATCAATTTCGGCGTGATCTACGGCATCTCCGGTTTCGGCCTGGCGCGCAACCTGCGTATCCCGCGGGCCGAGGCGCAGAAGTTCATCGATACCTATTTCGAACGGTTCCCCGGAATCCGTGCCTATATGGATCGAACCATCGAGTTTGCGAAGGAACATCAATTCGTCACAACGCTGTTTGGCCGCAAGATCCACACCCCCGAGATCAACGCAAAGGGGCCGGGCGCGGGCTTTGCCCGGCGCGGGGCCATCAATGCGCCGATACAGGGCACGGCCGCCGACATCATCCGCCGGGCGATGGTGCGCATCCCCGATGCCATTGCCGATCTGCCGGCGCGAATGCTTTTGCAGGTGCATGACGAACTGGTGTTCGAGGTGGAGAAGGGCGCAGCCGAGGAAACCATTGACCGTGTGCGCGCGGTAATGGAAGGGGCGGCGGCCCCGGCGGTACAGATTGACGTGCCGCTGGTGGTGGACGCCGGGCAGGGGCCGAACTGGGCGCAGGCACATTAGCAGGCAGGGCAGGGCATCTGCAGCACCATGCGTCCAGGTGCCTGCAGCACCCTTCGCGCCAAGATCCCGAAAGGGCAGGGTGCCCGGGCGCTGAAACAGCGGCCAGCCACCGACCTGTTTCGTTCGCCAGGTGCCAGACGGCGGTTTGCAAACCACGCCTGCCGTGCGACACTTCAGCGTTTTCTGTGCCCGGGTCTGCCATGGTCATGTTGCTGGACAGCCTGCATGCCGGACATGTTCTGGCGTTTCTCGTCTACGGCGGGATGATCGGTGTCCTGCGCGGCAGGATCGGTCAGGATGCCGGGTTGCGGGATCTCTTTCATGACAAACCCGCCCATGTCGCGCTGTTCGATACATCCGGCAGTCCCGCGCGCTGGCAGATATGGCTGTCGCCCGGCTTTACCACCATGGCGCTGTTCACGCTCTGGATCGGGGTAACGCTGGCGCTGCTTGGCTGGCCGCCGCGCGTGCTGACGCCGCAGGTCGGCGGTGCGGCAGCATCGGCCCTTGCCTGGGGTGGCGTTGCTGCCTTGATCGTGCTGTCGCTGATCGCCCTGTTGATCGGGCGACCACCTGCCTTGCACGAGGTAGCGGGCGCCCAGCAGCGGCGACTGGCGGGCATGGTGGCAGGGCTCGTGGTGGCCGTGGTGCTGGCCGCCGGGGTGCTGCCAGTGCTGGAGAGCAAGGTGCATCGCCTTGATTGGCTGAGCCCCTGGTGGCAACAGCGCCTGACGGGTTTCCTGCCGCTGCTGCTGGCCCTGTTGGCGTTGATCGCCGCCGCGCGGCTGTGGGTGCAGGCGGGGGCTGCCTGTGTCATGTTGCTGATCGTGCTGACCACGGGTTTTGCCGCGCTGGCGCAGGTGCCTGTTCTGCTGCTGTTGGGTATGGCGATACTGGGGGCTGTCTGGCTGGTAAGCCGGTTGGTGCCGTTCCGCTATCGCATTCCCGGGATCCCGGCGCGGTATTACGACAGCCCGGTTGACCCCGACGCGCCGTCTGCGGAACCTGATCTTGCGGCGCCCCTGGTGGCGCCAGAGCAGGCATTGAAGGCCTGGCATCAAAGGCAGGCCGGGCAGGGCTTGCCTGGCGCTTCGGAGGCGGGCACGACGGAAAAGCCGCGCCTGGTATTGCTGGCGCTGTCTGGCGGCGGCTATCGCGCCACGTTCTGGGCGGCGGCGGTGCTGGATGCGCTGTTCCAACGCGATTCCGGGTTTCAGCGCGCTTGCGGGGGCGATACGCCAGTTGATGGCGACACGCTTGACGGGTTGGCCGGGTCGATACGCTTTATTGCCGGCGCTTCGGGCGGGATGGTAACGGGCGGCTATCTGGCCCATGTTTCGGCACAGGCTGCGGCAGGCGCGCCGGTGCCGCCCTCGCTGGTGGGTATGATCGAGGATGATATCCTGGCCTATCAGACCCAGGAAAGGCGCATTGCCCCTCCGGACATGGTGCCGCCGCCGCGGCGGCGCGTGCCCCTTGCGCGGGACAGCCTTTCGGCGATTGCCTGGCAATTGCTTGCAGATCTGGGGCACATCTTTCGCACGGGCACGGTTCAGCGCGACCGGGGGCGGATACTGCAGGCGCATTGGTCAACCCTGGACGCGCCGTTCAGCCAGTTGCGCGATGCCGAGGCAAAGGGGATGCGGCCCTCGGTCATCTACTCGCCGATGCTGATCGAGAATGGCGCGCCCTTTTTCATCTCGAATCTCGATCTGGCCAGTTTTCGTACCCACTATGTCAGGAACGGCCAAAGTGACGCCAACGAGCATTCGGACGAACTGTTCCGGCTTCTGCCCGGCGCCTTTGCCGAGGCGGGCACAGGGCTGACGGTGGCGACGGCAGCGCGCCTGTCGGCGACCTTTCCCTATGTGCTGCCCGCGGTTTCTTTGCCGCTGAAGGGGTACCGCCGGGTCGTCGATGCCGGGTATTACGACAATTACGGCATCGACGTGCTGGCCGGGCTGCTGAACACCGATGCCGTACGTGATTGGGTGGTGCGCCATTGTTCCGGTGTTCTGGTCATTGCCCTGCGCGCCTTTCCGGACACGGCGCCGAACCGGCCGGACCGGCCGGTGGCCCGGTTGTTCTGGTGGCTGACCAGCCCCGTAGAGGCGATGTTCAACGCGCGGGGCTCATCGCAGACGTTTCGCAACCGCGAACAGTTGCGCCTGACGCGCCAGCTTTACGGAGCGGCGCTTGTCGCTGCCGAAAAGGGGCCGGTTCAGCCTGGGTCCGGCCCGTCGCCCGACGACCGGACCTGGCAGCAGAGGGGGCGCGATTTCGTGGATATCGTGACCTTTACATGCGACGCCGAGGCGTCGATGTCCTGGCACCTCAGCCAGGCCGACATGGACAGGCTGCATGCCGGCGCGCAGGATATCACGGACCCCGAAAAGAACCCCGACATGCGGCGCTTGCTGACCCTGTGGAACGGGCCGCCAGTACGCAAGCCGCCGCAGGCGTGACGCCCGGGCGCGGTCAGCGCCGGGCGAACAGCCGCTCGATATCGGCAAGACTCAGCGCCACCCATGTGGGCCGGCCATGGTTGCACTGGCCGGAATGCGGCGTCGCTTCCATTTCGCGCAGCAGCGCGTTCATTTCCTCGCCACTCATCCGGCGCCCGGAACGGACAGAGCCATGACACGCCATCCGGCTGAGCACGGCATCGATGCGGGTTTCAAGGGCGTTGCTGGTGCCCAGATCGGCCAGTTCGTCGGTAATGTCGCGCAGCAGGGCGGCGGCATCCACCGTGCCCAGGGCGGCGGGGGTGGCGCGCACGGCCACGGCCTCGCCGCCGAAAGGCTCGATCACCAGCCCCAGATCGGCCAAGGCCTCGGCCTGTTCGGCCAGCAGCGCGGCTTCGCCGGGTTTCAGAGTCACGATTTCAGGGATAAGCAATGCCTGCGCCGGCACCCCGTTTGCCGCGCGCTGGGTCTTGAGCCGTTCATAGACCAGCCGTTCAAGCGCGGCATGCTGATCGACGATCACCATGCCGTCGCGCGTCTGGGCGATGATGTAATTCTCATGCACCTGAGCCCGCGCGGCGCCCAGCGGGGCATCAAGCGGCCCTCCTTGTGCCTCTACCCGGGCAGAGGGCGCATTGCCGTTGAAACCCTCCATCGCCTCTGACAGCCCCGGTGCGGGCGCGGGGTTTTCGGGTGCCTGAAGCTGCAGGCTGGCCGAAATTGCCTGGCCAGAGGGGCGCGCGGGGGGCTGCCAGGCATAGGCGCGCGGGGCCATGACCGCCGCAGCCGAGCCTTCGGCGCGGAATGATCCCAATGCCGCGCCAGACAAGACCGGCGCGCTGCGATGCCCGGCTTCGGCCAGTGCGTGGCGCAGCGCGGATACGACAAGCCCGCGCACCAGGCCGGGGTCACGAAAGCGGACCTCGGCCTTGGCGGGATGGACGTTGACATCCACCAGCATTGGCGGGCAGTCGATAAACAACGCCACTGCCGGGTGACGGCCACGCGGCAACAGATCGCCGTAAGCGGCCCGCAAGGCGCCCAGCAACAGCTTGTCCCGCACCGGCCTGCCGTTGACAAACAGGAACTGTTCGACCGCTGCGCCCCGCGAATAACTGGGCAGCGCGGCCTGGCCTGTCAGGCGGACACTGTCGCGCTCGGCGTCGATGCGGATGGCGCTGCCGGCAAAATCCCGTCCCAGCAACCGGGCCAGGCGCGCCTCCAGCGCATCAAACAGGGTACCCTGTTCGGCGTCCAGCCGCAGGATCTGCCGCTCGCTGCCCGCCGTCACATCGGCAAGTGTAAAGCCGACTTCCGGCGAAGCCATCGCCAGACGCCGCAGCACTTCGGCGATTGCCTGCGCCTCGGCACGGTCGGAACGCAGGAATTTCAGCCGTGCCGGTGTGGCGTGGAAAAGGTCGCGCAATTCGACCCGTGTGCCCGGGTTCATGGCCGCGGGTTCCACTGCACCCAGATGCCCGCCATCGACCATGACCTGCGCGCCATCCATCCCGGCCATGCGCGAGGCAATGGTCAGGCGCCCCACGGCGCCCAGACTGGGCAGTGCCTCGCCCCGAAATCCAAAGGTATGGATGTTCAGAAGATCGCTGCCGTCGATCTTGGAGGTGGCATGGCGCGACAGCGCCAGCGGCAGGTCAGCGGCGGCCATCCCGTGACCATCATCCAGGACCCGGATAAGCCCCTTGCCGCCGTGGGCATAGGCCACATCGACCCGCCGGGCACCGGCATCAAGCGCGTTCTCTACCAGTTCCTTGACCGCCGATGCCGGACGCTCCACAACCTCGCCCGCGGCGATACGGTTGGCAGCCGCATCGCTCAACTGCCGAATCGGCGACGGCTTTGGTGCCTTCATGTAGCGGTCAGGGGCGTTCATGCCACAACCACTAGCATGAACGCGGTTCCTTGACCAGCCGCGAGTCCTGCGATTGCGCGCCTTGGATGTGCCTTAGATGCGCAGAAAGGGCTGCAGAACCCGCGGCAGGAACGTGTTGAATTTCAAGGGCGCATCGGTTGCGGCCAGACAGATGCAATCCGCGCCGGCCTCGGCAACGGGGCTGTGTTCGTCATCTGCGGTGGCGATCTCCAGATCGCCTGGCCCGAAACGGTCATAGGCGTCGCTGAATGCGCCTTGCAGGACCAGCGTCAGTTCCGTGCCCCGATGACCATGATCCGGCACGCCGACACCGGCCGGAATATACAGCAGCCGGGCCGAGGCCGTTGAATCGGTGGGCAGTATCGCCTGCCGGACGCCACCGCCGACAGGCTTCCATTTCACAGCGCCCAGATCGCCACCGACATAGCTTGCAAGCGGCGTCGGAAACAGGCCCCGGCGAACGGATCGCGGGGCAGGTTCACGGCGGGCGGGACCAGCGGCGCGAATACGTTGCATGGTTGCCGCCAGGCTGTCGGCTGCCATCGGTGCGGCTGCCGCGGGCGACTGGTCGTGCGCGTGTTCGAGGCTCGCCTCAAGCAAGGCGCCACCGACGGCATCGAAGCTTTCAAGCCGCGCGCGACATTCATCGCACATGGACACGTGACTGGCGACCACCAGGTTGAACGCCTCCGGCAACTGTCCGGCACTATAGGCCATCAGCAGGGAGTCCGAGATATGATGACGGATCATCGCACTTACTTTCATGTCATTGACTGGCGCAGTTTTTCCAGTGCCAGCCGTATTCTTGATTTGATCGTGCCCAAAGGCAGACCGGTTACCCTGGCGATCTCTCCATGAGACATGTCGCCAAAATAAGCCTGTTCGATCAGTTCCCTTTGATTATCGGGCAAACCTTTCAGGGCCTGTCCCAGTTTCTTGCTTTCCTGCTGCAGAACCAGCGCATCGGCCTGATCGGGCTCGGGCTCTGGCCCCCAGGGCAACTCTTCCGGCTCCGGCCGCCTTGAGCGGCGCAGGATGTCGATCCGCCGGTTCCGCGCGATCGTGAACACCCATGTTGCCACGCTGGCGCGCGCCGGGTCGAACATATGTGCCTTTTGCCACACTGTCGCCATGACGTCCTGCATGCATTCCTCTGCCAGCGCGCTTTGGGTGCCCGACTTCAGCAGAAAGGCCTTTACCCTGGGCGCAAAGTGACCGAAGAGCGCGGCAAACGCCTGTTCATCGCTGTCACGCGCCACGCGCAGCATCTCGGCCACCCATTCGCCGGATTCCACATTCTTGTCGTTGCCTGCGTCGCCCGTCACGATCGGCTTTCCCCTGGCCGCTGCAGGCCCGGCAGACCGGGCCACCACCCGCCCCTCGGGGCGTTCAAGCGTTATCGTTGTTTCGTCGAGCGTCTGCAACATCACCTGGATACGCAGCAGCCGAAAGACCGGATCACCGAAAATATAAAGCTTCAATGCAGTAAATCCGCGCGGCGCAAGCATGCGTATACGAACTGTGACACAACGGAGAACGACCGCATGCCTTTCGAGTTACAACCCCTTCAACCCCGCCGCATTGCGGTCATCGGCGCCGGTATCTCTGGCATGGCCGCGGCCTGGCTGCTGGCGCCGGGCGCGCGTGTCACCTTGATCGAGGCTGCGCCTGAGCTGGGCGGGCATGCCCGTACCGTCGTGGCAGGCAAGCGGGGCGACCAGCCGGTCGATACCGGGTTCATTGTGTTCAACCACGCCAATTATCCGAACCTGACCGCCATGTTCGAGGCGCTGGATGTGCCGACAGTGCCGTCAAACATGAGTTTTGGCGCTTCGTTCGATGGCGGTCGATGCGAGTACAACCTGAATTCCATCGATCAGATTTTTGCCGCCCGCCGCAACATCGCCGACCCGCGTTTCCTGCGCATGATCCGCGATATCCTGCGGTTCAATGCCCGTGCCGAAAAGGTGGCGACGCCAGAGATGACGATCGGTGACCTGGCCGATGCGCTGGGCCTGGGGCGCTGGTTCCGCGAGCGCTACATCCAGCCGTTTTCCGGGGCGATCTGGTCGACGCCGAAAAGCCAGATCATGAATTTCCCGGCCCGGGCAATGGTCGATTTCTTCCGCAATCACGCGCTGCTGGGCTATAGCGGGCAGCACCAGTGGATGACCGTGCAGGGTGGTTCAATCACCTATGTCCGCCGGCTGGAGGCCGATCTGCTGGCGCGTGGCGTCGACATCCGCAAGGGCGCGCCGGTGCACGGTATCCGCCGGCCTGGACCGGGGGTGGAGATCCGGCTGAAAGGGGCGGATTGGGAAGCCTTTGACGAGGTGATCCTGGCCACGCATTCCGATGTGGCGCTATCGCTTCTGGCGGATCCGTCTGGTGACGAGGCAAAGACGCTGGGCGCAGTGGGCTATCAGGACAACCACGCCGTTCTGCATGCCGATGGCAGCATCATGCCGAAGCGGCGCAAGTGCTGGGCAAGCTGGACCTATACCGAGCATTCGCCCGCTGACCGTGACAAGATCAGCCTGTCCTACTGGATGAATTCACTGCAGCCGATCCCGCAGGACGACCTGCACATCGTCACGCTGAACCCCACTCGGGCGATTGACGAGCGGCTGATCTACGACACCCATACCTTTCGACACCCGGTTTATGACCTGGCCGCCTTTGCCGCGCAGGACCGCATCCGGGGCTTCAACGGCACCCGCAACACCTGGTTCTGCGGGGCCTGGATGCGCAATGGCTTTCACGAGGATGGTTTCGCCTCAGCCGTGGATGTGGTGCAGGCCATGGAAAGCGACGCGGAACGCATGGGGGCGGTGGCGTGAGCCGGCTGGAACATCTGGCCGGGCGCACCTTTCACGGGCGGCGGGGGGCGGTGGAAAACCGTTTCACCTACGGCGTGGACTATCTGTTGCTGGATGCCGAGGATGCGGCGCTGCAGGCGCCGGCGCTGTTTCGCCGCAACCGGCGCTGGCCGGTGTCGCTGCATGACCTTGATCACGGCGGTGCGCGCGGGGCAGGGCAGGGCGCGGCCTGGGTGCGACAGGTGCTGGCGCAGGCCGGGCTGGACCGCGCGGACGGGCGCATCCTGCTGCTGGCGCAGCCGCGCGTGCTGGGGCATGTGTTCAACCCGGTCAGCTTCTGGCTGTGCCACGGGCAGGACGGCACGCTGCGCTGCGTGATTGCCGAGGTGAACAACACCTTTGGCGACCGCCATTCCTACCTTTGCCACCATGCCGACCAGCGCCCCATCACCGGGGCCGAGGAGTTGGCGGCGCGCAAGATATTCCACGTCTCGCCCTTTCAGCCGGTCGATGGGGGCTATCGCTTCCGCTTCAACATCACCGAGCACAAGGTGAATATCCGGATCGATTACGGCCATGCCTCGGGGCAGGAGCGCGGCGGGCTGGTCGCCACGCTGA
>JAFIED010000127.1 GCA_020832805.1 Pararhodobacter sp.
TCGCGCGAGCTGAAGGTGGCGGCAAGCAACACCACCGGCGTTGTGAACGCGTTGCTGCGCGAGGGGCTGGTCGAACAATGCACGGTCGCGGGCGACCGGCGGGCCAGCCTTGTGCGCCTGACGCCGCGGGGGCGGGCAGAATTCACCCGGCAGTCGGCCAGCCTGCGCAAATGGATCGGCACCCTGCTGGCGCCGCTAGAGGCGCAAGAGGCCGCGATGGTCAGTGTTGCTCATGATCGTGTCATTGCCGCACTGCTCGAAGGAAACGGACAGAACAATGACCCATCAGGCCATCGTTGACGCTGTTTCGCACCCGCACCGGCACATGATTGACCTGCCAGATGTGCGGATTGCCGTGCATGAATGGGGCAGGGCGCATCGCGGTCCCTTGCCCAGCATCCTGCTGGTTCACGCAACGGGATTTCACGGCCGCTGCTGGGACAGGATTGTCACGGATCTGGGCGCGCGCCATGTCGTCGCCATCGACCAGCGCGGCCATGGCGCCAGCGGTATGGCCGCATTCGAGGACTGGCGCGCGATGGGCAACGATCTGGCGGCCGTGGCGCGCTACCTGGGCCTTTCGGGCGCCTATGGTGTGGGGCATTCCATGGGTGGCGCCGCGCTCTTGCTGGCCGCGCAGGCCGCGCCGGAATGCCTGGCCGCGCTGACACTGATCGACCCGGTGATTCTGCCGCCTGACATCTATGCGCGCGGGGTGAACCCGATGGCCGCACCGCCGGGCGCCGAAAACCCGATCATGCGCCGCTTCGACGATTTCAAAGGGCCTGCTGACATGCAGGCTCGGCTGGCCGATCGCCTGCCTTACCGGCTTTTCGACCCCGCCGTGCTGGCCGATTATTGCCGCCACGGTCTGATGGCAGGTCCCGGAACCGGGCGCTGGCGGCTGGCATGCCGCCCGGTGAACGAGGCAAGCGTCTACGAAACCGCGCTGTGCCATGATCCGCATCTGGCTTTGCCAGACATACGGCAGCCGGTGACGGTGGTGCGGGCGATGCAGCCCGAAACTCCGGATCATTACCGCAGTTTCCTTTATTCTCCGACCGATCCGGCACTGGCAAGGCAACTGTCGGCCGGCCGCGATTGGCTGCTGGAACGGTTCACTCATTTCCTGCCGATGCAGGACCCGGGCTTTTGCGCCAGGCTCATACTGGCAGCAGAGCCCGCGACAGGAGGTGCCGATGATCACTGATGACGACTGCACGATCCCGCTGCTTTTGCGTCATTCGGCGGCCCGGTTTGGCACAGGTGAGGCGTTGGTCGAGGGCAATATCCGACTGACCCATGGCGCGTTGCTGGATCAGGCTTTGCGCATGGGTGCAATGCTGCAGGCGCTTGGTGTGCGGCGGGGCGACAGGGTGGCCCTGCTGATGCCACCCTCGGTCGCGCATGCCATCGCCTTTCTGGGCTGCGCCGAAATTGGCGCCATCGCCGTGTCGCTGCATGTGCGCGAAACGGGCGAAACGCTGGCGCGCATCGCCCGAACCATCGCGCCGCGCGCGCTGATCCATGACCCGGTGTATGCCGACAAGGCGCATGCTGTGCTTGAGGCCGGTGCCGGCATTGCCCGGACCATCCATGCTGTCTCGACGCTGACACCCGCCGCGCCGGATGCACAAACGCCCTGTATTCCGCGGGATCTGGCCCACTATCCGGCCGATCATTCGGCAACACGGATCTGGCCGCAGGATACCGCAGCCATCGTGCTGTCCTCGGGCACCACAGGCGTGCCCAAGGGCATCATGCACAGCCATGCCACACTTTGCGCCAGCGCCGGTGCCGGCATGCGCTATCTGGGCGACACACCAGATACCGCCGGGATCAACGGCTTTTCCACCGCGTTTATCGGCTGGTTCAACTGCACGCTGCCCTTTCTGCGCGCGGGCGGCAAGGTCGTGTTCTTGCCGAAATGGGACCCGGACAATTATCTGGCCGCCATCGCGGGGGAACGCATCACCACATTCATTCTGGTTCCGACGATGTGGCGCATGCTGCTGGCTGCGGGGCCGGAAAAGCACAACCTGTCCAGCCTTCGCCGCGTCGGTTTCGCGGGCGAGCCGATGGACCCCGCCACGATGCGGCGTATCCGGGAAATCATCTGCCCGGCGGTGATGAATACCTATGGCACCACCGAAACCGGCACCTGGGCCGGGTGTACGGTCATGCTGCCCCAGGATTATGCCAACGGCGCCGACCCCCGCAGCGTTGGTCGCGCGGCAAAGGACGTGGAGATTCGGATCATTCCTGCCGGCGGGAACATCGATCACCCACTACCGCCCGGCAGCGAGGGCGAGCTGGTCATCCGGGGCGCGTCGGTTGCGCAGCGCATCTGGGAACAGCCGACCCTGGAGGCCAGGGTATTCGACCGGGGCTGGTGGCGGTCCGGCGATCTGGCGGTCATGGATGCGGCGGGCTTTGTCACGCTGTCAGGGCGGGTTGATGACATGATCATCTTGGGCGGTATCAACATCATGCCCGCGCCGATCGAAGAGGCGCTGCTAAGTCTGCCGCAGGTCCGCGAATGCGCGGTCCTTGGCCTGCCTCACCCGCAGTGGGGTCAGGAAGTGACCGCCTGTATCGTCCCCGCACAGGGTAGCGCCGGCACCAGGGGCGATCTGGATGCGGCGCGCCTGCTAAAGCATCTGGAAACGGCTGGCATTGCCGGCTATCGCCGCCCGCGACGCTTTGTCTTTCTGGATGACCTGCCCAAGGGGAATACCGGCAAGGTCAGCCGCAAGCTGCTGCGCCAGCGGATTGCGGCCTCTGTACCTGCCGAGGGCTGAACGGGGGCGCGCGACCGATCAGCGAGACACCTCCTCGGCCATCAACCGCTCCAGATCAGCGATCAGCGCAGCCGCGTCAACGCCGCGCGTCGCCATCGCATCGACCCATTCTGCGCGCACACTGGCGGCCGCCGCGCGCCAGGGCTCCAGTGCCGCCCCCTCGATTGTGACGATTTCGTTGCCGCGCGCCATTGCCGCGTCACGGGCCGGCGCATCGGCTTCGTCCATTACCCGGCCCAACCAGGCCGATGTTTCCATGCCGGAATTGGCGTCGATCACGGCGCGCAAGTCCTGAGGCATTTCGGCATAAGTTTCGGGGTTCATGGCGAACAGAAAGAAGGTTGTATACAGCCCCCTGTCGCCCAGGAATTCGGTATGCGTGCCGGTCAGTTCGGCAACGCGAAAGGCCTGCGTGACCTCCCACGGGATCACCGTCCCGTCGATGACGTTGCGCGACAGCGCCTCGGACACTTGCGATACCGGCATGCCCACCGGGGTAGCGCCAAGCCGATCAAGCAGCCGGTTCACCATGCGCGTGCCGCCCCGTACCGAGCGCCCGGTCAGATCGTCCGGCGTGCGCACGGCCGGCGCGCTGATGTGCAAGTGGCCCGGCCCGTGCACATGCACCGCGATGGGGTGGATATCGGCGAATTCCTCGCGCAGATGGGCGTCGAAAAAACGCCAGGCCGCACGTGAGCCCTGCTCGGCATTGGCGGCGATGAAAGGCAGATCGAAGATTTCGGCCAGCGGGAAGCGGCCCGGTGTATATCCCGCCAGCGTCCAGACAATATCGACAACCCCGTCGCGTGCCTGATCGTAAAGCTGCGGCGGCGTGCCACCCAGGCTCATGGCCGGATAGACCTGCACCTCGATCCGCCCCTGGGACTGTTCCATCACCCGGTCCGCCCAGGGCTGGATGAAATTGGCGGCACTATAGGCCTGCGCAGGCAGGATGTGGTGCAGCCGCAGCGTGACCTCCTGCGCCGCCAGCGGGCCGGCCAGCAAGGTTGCGGCAAGCGCTGTTGCCAGAGCCGTTCTTCCAATCATGCGATCTCTCCTCTCCTGCAGGCAAGGCTGCTATGCTTGCTTCGTTGCTCAGTCATCGCCTTGCGCCGGCACACCGGTCAGCCGCTGCAGCAGCGTGACAAGCTGACGGCATTCCGGTTCGTTCAGCCTGGGCTGAGGCACGGCATCTTGCGCGAAAAAGGCTTCTGCATGCTGCGCAAGGTATCGCCTTCCCTCGGCGGTCAGTGCCAGCGCGACGGATCGGCGGTCATCTTGTGGAATGGTGCGCGCCAGCAGATTGCGTGCTTCCAGATCGCGCACCAGCAACGTTGCCGCCGACCGCTTTATGCGCAGCCGCTCCGCCATCAGCCCCTGCCGTATTCCGGGATTCAGCCCGACCACCCAAAGCAGGGTCATCTCGCCGGGCTTCAGCGCCGAAAGCGCAGGGTTCTCGTAGAAACTCTCGAACACCTGAAGCTGCGCCAGCCTCAGCAGAAAGCCAAGCGACTGGCCAAGACGGCCCAGCCGGACCTCCTCGGTCTCTTGTGCGGGTGACCGGGCCTGGGTCGCGGGCGCCTCCATGGATTTACTCCATTATTGGATATTCCAAAACTGAACAGAATCGGCATAGTCTGTCAAGTCAGCATCGAAAGGGTAAGGTCGAGGCATATGGACAGGGTCAACCAGGGCATAGCGCTGCTGAAAGCGACCAGCGGCTGGCAGACAATCGCGCAACAGGCCAGCCTGGACGAGGCGACGGTGCGTGAAATCGCCTCGCAGGCCGTCAGGCTATCCGAGACCGCGTTGCGGCCACTGGGGGCCAAGGCAGATTTGGTCGGCTGCCAGTTGCAGGGCGAAAGGGTTTGCACCCCGCCGGGCTATGGCAAGCTTTGGTCGCATATGGCCAGGGACGGATGGCTGGGGCTGGACCTGCCCGAGGCTATCGGCGGCCAGGGGCTGCCGCATGGGCTGCATGCGCTGGTCTCGCCCTTTTTCGAGGGCGAGGCGATGGCGTTCATGATGGCCCAGACATCGACCCGTGCGGCCGCACATCTGTTACATGGGCTGGGGGCGACCGACGCGGCGCGCGAACTGGCCCAGGGCAGCGCGGTTGCAACAATCTGCGTTTCCGAACCGGATGCCGGTTCCGATGTTGGCCGGCTGCGAACCCGGGCAAAGCCGGTGATGCAGGGCTGGCGTATCAGTGGTACCAAGTGCTGGATATCATTCGGCGGGCAAGACATGGCGGCGCGAACCCTGCACCTGCTGCTGGCGCGGACCGCGCCGCCGGAAACCGGCTCGCGCGGGCTCAGCCTGTTTCTGGTGCCTGACCGACACCCCGGTGGCGGCGGCAATGGCGTGACCATCTCGCGGCTCGAAGAAAAGCTTGGCCTCCACGGTTCGCCGACATGCGTGCTGCAGTTCGACGACGCCGAGGGGCAGTTGTTGGGCAAACCCGGCAACGGCCTGCCCTTGATGTTCGGCATGATCGCCCTGATGCGGCTGCAATGCGCACTGCAGGGGATAGGCCTGTCCCAAAGGGCCGCCGGCATTGCCCGGGCCTATGCGACGGAACGGCGCCAGGGCGGCCGTCCGGACAAGCCCCCGTTGCCGATCGCGCGTCATGCAGATGTGCGCCGTATGCTGGACGAGGCCGACGCCGAGACCGCGATCCTGCAGGCACTGGTGCTGGAGGTCGCAACAAGCCTTGATCTGGCGCGGACGGGTGATGCCGGGGCACGGATGCGCGCAGAGTTGTTGTTGCCGCTGGCAAAGACCTACGGTGGCGAAACGGCCTTTCGAACTGCCGACACGGCGATTCAGGTATTGGGCGGCGCCGGCTATACGCGCGAATGGCCTGCAGAACGTCTGCTGCGCGAGGCGCGGGTCATAACGCTTTTCGAGGGCACAACCGGCATGCAGGCGCAGGATTTCCTGCTGCGCCGCCTTTTTCGTGATCATGGGGTCACCCTGCAGGCCCTGGTGGACACAACCACGCAAGAGTTTGACCGGCTCGCCACGCCAGAGGCAGCGCAGGCACGCGCACTGATCAAACGTTTCGCCGACGATGTCGCCTGCCTGCGTCACGTCGCCGATCAGGCTGCCACCGAGGCCGTGGCCGGTGCCATGCTGCGCGCGGGCTGGGCCGCCGTATCGGGCTGGATGGCTGCCCGGCTATGCAACCTGGATACGCGGCTTGCCGACCTTGGCCGGACACGCCTTGCCCTTTTGCCTGCCGAATATGATCTGGCGATGGCTCAAATGCAGCATGCGGCAAAAAGATACGGGGGGCATTCAGACTGAACCGGCATTGATGGAAAACGCGTGTCGTATGGTGGGCACACACCGGCATTCCGAAATGCTGCGGCGTGGCTGGGGCTGGTGCGACCGTTGGGAATTACCCCTTGCAGTGTCGCCGGCGCTGCCCCCTTGCCGCCAAGGCAGGACATCAAGCGAATGATGGACTCAAGCATCGGGCCGCGTCCGGGATGATGACGCAAGACCGCCAATCCCTTGACGTAAACGCCATGCAACGGGAAAACGGTTTTCGGGTGATCACTCCCTCATCAGGCACCGCGGCACACCGTACCGGCGGCCGCAGGATACGAGCATCAGGGTGGATTCAAGCGTGCTCGCCGGGTTTTTATCTGCGTGATGGCGCGCTCAGGGCAGGCAGCCACTTGCCAGCGCCGCGCATTCGGCTGATCTTGGGCCATGGGACACGTGCGCCCTTGCCCGGACCCGGGCCATAGAACACGAGAAAGACAGACGGGAGGACTACTATGAAGACGATCAGACGCGCCGCCTGCGCGGCGGCTGTGGCGGGGCTTGCCCTGGGCGCAGGAACAGCCGCTTCTGCCCAGCAGATCACGTTGCAATTCGGCCATTTCTGGCCCACCGGGGCCGGGCCGCATGCCGATATGGCGGTCAACTGGACCAATCAGGTAACCGAATGCACCGATGGCCAGGTGCAATTCGAGTTCCATACTGCCGGCTCGCAACTGGGTGCCGTGACGCGGCTGGAAGACCATTTGCGCGCGGGCCTTCTGGACATCGCGCATGGGTTGAACCACTTTCCGAGGGGCCGCTTCACCGCCGCCACGGTGATCGACACGCCGAATCTGGCGCGCTCGTCCTATGCCAATGCCAACACGTTGTGGTCGCTGTATGAAGAGGGGTTCCTGGCCCCCACCTATGAAGGGCTGCACATGCTGGCGCTTCATGCCCATCCGGCCGGGCACCTGCACACCCGCGGGCGCGCGGTGCGCCTGCCCTCTGATGTGTCGGGCATGCGCATCCGCACGCCCTCGCCCTCGATGATCATGGCGGTGGAAAGCATGGGCGGCACCGCCGTTGGCGTGCCCCCGGGCGAGACGTATGAAGTGCTGTCGCGCGGCACTGCCGATGGCACCGTCTTCCCCTATGAGGCGGTCTTCGGCTTCAACCTGGCCGAGGTTCTGGATTTCCACACCGAGGTCGGCTTCTACACCACTTCGTTCTGGTTCGCGATGAACGAGAACACCTACAACCGGCTGCCCGAGAACGTGCAGGCCTGCGTTGACGAGGCTTCGGGCCGGGGGCTGGTGCAGCGCATCAGCGCCGAATACTGGCCGGCCTGGGATGTGCCGGGGCTGGAGGCCGCCCGGGCCGCCGGCAACGAGATCATCACCCTGACCGAGGAAGAGCGCGCCGCCTGGACCGAGCATTTCATCCCCGTCGCCGAACAGTGGCTTGATTCGCTGGAGGCCGAGGGCGTGGACAATGCGCGCGAGATCTACGCCCGCGCGCAGGAACTGATCACCGAATACGAAGCCGCCTGGCAGGCCCGGTCAGACTGACCCGGGCCCGCGCAACGCGTCAGCCGGCAGGGCCAGCAGGCCAGCCGGCTGACGTCACCACGATTACTGGCACCAGCAAGGCGGGCAGTCACTAAAATGATCAGGCAGGGATTTCTGCGCCTCGAGGCGATCACGGGCAAGGGCTGCGTAGCGCTGGCACTTCTGGGCGCTTTGTCGCTGGGTGTGGCGGCAGCGGTGACCTTTGTCGACGTGATCCTGCGCTTTTTTGGTGGCTCGGTGCGCGGGGTGGTCGATCTGGTGCAGCTGTTCGTCATGACAGGCGTGTTCCTGTCGATGCCCTATACCTTTTTTGTCGACGGCCATGTCCGGGTCACCATCCTGCTGGACCGGCTGCGCCCGGCCCTGCGCGCAACGATCCTGGTGCTGGGGGGCGCACTGGTGCTGGCGTTCATGATCATGCTGGCACTGCGCACCCATGACGGGCTCTTGCAGGTCATGGGGCGGCGCGACAGCACGCTGAACCTGGCCATTCCGATGCTGTGGTTCTGGGGCCCCATGCTGGCCGGTTTTGCGCTGTCGATCCCGGCGATCGCGCTGGTGATCCTGCGCCACATGCAGCGCCTTCCCACTCCTTATGAAAGCGATGACCTATGAGCGCGCCCCTGATCGGCCTGCTGGGCTTTCTGGCTGCCCTGGCCATGACGCTGCTGGGCGTGCCGGTGGCCATTGCCATGGCGGTGGCGGGCGTTGTCGGTTTCGGCGTGCTGCGCGGCATGTTCGGCGCCGAGTTCATTCTGGGCACCGCCCCATTCGAGGCGGTCTTTCCCTACAGCCTGTCGGTGGTGCCGATGTTCGTGGCGATGGGGGTTTTCGCGGCCCGCGCCGGCATCAGCCAAGGCTTGTTTGATCTGGCCAATGCGGTGGTGGGGCGGGTGCGTGGCGGGTTGGCGCTGGCCTCGATCGGGGCCTGCGCGCTGTTTTCGGCCATCTGCGGCTCGTCGCTGGCGACCGCCGCCACCATGGGCCGCATCGCCATACCCGAGATGCGGCGCGCGGGCTATTCCGACCGCCTTGGCGCGGCCTCGGTTGCCGCGGCGGGGACACTGGGCGCGCTGATCCCGCCGTCGGTCCTGCTGGTGATCTATGCGCTGCTGACCGAAACCTCGATCGGCGCGCTGTTTGCCGGTGCCCTGATCCCAGGCGTGCTGGCGGTGGTGCTGTATGCGGTGGCGGTGATGATCAGCATCCGCCTGAATCCGGGCCTGATCACCCCCCCGCCCGCTGTATCAGAGGCCGAGGCAGCCGCCCGCGCCAGGGGCCGGGGCGCCGGCCCGGCGCTGCTGCTGTTCACGGTTGTCATTGGCGGGCTTTTCATGGGCTGGTTCTCGCCCACCGAGGCGGCAAGCGTCGGTGCGGTCGGGGCCATCGCGCTGGCGCTGTGGAACCGCGCAGGCGTGAAGAATTTCAAGGAGGCAGCGCTGGAGACCACGCGCACCTCGGCCATGATCTTCATGATCCTGATCGGCGCTGCACTGTTCAACTTCTTCCTGGAAAGCACCGGCATGAGCCGGGTACTGACCCAATGGGTGCAGGATTCGCCCCTGACGCCCACGCAGATCATGCTGCTGATCCTGCTGGGTTATATCATCCTGGGCTGTTTCATGGATGCGCTGTCGATGCTGCTTCTGACCGTGCCGGTGGTGTTTCCGCTGGTCATGGCGCTGGGTTATGACCCGGTGTGGTTCGGCATCATGGTGGTGTCGGTGGCCGAGATCGCCATGATCACGCCGCCCATCGGCATCAACCTGTTCATCATCCAGGGCGTGGTCAGGAACCTGCGCCAGTCGGATGTCATGCGCGGGGTCATCCCCTTTGTGCTGGCCGATGTGCTGCGTATCCTGCTTTTGCTGGCCTTTCCGGCGCTGGTGCTGTTCCTGCCGGGGCTGCGCGGCTAGGGGCTATTCCAGCCGCAGGGATACCGCGCCCAGCCCCGCCATCCGGACCTCGATCTCGCCGGGGCCGTCATGATACCAGATTGGGCTGTGGGTGCCGCACAGAACCAGCTGCCCGGCCTCCAGCATCAGACCGCGCGCGACCAGATGGTTGGCCAGCCAGGTGACCGCGTCCAGCGGGTGCTGGGGGGCGGCGCCAGTGACATCATGGCGGGTTTCGCCGTCGATGATCAACTGCGTGCGCACCGCGCCCGGGTCCAGCGCCCCCGGCGCCATACCCGGCCCGCCCAGCACCGCGCCCACATTCGAGATGTTCTGCGCCACGGCATCGGGGATATGCATGCCGGCCATGTCGGCTTCGCGCATGTCCAGCAGTTCCATCGCCGGCACGAAACGGTCGATCGCTGCCGCCACCTGATCACGCGTGAACGGCGCCGAAGCGGGCGCAAGCGACCGGCCCATCACCGCCGCAATCTCGGGTTCGAAGGCGAATTGCCGGTAGGCGTCGGCGCGCAGCCGGGCCGGATTGTCTTGGCGCTGAGATGCCAGCACCCGGCCGGAAAGCGGCTCATCCAGCCCGAACCGCCCCATCAGCGCGGCCGAATTGGCGGCGATCTTCCAGCCGCCGATGGCACCCGGCGCGTCGCCGCCCAGCAGCGCCAGCACGCGATCTTGCAGCATGTATGCATCTGTCAACCCGCGCGGCGGGGTGGTGGCATAAGGCGCAAAGGGATTAGCCCCCTGGATATCGGCAACGATCAGGCCGGCAATGGTAACTGGACTGTCGGTCATGTCAGGGCCTTTCGGAAACCCGCCATCCAGCCCAACCCGTCTTCGGTGCGGCCGTCGGGGCGGTATTCGGCGGCAATGGCGTCAGCATAGCCCGTGGCGCGCAGCGCGGCCAGCGCGGCAGCAAAATCGATCCTGCCGGTGCCGGGCTCATGCCGACCCGGCGTATCGGCGAACTGCACGTGACCGATGTGCGGCCCGGCCTGAGCCAGGGCGGCGCACAGGTCCGGCTCTGTGATCGCCATGTGGTAAAGGTCGAATTGCAGGAACAGGTTGGGGTGGTCGGCCTCTGCCAGCACCGATAGCGCCGGGGCAAGGCCGGTCAGAAAGAAGCCGGGCACATCATGGGGGTTCACCGGCTCGACCATCACCTTTACCCCGATGTCGGCCATCACCCCTGCGGCGTGGCGCAGGTTGGCGATCAGCGCGCGCCGGCAATCGGCCGGGGCAGCATTGGCGGGCGGACGACCGGCCAGCACATTGACCTTGCGCACCCCCAGCGCACGGGCCTGGCGGGCGCATTGCGCCACGGCGGCGCGGAAATCCTCCTCGCGTCCGGGCAGCGCGGGCAGGCCGACCTCATCACCCGTGCCACGCGGCACGTTGATCAGCACCACCGGCAGGCCGGTCTCGGCCACGGCGGCCTGCAGGGCGGCGATATCACTGTCCTGCGGGAACTGGATTTCCACCGCGTCGAAGCCCGCCTTTCGCGCTGCGCCCAGCCGCTGTGCCAAGGGCATCTCGCCAAAAAGCATCGAAAGATTGGCTGTCAGTTGCATCGTGTTCTCCTTGCCGGCTGGCCAAGGCGAGGGCCATGGCCTCTGGCAACCGATTCCCGGTTGACAGAAAACGCCAGTTGCCTGTTATGTTCAAGCCAAAACCTTCTGGGTTACAACTTTCTGGAAAGGAACGGCATGTCTTCTTCCTCTGGCGGCCCCTGGCGCTCGCGCATTACCACTGACGGAATCGACCGCACGCCGCACCGGGCCTTCATGCGCGCGATGGGGCTGGATGACGCGGCCATCGCCAAGCCGATGATCGGCATCGTCAGCCAGAAGGGCGAGGTGACGCCCTGCAACATGACCCATTACGCGCAGGTCGATTACGCCAAGGAAGGCGTGCTGATGGCCGGCGGCACCCCGCGCGAATTCACCACCATCTCGGTTTCCGACGGGATCGGCATGAACCATGAGGGCATGAAATTCAGCCTGGTCAGCCGCGAGATCATCGCCGACAGCATCGAGGCCGTGGTGCATGGCCATGCCTATGACGGGCTGGTGGGCTATGGCGGCTGCGACAAGACCCTGCCGGGCGTGATCATGGGCATGGTGCGCTGCAACGTGCCCTCGGTCTTCGTCTATGGCGGATCGGCCCTGCCGGGGCGGTTTCAGGGGCGCGACGTGTCGGTGCTTGATGCCTACGAGGCGGTGGGCGCGGTGCAGACCGGCGCCATGACCGAAGACGCGCTGGCGCAGATGGAGGATGTCTGCAAACCCACCATCGGCGCCTGCGCGGGCCAGTTCACCGCCAACACCATGGCCATGGTGGCCGAGGCCCTGGGCATCACCGTGCCCAATTCCGCCATGATCCCGGGCGTTTATGCCGAACGGCGCGGCGTGGGTCAGCGCGCCGGGGCACTGGTGATGGCAATACTGGAACGCGGCGGCCCGCTGCCGCGCGACATCATCACGCGCAAGGCGCTGGAAAACGCCTGCGCCATCGTCGCCGCCACCGGCGGGTCCACCAATACCGCGCTGCATATTCCCGCCATCGCCCATGAGGCCGGCATCCGCTTTACCGCCGATGATGTGGCCGCGGTGCTGCAGCGTACTCCGTTCATCGGCAACCTGCGCCCGGGCGGCAAGTATCACGCCTATGACGTCTATCAGATCGGCGGCGCGCATGTGGTGATCAAGGAACTGATCGCGCATGGCTACATGCATGGCGATACGCTGACCGTAACCGGCCGGACGCTGGCCGAGGTGGTGGCCGATGCCCCAGCCCCCGATGGCGAGGTGATCCGGCCCGTGTCGGATGCGATCATGGCCTCGGGCGGGGTGGTGGTGCTGAAGGGCAACCTGTGCCCGGATGGCGCGCTGCTGAAGGTGGCGGGTCTGAAATCGCTGACCTTTTCCGGCACCGCGCGGGTGTTCGAATCCGAGGACGAGGCGGTCGAGTCGGTTCATGGCCGCGCCTATGGCGAGGGTGATGTGCTGATCGTGCGCAACGAGGGGCCAAAGGGCGGCCCCGGCATGCGCGAGATGCTGGGCCTGACCGCGCTGATCTACGGGCAGGGCATGGGCGAAAAGGTGGCACTGCTGACCGACGGGCGCTTTTCCGGTGCCACGCGCGGCATGTGCATCGGCCACGCAGCGCCCGAGGCTGCGACGGGCGGGCCGCTGGCGCTGGTTCAAGATGGCGACCGCATCACCATAGACGGCGCGAAGGCCACCATCACGCTGGAGGTCGATGACGCCGAACTGGCCCGCCGCCGCGCCGAATGGGTGGCGCCGGAACCGCGCCACCGCGCCGGGCTCTTGGCGAAATACGCCGCCACCGTGGGCCAGGCGCATGAGGGCGCGGTAACCCATGCCGGCAATGCACAATGGCCAGAGACGACACGCGGCAAGCGGAAAGGGGGCCGGACATGAACGCGAAACCGACACTGGGCTATATCGGCACCGGGCTGATGGGCGCGCCGATGACCGGGCGCCTGCTGGACGCGGGCAATACCGTCACGGTCTGGAACCGCACGGCGGCAAAGGCCGAACCGCTGGTCGCACGCGGCGCTGCGTTGGGGGCCAGCCCCGCAGATGTAGCGACGAAATCGGACATCGTGTTCATGTGCCTGACCGATACCGCCGCCGTGCGCGAGGCCGTTTTCGGCCCGCATGGCGTGGCCCAGGGGGCGAAAGCGGGCTCGGTCCTGGTCGATTTCTCGTCCATCCAGCCAGAGGCCACGCGCGAGATGGCGGCGCGGTTGAAGGCCGAACACGGCATGGACTGGATCGACGCGCCGGTTTCCGGCGGGGTGCCGGGGGCCGAGGCGGGGACGCTGGCGATCATGGCCGGGGGCGATGCGGCGGCCTTTGCGCGGGTGGAACCCGTGGTGCTGCAAATGGCCGCCCGCTTTACCCTGATGGGGCCATCGGGGGCGGGGCAAACCACCAAGCTGTGCAACCAGGTCATCGTCGGCTGCACCATGGCCGTGCTGGCCGAGGCCGCGCGCCTGGCCACCTGCGCCGGTGTCGATGCCACCCGCCTGCCCGAGGCGCTGGCCGGCGGATTTGCCGACAGCAAGCCCCTGCAGCTTTTCGTGCCGCGCATGGTGCAGGCAATGCACAATCCGCCGCTGGGCCATGTCTATACCATGCTGAAGGACCTGGATTCGGTGGGCGATCTGGCGCGAAGCTGCGATGCACCCGTGCCCTTTACCGCGCTGGCCGCCGAACAGTTCCGCCTGCTGCAGCGGCGCGGCGGCTCCGATGCCGACGCGCTGGAAATCTTCAAGCTCAGCGCCGACACCCCCCTTTGAACCGGCCGCAAGAAGCCGGATCGACGCCACCGCAACCCGGACAACCAACAGGAGTTCCAACGTGAGACATCTTCGTTCACTCGCCCTGGCCGCCGCCATGGGCCTGACCGCGCTGCCCGCCGCCGCGCAAGAGGTCACCACCCTGCGCGTGGGCAACTGGCTGCCCATGCATCACCTGATCGTCGCCGGCATCCTGCAACCCTGGGCCGCGGCGATCGAGGCCGAGACAGACGGCAGCCTGCGCTTCGAGATCATGACCTCGGCCCTGGGCCCGCCGCCCGCGCAGTTCGACCTGCTGCTCGATCAGGCCTTTGACGTGGGTTTCGGCGTCAGCGGTCATAACCCCGGCCGTTTCACCATGACGCAGGTGATGGACCTGCCCTTCATGTCGCCTGACCCCTGGGCGGGTTCGGCCGCGGCCTGGCAGACCTATACCCGCTTTGGCGCCGAATATGGCGAACATCGCGGCGCGCATGTGGTGGGGCTGTTCGTGCATTCCAACCCGAATATCAACATGGCACGCGGCCGCGTTGAAACGCTTGCCGATCTCGAAGGCTCGACCATCCGGGTGGGCGGCAACGTGACCGGGCGCATCATGGAGACCCTGGGCGCCGCGGCCGTGCAGCTGCCGCCGACCGAAGCGCAAACGGCGATGGCCCGCGGCGTGGCCGACGGCATTGCGTTTCCGTCCGAATCCATCGACTTCTTCGGCATCACGCCGGTCATCGAGTCAGTGACGCGCATCCCCGGGGGTCTTTACACCGACACGTTCTGGATCGCCTTCAACGAAGACAGCTGGAACGCGCTGTCGGACGATCACCGCGCGGCGATCGAGCGGCATTCGGGCATGGCCATCGCCATGCTGGCGGGTTTTGCCTGGACCAATGGCGATGTGCTGGGCGAGGCCGGACTGGAGGCCAGCGGCGTCGAATTCCTGACGCTGAGCGATGACGACATCGCCACCGCGCGCGACCGGCTGTCGGTGCTGGAAACCGAATGGCTGGAGCAGGCCGAAGGGCGCGGGTTCGATGGCCAGGCGATCCTGACCTTTGCCCGCGCCATGGCCGAGGCCTATCGCCGCGACACGCCCGTCAACATCCCGCGTTAAGCAGTACCTAGTACCCGGCGCGGGGCGCCCCCCCCCCCCCCGCCACCCCCCCCCCCCCCCACCCCACCCAAACCCCCCCCACAAACA
>JAFIED010000132.1 GCA_020832805.1 Pararhodobacter sp.
GCGTGCCGATATAGATCCAGCTTCCCGCCGTCATCTGGCCATACATCGCCAGACCCTTGCGATCGAGTTCGTTGAAATGCTCCCAAGTTGCCCAATGCGGCACGAGGTTGGAATTGGCGATCAGCACGCGCGGCGCGTCCGGATGGGTGCGGAACACGCCAACCGGCTTGCCCGACTGCACAAGCAGCGTTTCATTCGCCTCGAGCCTGCGCAGGCTGTCGCAGATAAGGTCGAAATCCGCCCATGTGCGCGCGGCACGGCCAATCCCGCCGTAGACCACCAGTTCATGCGGGTTTTCCGCAACATCGGGATGCAGGTTGTTCATCAGCATCCGCAGCGGGGCCTCGGTCTGCCAGCTTTTCGCGCTGATCTCGGGGCCGGTGGGGGGATAGATATCGCGCCGGTTGTGACGTGGGTCGGACATGGGATCAGCCTTTCAGATCGGGGGCGAGTTCGGCAAGCGCGCGGAGCATCTCGGCAAGGATCGGGCGCAGGCGGTCGGCCAGCGCGGGCGCATAGGCAAAGGGCGGGCGTTCGGCGTCCAGATACGTCGATTGCGCCAGTTCCATCTGGATGGCGTGCCAGCCCTGCGCCGGGCGGCCATAATGACGCGTTGTCCAGCCCCCCTTGAACCGGCCGTTCACCACATGAGCATACCCCGGCGCCCGTGCCGCCACCGACTGCACCGCCGCCGCCACACGTGCATCACAGGCGGCGCCATCGGCGGTGCCGATGTTGAAATCCGGCAATTCACCATCGAACAGGAAAGGAACCCGCGACCGGATCGAGTGGCAATCGAACAGGATCGCCACGCCATGCATCGCCCGCACGCGCGCCATCTCGGCAGCCAGCGCGGCGTGATAGGGGGCGTGGAATTCGGCGCGGCGCGCGTCAATCTCGGCGGTATGGGGCGGCATGTCCCAGATCGGCAGGCCATCGAAATCCGTCAATGGCACCAGCCCGGTCGTGTTCTGCCCGGGATACAGGCTGTTGCCATCGGGCGGGCGGTTGGCATCGACGACATATCTGTGAAAGGTGGCGCGCACGCTGGTCGCCCCCGGCAGCAACCCTTCGTACAGCCGGTCCACATGCCAGTCCGTATCGGCAAGCAGCTTGCCGCGCGCGTTCAGCCGCCGCGCGATGTCGGGCGGCACATGGGTTCCGGTATGCGGCAGCCCCAAAACCACCGGCCCGACGCCCCGGGCGACGACAACAGGCGGCACGCCCCCCCCGGCGATCAAAGCGTGAACTCCAGCCCGGCGGCCCGCACCAGCGCGCCTGTGCGCACCAGCGTTGCAGCGGCCTCGATATCCGGCGCGAGATAGCGATCCGCCTTCAGCGGCGGGCTGACGGCGCGCAGCGCGGCAAGCGCCGCCTGCAGCGGCTTCGACGTCGCCAGGGGCGCGCGGAATTCCACACCCTGTGCCGCGCACAATGCCTCGACCCCAAGAATGACGGCCAGGTTGTCCACCATCCGGCCAAGCCGTCGCGCGCCATGGGCGGCCATGCTGACATGATCTTCCTGGTTGGCAGAGGTTGGCGTGCTGTCGGTCGAACAGGGATTGGCCAGGTGCTTGTTCTCGCTCATCAGCGCCGCTGTTGTGACCTCGGCGATCATCAGGCCCGAATTCAACCCCGGTTCCGGCGTCAGGAAAGGCGGAAGATCGAAGCTGAGCGTCGGATCCACCATCAAGGCAACCCGCCGCTGGGCAATCGCCCCGGTCTCGGCCAGGGCCAGCGCGATGATATCTGCCGCAAAGGCGACCGGCTCGGCGTGGAAATTCCCCCCCGAAACGATACCGGCCGGCGTCACAAGCGGGTTGTCGGTGACCGCATTCGCCTCGCATTCAAGCGTCGTTGCGGCAAATCGCATCAAATCCACGGCGGCGCCAAGCACCTGCGGCTGGCAACGAATACAATAGGGATCCTGCACGCGGGTGTCGCCCTCGCGGTGGCTTTCGCGAATCCCGGACCCCGCCATCAGTGCACGCATCTCCCGTGCAACGTCGATCTGGCCACGATGGCCGCGCAGGCGGTGAATGTCGGGCTGCAACGGGGCGGTTGACCCCATGATCGCATCGGTGGACAGGCAGGATGTCACGACGCTTGCCTGCATCAGGCGCCAGCCGTCGAACAGACCAGTCAGCGCCAGAGCCGTGGAAAACTGCGTGCCGTTGATCAGGGCAAGCCCTTCCTTGGGCCCAAGGGTCAGCGGCGCGATGCCAGCCTGTTCCAGCGCCGCCCCGCCCGGCATTCGCCGGCCGTCGAATTCGGCCTCGCCAGCGCCGATCATCACCGCGGCCATATGCGCCAGCGGCGCCAGATCTCCGGACGCGCCGACCGATCCTTTTTCGGGAATGACAGGGGTTACCCCGCGCGCCAGCATCGTCTCGATCTGGGCGACCACCTCCCACCGCACGCCCGAAGCCCCGCGCCCGAGGCTGAGCAGCTTCAACGCCATCATCAGCCGCGTTGTCGGCAGCTCGAGCGCCGCACCGACCCCGCAGCAATGCGACAGGATCAGGTTGTGCTGCAATTCTGCGGTCTGTTCCGAAGGGATCTTGACCGAAGCAAGCTTGCCGAACCCCGTATTCACCCCATAGACGGCATCGCGCCCCGCCGCAGCGGCCGCTACCCGAGCCCGTGCGGCCTCGACCGCGGGACGCGCCGCGCCATCAAGCCGCGCTGGCCACCCCTCGCGCCAGAGCCGTTCCAGATCGGCCAGCGGGGTATTTCCGGGAACGAGTGTCAGCATGGCTCACCTTCGAAATAGCGCGCATGAAGCGGGTTGAAGCCGATGCGCCAGACAAGTTCCGCCGCAGAGCCGACATTCCAGACCGCCAGATCGGCGCGCAGGCCCGGCGCAATGCGCCCGCAATCGCCAAGCCCCAGCGCGCGGGCGGCGTTCACGGTAACGCCGCGCAATGCCTCGACAGGGGTCAGGCCAAACAGCGTGCACCCCATGTTCATCGTCAGCAACAACGAGGCCAGGGGCGACGACCCCGGGTTGCAATCCGTCGCCAGCGCCATCGGCACAGACCGCGCGCGAAAAGCCGCGACAGGCGGGGCCTGCGTTTCGCGCAGCGTGTAATACGCGCCGGGCAAAAGCATGGCGACCGTCCCGGCTGTTGCAAGCGCGCTGGCGTCAGCGTCGGTTGCGAATTCCAGATGATCGGCCGAAAGCGCGCCATACCGGGCCGCGAGGGCCGCCCCGCCCGAATGGCTGAGTTGTTCCGCATGGAGCTTGACCGGAAGGCCCAGGGCCCGCGCCGCATCGAACAGACGGGTGATCTGGCCTGCATCAAAGGCGATCTTTTCGCAAAACCCGTCAACGGCATCCACCAGCCCGGCGGCATGTGCCGCCCGCAGCGTGGGAATGCAGATATCGTCGATATAGGCATCCGGTCGCCCGGCATATTCCGGGGGGCACGCATGGGCACCCAGAAAGGTTGTGCGCACCCGCACCGGCCGCAAGTTGCCGAGCGACCTTGCGGCCCGCAGCATCCTGATCTCCGTTTCCAGATCAAGACCATAGCCGGACTTTATCTCGACCGTGGACACCCCTTCGGCGAGAAGCGCATCCAGCAACGGCAGGGCCGCAGCGACGAGGTTGTCCTCTGACGCGGCGCGGGTGGCTGCCACGGTGGACAATATCCCGCCGCCAGCGCGGGCAATCTGTTCATAACTGGCACCTTCCAGGCGCATCTCGAATTCGCCGGCGCGGTTGCCGGCGTGAACCAGGTGGGTATGCGCGTCGATGGGGGCAGGCGTGACAAGGCGGCCGCCCAGATCATCGCGCGGCGCGTCCGACCAGATGTCGGGCAGATCCGCAAACCGCCCGACCCAGGCAATCCGTCCGCCTTCCAGCACGACCGCGCCATCAGGCACCAACCCGATGTCCGTGCCCGCCATCGTGGCAAGGGTGGCGTTGCTGAGAACCCTGAACGGCAAGACGCTTTCTCACTTGTTAAACATGATCTTTTAAATAATATGCATGCACATATTACTTTCTGTCAACCGACTTCCGCGAACCGGGAAACACCATGCAACGCATCCTTGCTTCACAGGCGCTCTTGCCGCACGGCTGGACAAGGGATGTCACTGTCGAGATCGCCGATGACGGGCGGATATCGACTGTGACCTCGGGCGATGCAGCGGCGGCGAACGGCGGCGGTGTCCTGCTGCCTGCACCGGCGAACCTTCATTCCCATGCCTTTCAGCGCGCGATGGCCGGCTTGACCGAGGCCCGAGGCCCCGATCCGCGTGATACCTTCTGGACCTGGCGAGAGCTGATGTTCCGGTTTCTGGACCGTTTGACGCCCGAGGACGTGCAGGCGATTGCTGCGCTCGTTCAGGCCGAGATGCTGGAAGCCGGATATGCCTGCAATGTGGAATTTCACTATCTGCATCACCGGCCGGGTGGCCTGCCCTATGCCTCGGTGGCAGAAATGTCCGAGCGCATCGCCGCCGCCGCGGCGGAAACCGGCATCGGCCTGACGCTGCTTCCGGCGCTGTACGAGGTTGGCGGTTGCGATGGGCGCGCGCTGGGGCCAGGCCAGATCCGCTTCGGGAACTCCGCCGACACCTTCGCAAGGATCGTGGCGGAAGCCGAACGCGCGCTGTCGCATCTGCCTCCGGATGCAGGGCTGGGGGTCGCGCCGCACAGCCTGCGCGCGGTCAGTCCCGCAGGGCTTGCATCCGCGATCGCGATCGCGGGCGACCGACCGATCCACATGCATCTTGCCGAGCAGCAGGCAGAGGTGGACGAAGTTCTGGCGAACCGCGGCGCGCGGCCTGTCGAATGGCTGATCGGACAAGCCGAACTCGGGCCGCAATGGTGCCTTGTCCATTGCACCCGAATGACCGGGCAGGAAACCGCCGCACTCGGCGCGACAGGCGCTATCGCCGGGTTGTGCCCCATCACCGAGGCATCGCTGGGCGACGGGATATTCGACGCCGTCGGCTGGCGCGACGCCGCTGGCCGCTTCGGTGTCGGTTCTGACAGCAACATCCGCATCAGCCTGACCGAGGAATTGCGCAGCCTCGAATATTCGCAACGACTGCGCGACCGGACGCGTGCGGTGCTGGCGGAACCGGGCCGGTCCACGGGCCGTGTGCTGTTCGACAGTGCCACGCAAGGGGGGGCGATTGCTGCCGGTCGTGACAGCGGCCAGATTGCGCCAGGGCGCTGGGCGGACCTGGTCATGCTCGACGGGTCGACGGCGGACCTTGTCGGGCTGCGAGGTGACACGATACTGGATACCTGGATCTTTGCGGAAAATCGCCCCCTGGTGCGCGATGTCTGGGCCGCAGGCCGCCATATGGTGCGCGATGGACGGCATGTTGCGCGCGACGGGATCAACGCCAGATATGCGGCGACGATAAGAAGGCTGCGCGATGCGATCTGAAACAGGCAATTCGTGGCAGGCAATCCGTACAGAGGTTCTGCGCCGCATCCATGCGCGCGACTGGCCACCGGGAAGCCTGATCCCGAACGAGGCCGATCTTGCCGCAGAATTCGGCTGCGCACGCACGACGGTCAGCCGCGCCCTGCGCGAGATTGCCGCCACGGGCCTGATCGAACGGCGCCGCAAGGCCGGCACGCGGGTTGCTGTAGCACCTTCGCGCAGGGCAACCTTTGACATCCCTGTTCTGCGAACCGAAATCGAATCGCGGGGTGCTCGATATGGCTATGCGCTGATCAGCCAGGGGCTTGATGTGCCACCGCCTGCCGTGCGCGCCGGAATGGCCGTTCCCGAGGGCGCCAGATTGCTGCATCTGTCGGCGTTGCACCTTGCTGACGGCGCACCGCATGTCCACGAAGACCGCTGGATCGATCCGGATGTGGCCCCGGGCATCCTGACCGTCGACCTGGGGCGCGAAAGCGCCAATGCATGGCTGGTCGCGAACATGCCCTACACCGACGGCAGCCTGTCGCTTTTCGCACGCGCGGCGGATGCAGGGCTTGCCGAAAGGCTTGGCTGTGTCGAAGGTGCGGCGCTGTTCTGCATGGAACGTCTGACCTGGATTGGCGACAGGGCGATCACGCATGTCCAACTGTCGTATGCGCCAGGGCACAGGATAGCGACGCAACTTTAGGGCGTCGCCGCGCGCGAGGCATGCTGCGACGCTGCAAGGCAGGGCACGCGACACACGCCCTGCGCTATTGGCCTTTCCAGCGTTCCTGCTAAAGTTGTGCGCGACATTCCGGAGACTTGGGATTTGAGCGGCACATACCCACACACGCGTCACGCCGGAAGGGCGATTGTCGGCCATGGCTGAGTGCTTCCGGCTTGCCCCATCAACGCCGATCGACATTGCCGCCCTGCTGATGCTTTTGGTGCTGGCCCTGTGTCTGGCATGGGTCGGCCGAAACCACAGGTTTCATGGCAAGCCGTTCTTCATGGCCAGCATGATTGGCGCGATGCTCTGGCTGGGGGCAGTGACGCTTGAACATCGCGCGATGACCGAGGCCTGCAAGGTCGCATGGGCCCAGGCCGCCTGGCTGGGTATCGGGCTGCTGCCCATCGCGCTGTGCTTTTTCTTCGACGATTATGCGCGCGGCCGCGACCGATGGCGGCACAGCCTGCGCCGGCTGGCGATTACCGCAGGGCCGCTTGCCCTGTTCGCGATGGCGGCGACGAATGCCTGGCACGGGCAGTTCTATGGCCCTGCGACGGGGCTTGTGCCGGGGGGCGAACCTGCTCAGGTCGTCTATGACCATGGCCCGCTGTTCTATATCGCAGCCGCCTGGCTTTACCTTTTCGTCATCGCGGGGGTGATGGTTCTGGTGCGCGGATTGAAACGCGCGCAAAGGGCGCATCGGCCGTTCTTTCTGGCATGGCTTCTGGTGCTGATCATGCCGGTGGCGGCCAATCTTGGCTATGTGCTGGGCGGGGTCACCGTTTCCGGCATCGACCCGACGGCTTATGCCTATGCCTTGGCGATGATGGCGTTTTCCTGGTTTGTCATCACGGACCGGATGCTCGACCTTCGGGCCGTGTCGCTGGAGGTTCTCTGGGGCAATTCACTGTCTCCGATCCTGATCGTTCTGCCGGACGGCGCGGTCGCCTCGGCCAACCCTGCGGCACTCGACCTGTTTGGCAAGACACGCGCTGCCGGCCATCTGGACGACTGGACACCGCTTTCCGACCGCGCGTCGGACCTGCTTTCGCCTGCCCTGCCCGAACGGCTTCCGACGCTGACGGTCGGGGAACGGCGCTTTGACGTTCGCATCCTTCCGGTGGAAACACCCCTGGACCGACAGGCTGAAATGGGACGCGTCATCGCCCTTCACGAGGTCACGCAACGCGAGGCGCTCGAGGCGCGGCTGGCCACCGAACGCGATTATCTGCAACTTCTGATGCAGACGACGATGACCGGGATCATCGCGTTCGATGCTGACGGGCACGCGATCTTTGCCAATGCCGAAGCCGGCAAGCTGGCAGGAATTCCCGCCGATCGTATTCCGGGCGTGCATCATGCCATCCTGTTCCCGCCAATCGAAGGCGATATCGAACCCGGTGTTGCCCGGTTCAGCGCGGTCATCGGCTCTACCGGCCGGCAAAGAGGGTTGCGCGTCGGATTTCGGCGGGCGGATGGGGCGGCCCGAACGCTGTCCGTCAATGTCGCCCGGCTTGGCAGGGCCGGGGTCGAGGCGCGAACCGTCTGCGCCCTGGCAGACATCACCGAAGAGCTGGAAACTGCCCGTTCGCTGGAAGCCGCGCGCGCGCGGGCCGAAGCTGCGAGCCGCACGAAATCGCAATTCCTCGCCAACATGAGCCACGAGATCCGGACACCGCTGAATGGTGTGCTGGGCATGGCCGAGCTTCTGGAAAACGAATTGACCGATCCGCAGGCCCGGGCGATGGCCCGGATCATCCGCGAAAGCGGCGCGACGCTGCTGAGCATCCTCAACGATGTGCTGGACATGTCCAAGATCGATGCAGGCAAGATGCACATCGAGATGATGCCGTTCGATCCTGCCCAGATCACCGCGCGCATCGCCGCCCTGCACGCGACCGCCGCGCAGGAAAAGGGTCTGGAATTCAACGTGACAGGCCCGGGCGAAGACGCACCCCGCCGCCTGGGAGATCAGCACCGTATCCTTCAGGTGGTGCACAACCTTGTCGGCAATGCCATCAAGTTTTCCGAAACCGGCAGCGTGACTGTCCGGCTCGATGCCGCCCCCGGAGAACCCTTGCGGATCGACGTTCGCGATACTGGTATCGGGATGAACCCCGAACAGGCCGCGCGCATCTTCGCTGAATTCGAGCAAGGCGACGGATCGGTCGCTCGTCGTTTCGGCGGCACCGGTCTTGGAATGACAATCACCAAGGCCCTGGTGGATCAGATGAACGGCACGATTGACCTTGATACGGCGCCGGGCCGGGGCACCCGCGTCACTGTCACGTTGCCACTTGCCGAAGCCGCCCCTGAGCCGAAAATCGCAGAAGCTTCCCTGGCGGGGGCGGCGGGCATTCGCCCGCTGGCGGGCCTGACATTGCTTGCCGCCGACGACAATGCGGTCAATCGCAAGCTGCTGTCCATTCTGCTGGAACGCGCCGGCGCCCGCGTCCGCATGGTCGAAGGCGGGCGGGCCGCGCTTGCTGAATGGCAGCCGGGCATGTTCGACGCCGTGCTTCTGGATATCTCGATGCCCGATCTTGATGGTGTCGCGACGCTTGCCGCCCTGCGCGCCAAAGCCGTTGCGCATGGCGCCGAGCCGCCGGTGTTTCTTGCGATTACGGCGAATGTGATGACCCACCAGATTCAGGAATATCGCGATGCCGGTTTCGCGGGCCACGCGGGAAAGCCGTTTCAATCCGCGCATCTGATCGCCGAGATCCAGCGCGCCGCGAATGCGGCATCGGCGCCCCAAAAGACCGGACTGCGTGAAGTTGCAAGCGATTAGGCGGATAAAGAGCGCAACCGCTGCGGGTGCCGCCTGTCCGTGCCCGGCAATGTTACCTTGCTGTCGATCCGTGGCGAATGCTGGAAATTCCAATCCAAAGGCTTATCCCCTTGAGGCCGGACGCTCAAGATGTAGGAGCTGGGGGTTGTGTCAAGCCTGTTGTTCCTGTATTGTTCCGTCATGCCCGCACGCTGGTCATCAGATCGTCCGATGTCGCGCCAGGAGTTCGAGGCGCGG
>JAFIED010000136.1 GCA_020832805.1 Pararhodobacter sp.
CAGGCCAATGGTCAGCGTGTGCCCGGATTCCAGCGTGATCGGACTGTCGCGCGTCTCACGGCCCCAGCCGCCGTCCGACGAAAGCCGAAGCAAACCGGTATCAACCAGATCCCACGCAAAGCTGTCGCTTGCCCGGCCGCCACCCGCACTGTCGGCGTTTACCGTGACCTCATGCCGGCCCGGTGTGGCATCGGGTGCGGCTTTGACGGTGGCCGTGGCCGGGTCAAAGCTGACGCCCGCAGGCAGGTTTTCCAGAAAGAACGACAGGGCCCCGCCCATCGGGTCGGAAAAGAAGGGGCGCAGGGAAAAGCTGTCTTCGGCCTCGTCCAGCAGGGTGACGCGGGTTTCAAACAGGGTCGAATTCGGCACCCGCATCGACTCGGGCATGGCCAGGATGAATTCCTGTGGCGCGCTGCCGTCAGGGCCCGGGTTGATATCGGCCAGTCGTGTGAAGCCACCCTGGGCAAGGTCCAGCACCCAGGGTTCGGCACCGGTTTCGGAGTCGTTGTAACGGACAACGACCAAGTCCTTGTCAACAAAGTAATGACTGTTGTCCCAGCCAAAGGGCAGTTCCACACCTTCGGCGACAAGAAGCGAACCTTGCGCCGTGCCGTCGGTTACCCAGATCGCCTTGGTGGCCTCGGCGCCGGTGCCGGTGGTGCCCACCAGAAACCGCCCGTCCTGCAGCTCTGCCGAGCGGTCCACCCGCGCGATATTCTCGGCGATCCGGTCGGTGCCGGCGGGGGTGCCGTCGGTCACCCACAAGGCGTTACCGCCGCGTGAAAGAATGACCAGCTTGTCCTGTCCAGGGCTGATCGGGTCTCTGTTGATCATCGAGGGGTCGATCTGGCCCACCCCGTCGGAAAGTTTGATGGTTCCGCCGGATGTGCCGTCGGTGATCCACAGGCTTGCCGCCGGTTCGCCCGCTTCCGGGGGCGTACCGTCGACGGCACTGAACAGCACCCGGCCGTCAAGAAAGCGCATGAAGTTGCTGACATCGCTGCCGATCGCACCGGGCAGGATATCGGCGATCATGCGGGTGCCGGCTTCGGTGCCGTCGGTGACCCAGAGTTCACGCCCGGTGGGGATGACGCCGTGAAAATCAGTCAGTTCATAGCGCAGGTTGATGGTTCTGGTGGTATTGCCCTCGTCGCGCACCTCGCCCCGCACGGCACTGACGCTGATCGGGCCGTCGCCCAGCGCTTGCATGGTCTCGAAACTGGGTGCCATCCAGCGCGTGCCCGGCGCGCTGAAATGGATGGATTCCTGTGTGACCGAGCCGTTCGCCCCCGAGTAGGTGACGCTGATCCGTGCATCCTGATCGTTGGTGACCCTCACCGCCGGTGCCATCGCGGAAATGACGATCGGACCATCCCCCAGGTCCTGCACCGGTACGCTGATGCTGGTATTCGCGTTTGCATCGGGGTCGTCGCCGAACAGGCTGCGGTGGGCGCTGCCGCTGCGGAACACGCTGCCGTCCGGCCCCGAGATCATCATCGCAAAACGGGAGCCGTGTTCTGCGAATATCTGGAAGGAAAAGGTCCCTGCGCTCTCTGGCACCTTTTCGACAAGCTCGAATCCCTGAAACCGGTCGGCGCTGATCTTCTGTGCCCCGTTGGCCGCAAAGAGGCTGCGCGTCTCGCTCAGGCCGACGGGGAATGAGACCCGCTCTACGGGATAGGCGTCCTGGTTTATGCCCCGCCCGAACAGATCGGGCTGGCGGGGAAATTCCGGGTCGGGCGCGGGTTCCGGGTCGTAGGGCACCGTGCCCTCGCGGGTGCCGTCGGTGACATAGGCGTTGTTGATCAGCAGGCGGCCATCATCCAGCAGCCGGGTGTTGCTTGAAAAGCCAGTGGTGCCCTCCGGACCCGGCGTCAGGTCGCGCAGCATGAAGGTGCCCTCGGGGGTGCCGTCGGTCACCCATGGCTCGCGCCCGTGCACGCCGTCATCGGCAAAGAACACCACCTTGCCGTTGCCCAGGACTTGAAACTGGCTGGGGTCGCTGTTGTTTGCCCAGCCCCCGTTACGCGCGCCGGGGTTGATGTCCTTCAGCAGTTCTGTCCCCGCCGCCGTGCCATCGGTGATCCACAGTTCTCTGCCAGAGTGACCCTCAGCCGGGCGTCGGCCGTCGGCGGCGCTGAAAACAATCCGCCCGTCAGCCAGCGGGGTCATGAAACGTGGCTCGCCGTTAAAGCCGATGCCGCCGATGTTGCGCACCATAAAGGTTCCATCGTCGGTGCCATCGCTGACAAAGAGTTCGGTGCGATGCTGTTCGATACCGGCATCGGAGGCCTGGAAGACCACCCTGCCGTCAGGAAGGACGGCAAAGTGGCTGGGCCAGCTGCCTTGGGGGCCGGGATTGATATCTATCATCCGCGTGCCGCCGGGTGTGCCGTCGGTGACCCACAACTCGCGCCCATGGGTACCATCGTCGGCGGTGAAGAAGACAAGACGCGACATCATCATACCCCTTTGCAACATCGCCAGACCGTTCGGCAGAGTCTACTTGCGGCCAACGCTGCCGACAGTTCCTTGATCTGCATCAAGCCACCGCGGCTGGCCCATGTCTGACGTTACGGCAATTCCGGGCAGGGCGGCGCCAGGGGGCTACAGGTCGTGCTTTCGGATATTGCGCAGGATCTTCTGCAAGGTGCCGACAAAGGCCAGACGCTCGGCATCCGGAATGTCGCGGAACATGTCTTCGTGGGCGCGGGCCATATGCGGCCACAGCGCCTCGAATGCTGCACGCCCGGCCTCGGTCAGCTGCACGCGGGTGGCGCGGCTGTCGGTGGCGTCGGGCTCGCGCCTGATCAGCCCGTCGGCGGCCAGGCCGTCCAGCGCGCGGCTGAGGGTCGATTGCTCGACCACCGAATAGACCGCCAGTTCGCGGATCAGCGGGCGTTCGATGACCGACAGCGTGGCCATGGCGCGCATCTTGGCCGTGGTCAGCCCCTGCGCGGCCATCTCTTCGCGCAGCGAGGCGTTGTAGCGGCCCATGATGCGGTTCATCAGATAGGGGGCGAAATTGGCCAGCCCCATTTCGCCCAGCCGGGGCAGGGGGGCGACCGGCTGGGCCGTTTCCGCCCCGTCGGGCGCGGCCAGGGGCTGGGATGCGTCGTTCATGCGCCCAGCCTTTTTGCCGCGTTGAAGCCGGACCCGCCGCCCAGCCCCGGCCCCGGATGGGTGGACGCGCCGATATGGATCAGGCCACGCACGGGGCCGGTGCCATTAGTGGAATGCGCAAAGGGCCGGAAGATGAAGAACTGGTCG
>JAFIED010000160.1 GCA_020832805.1 Pararhodobacter sp.
GCACCGCCATCCGGGGCCATGCGTGCGGTCGTCCAGAAACGCGTTCGCAGGACCGGGCACCGGATCGCAGCGGTCGCCGGTCTGGACGAAGCCGCGCTCGCAGCGCCAGGCCGCGCCATGCGTCGTGTTGGTTGCATAGGCGTTTTCGGGGATCGCGATGGCCACGCAGGCCCCGGCCTGGGGGACATGCCCGCGTTCGCAGGCCCCGCCGGGGCCGCTCCTGCTGTTGGAAAGGTACCCGTTCGCGGGCACCTCGATCAGCGCGCAGCCGTCGCCGCGCTTGCTGTAGCCGCGCGCGCAGTCCCAGCCCAGCCCCGAGGCATCGAGGAACGCGTTGGCCGGGATCGCGATCGCGTCGCAGGTGCCGTCACGCATCTCACGATAGCCATGCCGGCAGGCCCAGCCGGTGCCGTGGGCCCGCCCGGTGGCATAGGCGTTCTCGGGGATGTCCAGCGCCAGGCAAGCCTCGTCGGCAAGGCGAAAACCCGGATCGCAGTCCCATCCGGCGCCATAGCGTCGGTCCTGCGCATTGTCAGGCGCGGGGCCTGTGCCGTCCTGCGCGGCGACGGGCAGGGACATGAGCGCAAGCAACGCGGCCCACAGCCAGGGCCGCAGCGACTGCTGGACGGCGCCTCGGGCGGTGATGTCGGGCATCGGGTCGTCCTTCCGGCCATCGGCCATGTCTGGGAGGGCCGCACGGGGCGCGGGCCGGTCCGTCAATCCTTTGATGCGACCACCTTGAGGCCCGGGATCAGCCCGGCCAGTTCCATAGGAAACGGGAAGATGATGGTCGAATTCTTCTCGGCCGCGATGGTGTTGAGCGAGCTGAGATAGCGCAGCTGCATCGCGCCCGGGTCGCGGGACATGATCTGCGCGGCCTCCAGCAGCTTTTCAGCCGCCTGAGCCTCGCCTTGTGCGTTGATCACCTTGGCGCGGCGTTCGCGCTCGGCCTCGGCCTGCTGGGCGATGGCGCGGATCATGCTCTCGTTCACGTCGACATGCTTGATCTCGACATTCGAGACCTTGATGCCCCAGGTGTCTGTCTGGGCATCCAGCAATTCCTGGATGTCGCGGTTCAGCGTGTCGCGCTCGGACAGCATTTCGTCCAGCTCGTGCTTGCCCAGCACAGAACGCAAGGTGGTCTGCGCCAATTCGCTGGTGGCCTGCATGAAATTCTCCACCTGGATGGTGGCGCGTTCGGCGTCCATGACGCGGAAATAGATCACCGCATTGACCCGGACCGAGACATTGTCGCGGCTGATCACGTCCTGGCTGGGCACGTCCAGCACCTTGACCCGCATGTCCACGCGGACAACCTGCTGAATGCCCGGGATCACGATGATCAGCCCGGGGCCCTTGACCCCGGTGAAGCGGCCGAGCGTGAAGACCACCGCGCGTTCGTATTCGCGCAGAATCCTGATGGCCGAGGCCAGCAGCGCCAGAACGAAGACGACCAGCACGCCGTAGAAACCAAGATCATAAAGAAATTCCATGTCATCCTCCTGCCCCTTGGGGCCGTGTTTCAGTTGACGGAGGCGTGGCGTTCGACCTGAAGCTCAAGGCCCCTGATCGCGGTGACGCGCACCACCTCTTGCGGGTTCAGCGCCTCCGGGCCGCTTGCCTGCCAGCGTTCGCCCTGCGCCCAGACATGGCCGCGGCCCTGCTGCCACTCCAGCACCGTGGCAGGGCCACCGATCATGCCCTCGGCGCCACTGACGACCCTTGCGCCGAAGGACCGGGCGGCAAGGCGTGCGATGATCAGGGTCGAGACCAGCCCGGCCACCGCCACGCCCGCGACAATCGGCACAGAGACCACGAAGCCGGGCGCGTCGGTGTCGATCAGGATCACCGCGCCCAGCACCAGCGCTGCGGTGCCGCCGATGCCCAGGATGCCGAAGGACGGCGCAAAGGCCTCGGCCAGGATCAGTGCCAGGCCCAGCAGGATCAGCCCGATCCCGGCATAGCTGATCGGCAGCAGGGCCAGCGCGTAAAGGCCCATAAGCAGGCTGATCCCCCCGATCGTGCCCGCAACCAGAACTCCGGGGTTCAGGAATTCCAGGATCAGGCCGTAAACGCCGACCAGCATCAGGATCAGCGCCACGTTCGGATTGGTGATCACGCTCAGGAATGCAGTGCGCCAGTCCGGGGTGACAACCTCATGCGCCAGCCCGGCGGTGGCCAGGGTCAGGGGGCCGGTCTCCATCATCACTTCGCGGCCATCGGCCTGGCGCAGCAGCTCCTCCAGATCGGCGGCGACAAAGTCGATCACCCCCTCGGCCGCGGCGGCACCGGCGCTAAGGCTTTCGCCCCGCCGGACGGCCGCCTCGGCCCAGTCGGCATTTCGGCCGCGCAGTTCGGCCAACCCGCGGATATAGGCGACGGCATCGTTGATGACCTTGGCCTCCATCGCAGATCCGGGCGGCCGAGGCGGGACAGCGGGCGCGTCCGCGGGCGCGGCTTCACCGTCGTCACCCCGCGACGGGCCGAAAGGCAGCGGCGCGCGCGGCTCGTCCTGTCTGTCACCCGGCGTTGCACCCGGGGAAGTCAGGGAAACCGGGGTTGCAGCCCCCAGATTGGTGGCCGGGGCCATCGCCGCGATATGGCTGGCGTAAAGGATATAGGTTCCCGCGCTGGCCGCCCGCCCGCCCTGTGGGGCCACCCATGCGGCCACCGGCACCGGCGAGGCCAGGATGGCCTGGATGATCTCGCGCATGGATGTGTCCAGACCGCCCGGCGTATCCAGCTTCAGCACCACCAGCGGGCTGCCACGCGCGGCGGCGGCGTCAAGGTTGCGGCGGATGTAATCCGACATGGCGGGCGACACGGGCCCTTGCGCGGTCAGCACGATTACGGGCGGCGGGGCAGGGCGGTCCTGTCCGGCAAGGCTCGCGGCTGCGAACAGAAGGATCATGGTGAGAGCAAGGCGCTGCACCAGCCCAAACGACGGGAATTGGCCTCGTCCCTTCACACGATGGTGCAGGCTGTTTCTTATGCCGGGCGACCTTGCTGCGCGCATCACATCTGATCTTGTCGTATCGGCCTTGCGCCGGCCAGGTGGGCTTTGGCGCGGCGCGGGGGCATGCCTTCATTCTCGGCACGCTGCAGCGCCGCCGCATCCTGGTTGTCCCGTTGCGCGCGCGCCCCTTCGCCAGTGCGGAGGTCCCTGACTTCCGGATCGGGCGCGCGACTGGCGCGCGCATAGAGCTGCCGTATCTCACTGTCCGACACCCGGTCGGCGGCCATCACCAGACGGATCATCGGATCGGACAGCATGTCCTCGATGAAGAAATCCACCAGATTGCGGCCGGTCAGCTTGTCACGGGCAAGGGCATGTTCCAGCGCAGACAGCGGAACGGTCAGGGTGCGGTGCATCCCGGGATGCGAAAGGCGCGGATGAAGCCGGACCAGTACCGAGGCTTTCCACCTTTCGGGGTGCAGATGATCGGGCGGCGCGTCGATCTCGGTCTCGAGGTCATACTCACCCGCCGGAAGCACCTCGTCCACGCCGGGGATCCGGAACGGTTCGGCAAAGACCGCTGTCGTCTTGCTGATCGGGCCCTGCATCTCAGTCCTTTCATATAAATTCGTCGGCCCGAAACCGGAGAGCCGGTCACGAGCAAGCCCTGTCTCGCCCCGCCGCCGTTACCGCGGCAATGGCGTTCTCGCGCCGGGTATAGTCACCCAGCCAGACGCCTCCGCTGGTAGCGACCCAGATCCCGTTACGTTCATGGATTTGCCCATTCTCCAGGGGTGGCTCCTTCTCGGCAGTGGGCCAGGCGGATCTGTTCCGCGCGGGTGCCAGACGACTGGGCTGCACTCCGAAAGGCATGCTTGACATGGGTTTTTCCGGCTTTGGGGCGGATCAGCTGGAAGGCAGGTCAAGCGCGGTCAGACAGGCTGCCGCGAGCGCACGGTCGGGCGCCGTGCTGCCCGGCATCGTCGCCCAGCCCGTTGCCATCAGCGCATCCCGCCGGCCCGTGCCGGAGGCCTGCCGGATGGTCGCCAGATGGTCCATGCGCTCGGGATCGGCGCGCGAGCGTTCGACGCAAACCGGCACCATCGCGGCCATGACCTGTTCGGTGGCCATGGTTCGCGCCAGCGTGTCGGCCCGGGGGCCTGTCGTCCAGCCAAGCGCGCTGAAACCGCCAACCGCAACGATCACGCCGCCCAGGGCCGCGCCAACAAGGCCCGGGATCAGCCATTCGGGGGTGTTCATGGTGTTTCCTTTCGCGGATGCTTGTCCGCATCAGAGTGAAGGGGCGTCCCGGCATCCCGATCGTGGTCATGGGCGCGAGCCTGTTGAAGCTCTGCATCCGTCACCGGACGCAGTTCGGTTCGTCCCGGAGAACGCGGGTTCGCAGGGATCTCCAGAAAGGCGCCGGTGCGGCGCCAGGCGTCGAAGGTGAGCCCCTGCAGGCGCTCTTCCTCGACGATCAGATCGTACTCGCCTGCCGGAAGCAGGTCGTCGGATCCTCGAAGCGCAAAGGCTTTGGAAAACGTCACTCTGGTCCGCGTCGACCGGCTGTCCATCGCCAGGCTCCTTCTGACATGCACGTCCCTGCACCCGGCGGGACGCCGGCGAGTCGACAGAGAATGCGAGGGTCTGATTGAGATCAGTGACTACCGGAAAGGCACCACCGCGAAACTGATCCAGGTTAGAGCCGAGGCTTGGCAGGCGTTGCGACGGAGGGATCGTCAGCCAGTGCCGGCGCGAGAGGCCGCGCCGCCGGCCCTGTCAGCGTGCCTGCGTGCGGGTCCAGACGACGACATCGCGCAGCAGGGCCTGAGTGGCCGTCTCGAACCCACTGACAACCGCCAGCGTGTCGTCCGAGGCGACACCGGCCGTTGCCGCAAACCGGCGCGTCGCGACGATCCGCCGGTCGGATTCGCGGATCAGCGTCGCCATGGCCCCGACCCGGACGGTCAGCGGGGTCGTCCCCGCGCCCGAAGGTTCGGCGTGAAAGTCCTGCAGTTCGGTCATCAGCGTGTAATCGGGTTGCAGTCCTGCCGCCGCGCGCCCGACCAGCCGGAAGCCGCCAAGGTTCTGGAACGACGCCACCAGCAAGGTCTGCACCAGCGCCGGGGTGGGTTCGGACCAGCGGCCGTCGGGCAGATACTGGGCCTGGACCGGGACCGGCCTGATCAGGATCCGATCGGTCGCCAGCGCCCCGGCCGAGGTGGGCAGCTCGACGATCAGATGCCGCGCCCCCGTGGCGGCATCGCCCTCGGCCCGGGGCAGGGGGGTCAGGGTATAGGCATCCATGCGCGCGCTGGCGTCGGACACTGCGGTCAGGGCGCCGCAACCGGACAGCAGCGCCAGGATGAGCGCAAGGGGTGCGAAACGTAATGGCTGCATCGGCGTCATCTCCTGTAGTCCGGGGTCTGGGTGCCCAGCAGGAACCGCCCCGGATCGCTGCCGATCCGGCTGGTCAGGGCGTTGATGTTGGCCACCAGCCCCCGCGCCTCGGTGGCAAAGGCGCCGAACTGCGGCAGGCCGGTGCGGGTGAAACCCTCCAGCCCCGAAGCCGCGCGGCCGAAGTCGCCGATGGCCGTATCGAGGCTGCGCAGGATGCCGGGAATGTCGGTGGCGATCATCGCATTGGCCCCGGCAAGGGTGCCCTGCGCCTCGATCAGGACAGCATCGACGCGGGCCAGCGTCACCTCGGTTGCGGCCATGACCGTTTCGACCTGCGTGGCCATGGTGTCGATCCGGGCGGTCGCGCGTTCCACATTCAACAGGATCGCGGTGATCGCCGCACCGTTTTCGGGGGTGGTAAAGGCCCGGATGTCGCGCATCAGCAGGATCGCCTCGGCCAGCAGGTTCGGTGCATCGCTGATCAGCCCTTGCATGACCGACGGTCTGGACGCGATCACCGCAACCTCGGCCGGCGGGACGGGCCGCAGGGGCGGCGAGGCAGCGCTTCCACCCTCCAGCGCCACATAGGACACGCCGGTGACAACCTGCGTGGCAAGGCTGGCCACCGTATCGGCGCGGATGGGCGTGCTGGCGGAGATCTCGATGCGCACGCGCACCAGTGACGGATCGTCGAGGTCCAGCGCGATAGTCAGCACCTGCCCGACGCTGACGCCATTGTACTGCACCGCGCTGGCCTGCCCCAGCCCGGCCACGCTGTCGAACACGATGTCATACCGGGCATAGGTGCGGTCCAGCTGCACCTTGGCCAGCCACAGGATGAAGCCCAGTCCCGCCAGCAGGCCAAGCAGGGTGAAGACCCCGACCAGTATGTAACGCGCGCGGGTCT
>JAFIED010000166.1 GCA_020832805.1 Pararhodobacter sp.
CCGCCTTGATCACCTTGCGGTGGCGGGCGTGGGTCACCTTGCCGGATTTGACGCGTGCCATGATCAGTTCTCCTTAGCGGTGATAGGGCATGTAGGTCTTGACGATCTTCGTATCCGGTTCGCTCAGCACCGTGGTGCCGCGCGCGTCGCGGATGAATTTCGTCGTACGTTTGATCATGCCGTGCCGCTTGCCGGCCTGTGCCGACTTGATCTTGCCGGTCGCGGTGACCTTGAAGCGCTTTTTCGCGCTCGATTTGGTCTTCATCTTGGGCATTTCCGTCTCCTGTCTTTCGAGAGGTTGTTGCGCGCGACTCGGCATGCCACATAGGCCGGCCACGCGGTGATCGAATGCGCGCCTATAGGCCGGTCACGCCCAGGATGCAAGGGGGGGCGCGCGCATGCGCCCCTAGTTCATCAGCCGCGCAAGGGTTTCCAGCGCGATGGTAGGCAGATCTTCCAGGGCATATCCGCCTTGCGGATGGGTGAATTGCGCCCAGCCGGCCATGCCCCCGCCCATGACCCCCAGGATAAGCGCCGCCCAGGGGCGCCGCCTGTCGGCCCAGGCCGAGACAAGCGCGACAAAGGCCAGTGGCAAAAAGCACAGGCCGATCAGCAGGATCAGGTCGCGGTCCATCTACACTCCGGCCAGCCAGAGGCCCGAAGCGGGCTGCTGTCAGGCAGGATACAGGCTATTCGGTCTCGGCACTGTAGATCAAGCGTTCGTCGCAGGGGGCCACGCGCAGAATGTTGGTGGTGCCGGGCACGTTGAAGGGCACGCCGGCCGTGACCACGATCTGGTCATGCTTGTCGGCAATACCCAGCGCGCGCGCGCCTTGTGCCGCACTGACCACGGCAGATTTGAATCGTTTGATCTGTCCGGTAAGAACGCAATGCGTGCCCCATGTCAGGCAAAGGCGGCGCAGCGTGGCCGGATTGGGGCTAAGCGCGATGATCGGCACCTGCGGGCGTTCCCGCGCGACCTTTCCAGCCGTAGAGCCGGATTCGGTAAAGCAGCAGATCGCCTTGATATCGGTCGTTTCCGCTATCTCACGCGCGGCGGCCACAATGCCGTCTGCCACGCTGGTATGCGCGATCCGGCGCGATGCGTTGATCACCTCGCGCCATGTCTGGTCACTTTCGACGGATAGCGCGACATTGTGCATCGTCTGCACTGCCTCTACCGGATAGGCGCCGGCGGCAGATTCGGCCGATAGCATGATGGCGTCAGCGCCCTCATAGATCGCCGTGGCAACATCGGACACTTCCGCGCGCGTGGGCATCGGGCTTTCGATCATCGATTCCAGCATCTGCGTGGCCACGATCACCGGCTTGGCCGCGGCCCGGGCCTGACGAACCAGGCGTTTCTGAATCGGCGGCACCGCCTGTACAGGCATCTCCACCCCCAGATCACCGCGCGCCACCATCAGCCCGTCCGAGGCCGCCAGGATGGCGTCGATCTCGTTCAGAGCGGCAGGTTTCTCGATCTTGGCCATGATCGCGGCGCGGCCGGCAATCAGGGTGCGCGCCTCTTCCACATCGGCGGCGCGTTGCACGAAACTCAGCGCGACCCAGTCCACGCCAAGCCCGCACGCGAACTCCAGATCGGTGCGGTCTTTCTCGGACAACGCCCTGACGGGCAGCACCACATCGGGCACGTTCACCCCCTTGCGGTCAGAAATCACGCCCCCCACGACAACCTGGCAATCGGCATGTTCGGCGCTGCAGCCTTGCACCGTCAGACGCAGCTTGCCATCGTTGATCAGCAGTGCCGCACCGGGTTTCAGGGCGGAAAAGATTTCAGGATGGGGCATGCAGACCCGGCGCGCATTACCCGGCGCGGGGTCCAGATCAAGGCGGAAAGCGGCACCTTCGGCCAGTTCCGCCGCGCCTTCGGCAAAGCGGCCAAGCCGCAGCTTTGGCCCCTGCAGATCGGCCAGAATGGCGATCGGCTGCCCCGTGTCACGTTCCAGTTCCCGTACCAGGGCGTGACGCGCGGCGATTTCCTGATGGCTGCCGTGGCTCATGTTCAGACGAAAGACATCGGCGCCCGCCATGAAAAGGGCGCGGATCGTCTGCGCATCAGATGACGAAGGCCCAAGCGTGGCGACGATCTTGACGTTGCGGTTGCGTTTCATGCCGGTCAGGGATCCTGCTTTTCTGGTCTTGCGCCACTACCTCTATCGCCGAAATGTAAAGGACCGGCAACCGGCGCCACAGATGCCGTGCCTTGACGGTGCCTGCATCGCTGCACAGTTCAGCAGAGAAACCCATTGACGGAGAGCGACATGGATGATGCAACCCGCACGCGCATCGAAGCAGCAACTTTTCGCCGCCTGCTTACCCATCTGATGCAGGACCGGCCTGATGCCCAGAACATCGACATGATGAATCTGGCTGGTTTCTGCCGCAACTGCCTGAGCCGCTGGTATCAGGAGGCCGCTGCCGACGAGGGGGTGTCGATGGACAAGCAGCAGGCGCGCGAGATTGTGTACGGCATGCCCTATGACGACTGGCGCGCCCGGCATCAGCGCGAGGCAAGCGAAGAACAGAAGGCCGCTTTCGAGACAGCGTTCGCCCGCAATGTCGGCAAACCTGTCTGATACAGCAAAGCTGGTGATGAAAGTCAGCGTGAACGCAGCATGATGATGCGTTCGTAAATCCTGAACAGGAACACCAGCATCAGCATGCCAACGATCAGGCCAGCGACATCGCCGGCAATCATGGTGAGCATCAGCAGCATGTGGTCATCTGCCGCCATTCGGGAACCCATGACCGTGAACAACACGACCGCGTTCATCAACGAGGCCAGAAAACCCACAAGCAGCAGCGGCCGCCAGTTTGCGCGCAGCCGGTTCATGCCGTGAATGTCAAAGCCCATGTATTTGAGCATGGAAAACACCAGCGGCGCCGACATCGAGAACGCGAGGACCAGAAACAGAGACGCTGTGTTCAGCGGATAGGTGCCAACCACAAGAAAATGCCAGATCATCGCCGGGATCTGATAGGCAAGTGCCCACCAGGAAAACAGATAGGCCGCCAAGACACGCACGGCATGGGGCAGATACACCCCGAAAATGACCAGGTCACTCTGCCCGTCCCGCCCTATCGCAACCGACAGGTCAGAGCCGACTGTCATGGTCAGATGACCGGCAATCACCAGCAGCACGCTGACGACCAGCGCACAAACCACATGACGGCTCAGCATGGCATTTGCTCGCGCTTTTACGGGCTTGTTTGCCCAAGGGATGGCTTTGATCAAACAGTACAATCCGCCCTAGCCGTGGCCGACAGACAAGTCAAACTTTAAGTAGTTGTGCCGGGCGAAACAAAACACAGCGTATCGCATGCGGAATCGCAAAAATGCTGGTGCCTGCCGAACAGGCGCCGGCGCCCTGTGGCTGTACGGTCATGTCACACGCTGGGGGGCGCCGGATGCAATCGACGCCATTGACCGGACGCAGTTTTCCCCTGGTGCCGCAGCGACTCACTCGTTGCGTGGTGTTGTCATGGGGCCAAGAATGTAACAGCCCATCTTTGCCTCTGGGGCGGGCGAGACAAAATTCTTTTGTATCAGACTTTTGAGGGCTCTGTTGAACGTTGGTTGGCTCATGCTGCCCACCAGATCGTGGCTCTTGATCGAATCGGTGCGCAAAACGGCTGTTGGCTGATCCTTGCGGGATGGATCATTTGACAGGCGTTGCATAGCGTAAAGGATCGCCCGTTCGTTTGGCGAGAGGGTGTTCAGGCCCATGTCCCTCTCCAGGCTGGCGAGAAGCTCGCGAAGGCGCGCAATTGCGTCAAGGCTCTGAATCATAAGCTTTTTGCCTGCGATACTGTATAATAGTCCCTTTGACTACAACTCTAGGGAGCCACAGGAAAGTAAGGCTAGCCATACCTTTTCGGCGTGTCCGGAACCAAATCACTCTCTTTTTAGTTGCATACGTAGTCAATTTGACTTCATTATGAGCGAGTGCGGCGTCACCTGGGCGCCGCCACGCAGACAAGGAGCCTGACATGAACGCGATCTCACACAAAGGCCAGTTCGGTGCCGTGAGCCGTGGTGCCGCTGGAGGCGCCTCTGTCGGCCTTGCCACGCGTCTGGCCAACACTTTCTGGCGTCGTACCACAGAAGGGGATGTGCACAAGCACGCGCTCAATGCACGCTGGCACGCCGCTGCAGCCACAGGCATCAGCCTGTTTCCGCGCGGTCATGCCGTTCTTGTGGGAACATTGTCCGAGCAGACCATGCCGTTGCGGCAAGTGGCCACCAGCCATGGCGCCGATTTGATGGTCATGGCGCCAAGGCATGTCCGGTTGGACATGGTGGCGGACTGCGCGGCGATCATGGATGTCTGCGTCATCGAGGAAGCGAGTTTTGACAGCGTGGAAGACATGGTGGATTTCTGCCTCTTGCTGCGCCAGCGATGCCCCGACCTTCCGATTGTCATCCTGTCGCGCTCGTCGCGCCGTGATGACCTGTCCCTGCAGCGCGCTCCGATCTGCGACGCCACGCTGCGCGCGCCGGTCACCGAGGCGGCGCTGGTTGGCGGATTGCAAGCCGCACGGCAGAACGCCAAGATTCGGCTGACGCGGCACTGAGCGGCGCACGTTGCTGCCCGGCACGGCGCCGGATCGGATGAGATGCAAAAAAGCGGTCAGCCAACCTGGCCGCTTTTTCGGTTTCATCCCTCTTTCTCGGGGTCCTGCCAATGCGCTTCGATCAGCCGGAAATTCGACAGCAGAAAGGCGAACATCACCCCCATCTGGCCGAATGTATCCCAGATGACATAGACATCGGTTGAAAAGTTCCGCCAGATCACCTCGTTCGCGGCGGCAAATGCCAGAAAGAACCAGGCCATCCGCCGGGTCAGGATCATCCAGCCCGCGTGGCTGATCGGCAGCGCATCTTCCAGCACATAGGCCAGCCATGACTGCCCGCGCCACAGGCCGATCCATAACAGCAGGCTGAACGTGCCGAACACGAAGGTGCTTTTCATCTTGAAAAAGCGCTCGTCGTTCAGCGCGACGGTGATGCCACCCAGCACCACCACCAGCACCAGCGTTGCCACCTGCATCCGCGAAAGCCTGCCGGTCAGCCGCCGCAACACCAGTGCTGACACAAGTTGCAGCGGCGTAAACGCCACAATGGCGATGATGAAGCCGGCGTATTCGGTGTTGCCCAGGGTGACCGTCTGATCCCGCATGAGGAAATACACGACCAGGAACACCAGCAGCGGGCCGTATTCCAGAATCTGGCGCAGCAGCGGGGCGGGTTGGTTGGCGGGTTGCGGCATGCTGTCTTTCTGTCGGTTGCGGGTGTCATCTGACCCCGCGCGCCATGTTTGGCAAGCGGTCTGCGACAAATTCCGGCCCCGTTTCCGTCCGAATCCGGGGTCAGGTGGCAGGTTTGCCCCAAACGCGCCGAAACTGTGGTCTTCCTCCTTGACCCTCGCGGCAAATATGGGCAAGGCGCGGGCGCACCCCACCAGTGCGCAGGCGGGCTTGAAAAGACTGCCCACCAGGGTACGCCATTATTGTATTGCAGTGTCCGACCAGGAAAGCCAGACATGACCCAGCCAAACCAGACCCCGATCCCCGAACTGTATGTTTCGCATGAATCGGCCCAGAAACTGAAGGTCGAGGCCGCCGCATTGCCTTCGTGGGATCTGACACCGCGGCAGGTGTGCGATCTGGAACTGCTGATGAACGGTGGTTTTGCGCCGCTCAAGGGCTTTCTGGGCCAGCGCGACTATGACGGCGTGGTCAACGACATGCGCCTTGCCGATGGCACGCTGTGGCCGATGCCGATTACACTGGATGTCAGCCAGGCCTTTGCCGATGGGATCGAGCCCGGCCAGGACATCGCCCTGCGCGATCAGGAAGGCGTGATCCTGGCCATCATGTCGGTCAGTGACAAATGGAAGCCAAACAAGGCGCACGAGGCCGCGCAGGCCTTTGGCGCCGACGACCCCGCGCATCCGGCGGTGCATTACCTGCATAACATTGCCGGCCCGGTCTATCTGGGCGGCCCGGTTACCGGCATCCAGGCGCCGGTGCATTACGATTTCAAGGCCCGCCGCGACACACCCAACGAGTTGCGCGCGCTGTTTCGAAAGCTGGGCTGGCGCAAGGTCGTGGCCTTTCAGACCCGCAACCCGCTGCACGGCGCATCAGGAACTGACCTTCCGCGCCGCGCGCGAGGTACAGGCGAACCTGCTGATCCACCCGGTGGTCGGCATGACCAAGCCCGGCGATGTGGACCATTTCACCCGCGTGCGCTGCTACGAGGCGGTGCTGGACAAATACCCCGCCGCCACCACCACCATCAGCCTGCTGAATCTGGCGATGCGCATGGCCGGCCCGCGCGAGGCGGTGTGGCACGGCATCATCCGGCGCAACCACGGCTGTTCGCATATGATCGTCGGCCGCGATCATGCCGGGCCGGGCAAGAACAGCCAGGGCCAGGATTTTTACGGCCCCTATGACGCGCAAGAACTTTTCAAGGCGCATGAGGCCGAGATCGGCATCGAAATGGTCGATTTCAAGCATATGGTCTATGTGCAGGAAAAGGCGCAGTATTTCCCCGCAAACGAAGTGCCGGAGGGCGATACGGTACTGGATATTTCCGGCACCGAACTGCGCCGCCGCCTGCGCGAGGGGCTGGAAATTCCGGAATGGTTCTCATTCCCCGAGGTGGTGGGCGAATTGCGGCGCCGTTTCCCGCCCCGGTCGAAACAGGGGTTCACCGTATTCTTTACCGGCCTCTCGGGCTCGGGAAAATCGACCATTGCCAACGCGCTGATGGTCAAGCTGATGGAGATGGGCGACCGGCCCGTCACGCTGCTGGATGGTGATGTGGTACGCAAGCATCTGTCCTCTGAGCTGGGCTTCAGCAAGGAACACCGGGACCTGAACATCCAGCGCATCGGCTACGTGGCCAGCGAGATCACCAAGAACGGCGGCATTGCGATCTGCGCCCCCATCGCGCCCTATTCGGCCACCCGCCGGATCGTGCGCGAGATGATCGAGGCATATGGTGCCTTTGTCGAAGTCCATGTCGCCACCTCGATCGAGGAATGCGAGCGGCGTGACCGCAAGGGGCTGTACAAGCTGGCGCGCGAGGGCAAGATCAAGGAGTTCACCGGCATCTCCGACCCGTATGAGGAGCCCCAGAACCCCGAACTGCGGGTCGATACCCAGGACGTGGATGTGGACCACTGCGCCCATCAGGTATTGCTGAAGCTTGAATCGATGGGGTTGATCGGCGCGCGCTGACTTCGGCGCGCCCGCCCACGGGCCCTGGCGCGCGCGGCCAGAGCCTATCGCGCGCCGCCCAGCATGGAGCGGGTGATCTGCCCGGCCAGCCGCATGAAACTGCCAGGCCGGAGGTCGGCATAATCGCGCTCGCCCGCCAGCAGCTTCAGATAGGCCCGCTGCATTCCCTCATTGCTGGCGATCACGCGGGCGGCCGCCCTGCGCATTGGCTTGGCATAGATCAGCCGATGCAACTGGTGGGCGCGGTGCATCTCGAACAGCACGGGTTTCATCAGGGCTGTGTAGTGCTGCAGCGCGCGGTCCGGTTCCCCGGCGGCAAAGGCTGCCAGCGCGGCCTGGGCGGCCAACTGCCCGCTGCGCATGGCCCAGCCGATGCCCTCGCCGGTCATGGGGTCGACCAGCCCGGCCGCATCGCCGGCCAGCAGCGCGCGCCCGCCGCCAGGCGGATCGCGCCGCAGGCCGCCGGGCAGAAAGGCGCCTTTGCAGGCGGCCTGCAGACCCGGCACCTGATCGGCCGGGCAGTGCAGGGCCAGATAGGCCTGCATTCGCGCCTTCATGTCCGGGTTTTCCGCGTGCAGCCCGGCCACACCGATGGTCAGCGTTCTTTTCTTCGGAAACACCCAGCCATAGCCCCATTCGGCCGCGCCCAGATCGATTTCGACTGTGCGGTCGGTCCTGTCGGGGCGCGGTGCCTCGACTTCCAGTCCAAAGGCGACCTGGTCCTGTTCGTGCGCCCGTCGGCCAGCGTGACGGTGCCCGCCTGCGGGTCCACCGCATCCAGCCGGACCGGGGCAAAGACCTGCGCGCCGGCGGTCACGGCATGGGTGTGCAGCATGGAATCGAAACGGCGGCGCAAGCCCAGATATATGGGCGGCGCATTGTCGATCACCCCCAGCGGCTTGCCGAACCACGCCATCCGGAAGCGGCGCGCGGTCAGAAACATGTCACCCGTCACGGGCTGCCCGAAAATGTCGGCCATGAAGCGCGCTGCGCGGCCGGTGATCGCGCCACCACAAAGCTTGTCGCGGGGAAAGCCGGCCTTGTCCAGCAGGGCCACTTTCAGCCCACCTTGCGCGGCCACGGTGGCCGCCGCGCTGCCCGCCGGGCCAGAGCCGACGATGATCATGTCGAAATGCAGTGCCATGCCGATACACCTTCGGTTGGTTGGCTTGCGGGGACGCGCCGTGATTCAACAAGCGGAACCGGTCTGGCGCTACAGATCGGCAGCTGCACGCCGCAGTTCGAATTTCTGAATCTTCCCGGTCGAGGTTTTTGGCAACTCCGTGAACACCACGCGCTTGGGCGTCTTGAAGCCCGCCAACCGTGCCCGGCAAAAGGCAATCAACTCTGCCTCGTCGGCTGCTGCGCCCTCTTTCAGTTCGATAAAGGCGCAGGGCACCTCGCCCCATTTCTCGTCAGGCCGGGCCACGACCGCGGCCAGCAGGACGGCAGGGTGTTGCATCAAGATGCCCTCCACCTCGACCGAACTGACATTCTCGCCACCTGAAATGATGATGTCCTTCGCGCGATCGGCGATCTTGATGTAGCCGTCAGGGTGGCGGAAGGCGATGTCCCCGGAGTGGAAATAGCCGCCCTTGAAGGCCTCTTGTGTCGCTTGCGGGTTCTTGTAGTAACCTTTCATCACGCCATTTCCGCGGTGCATGATCTCGCCCAGCGTCTCACCGTCACGCGGTACGGGGGTCAGTGCCGGATCGGTGACCGTGATCTCTTCCATGAAGGGCATGGCAACGCCGGTCCGCGCCTTGACGGCGGCGCGGTCATCCGGCGACAGGGTATCGAAGCCGTCATGCCAGGTACATTCGGTGGCTGGGCCGTAGGTTTCGGTCAGGCCGTAGACCTGCGTGATGTTGAAGCCCAGCGGTTCGATGGCTTTCAGCGTGGCGGCCGCGGGGGGCGCGCCTGCGGTGAATACTTCGACCACATGGTCAAAGGGCAGCCGCTCATTGTCCTTGGCGTGGATGATCGTGTTCAGCACGATGGGCGCGCCGCCGAAATGCGTGGCACCCTCGCGGGCGATGGCATGATAGATGCCGGACGCCGTGACGTCGCGCAGGCAGATCATGGTGCCCCCCAGCAGCGGCAGCATCCAGGGGTGGCACCAGGCGTTGCAATGGAACATCGGAACGATGGTCAGGTATCGCGGGTACAGAACCAGCCGCCAGCTGATCACCTGCCCCATCGCCGCCAGATAGGCGCCGCGGTGGTGATAGACCACGCCCTTGGGCCGGCCGGTGGTGCCCGAGGTATAGTTCAGCGCCAGGCTCTCCCATTCGTCCTGCGGCATGATCCAGTCGAACGCGGGATCGCCCGAGGCCAGCAAATCCTCGTACAGCCGATGGTTGCCAGAGGGTTCGTGCCCGGCTTGCGTGTCCGGCACCTCGATGATCACCGGCGGCTGCGCGTGGCCCTCAAGTGCAGCCTCGGCCAGCGGCAGAAAGGCGGTATCGACCAGCACAACCCTTGCCCCGCCGTGGTCCAGGATATAGCGCACGGTATCCACATCCAGCCGGATGTTGATGGCGTTCAGAATGGCACCGCATGCGGGTACGCCGAAATGGGCCTCGGCATGCGCAGGCAGGTTGGGCAGGATGGTGGCCACCACATCACCCGGCCGCACGCCCAGCCCGGCCAGCCCTGATGCCAGCCGGCTGACGCGCGCGTGGTATTCGGCATAGGTCAGCCGCATGGTGCCATGCACCACGGCCTCGCGCGTGGCAAAGATGTCGGCGGCACGCCGCAGGTTGGACAGGGGTGTCAGGGCAACATGGTTTGCCGCGTTGCGTTCAAGTCCCGTCTCGTCCGTAAGCCACCCCATGCGTTTCTCCCCCTTGCCCCTGTCAGCGGTTTCTGATCAGCCATATTGGCCGTGTGCGCGCCGGCAGGAAAGAAGAAAGGACGCCATGCCGGGCACGGCTTCTGAAAATCGCACGCTGGCGGCTGCCGCGGCCGTGCTGGGGTATGCCACGCTGATCGGCTACACGGACAATTATGTGCGCGTCATCGCAGAAGAGGCCGGCCTTTGGCAGTTTCATGCGGTGCGCACACTGATGTCCCTGCCGCTGTTCGGGCTGGGTGCGTTGCTGTTCGGCATGCGGCTGCGCCCGCTGAACCCGGCCGCCGTGGTTGCCCGGTCGCTGGTGCATGGTACCGCGCTGATGATCTATTTCGGCTGTCTGGCCTTTCTGACCGTGGCGCAGGTGGCGGCGGGGCTGTTCACGGCGCCGATCTTCGTGCTGCTGTTTTCCCGCTTCCTTTATGGTCATGCGCTGGGCCCGGCGCGGATTGCGGCGGTTGCCATCGGATTTGCCGGTGTGCTGATGGTACTGACACCGGGCACCGAAGAGCCGCTGGGCTGGGCCAGCCTGTTACCGGTCGCCGCAGGGGCGCTGTATGCGATGGGCAATCTGGCGACTCGCGAATGGTGCGCCGGCGAAAGCGCTGCCACGCTGACGCTGGGGTTCTTTGTGGCGCTGGGCGTTGCCGGCGTTGTGGGCGTGGTCATACTGGCCGTCATGCCCCTGCCTGTGGCCGAGGGGGCAGCGGGCTTTGTGCTGCGGGGCTGGGTCTGGCCATCGGGCGGTTTCTGGTACTGGACGGCGGTGCAGGCGCTGGGGTCAACCGTGGCGGTGGGGTTGATGGTGCGCGCCTATCAACTGGCCGAGGCCAGCCGCGTATCCATCTTTGAATATGTCATCCTGCCCGTTGCGGCTGGCTGGGGCTGGCTGCTGTGGGGCGAGACGCTGGGCGTGCTGGCGGTGCTGGGCATGTTGTTGATCTTTGCGGCGGGCAGCCTGATTGCCTGGCGCGCCCGCTGATCGTTCCAGGCAAGCTGGCGTTTCCCTGGTTGAAACGATGCACGGGTTTTCCGCCATGGCCTTTGCCCGCGCGGGGTCAATCATGGCAAATTTCTGATGCTATTTGCAGGATTTGTTGCGAAATGCCCGCAGATTGTGTCCGAAATCGCACCGCTCTCGGTGTCGACTTCATAACATTTCCCAGAATCCTGCCTTCTTTGGCCATGCGGCGCGTGCTGGATATGCCCATCGCATCGTTGTGACGGTCAGAGGGACAGGCCATGTTTCAGAACTGGGTTATCAATACAGGCAATCGCACCCTGGCAGCGCCGTTTTCCAAGCAGGATCACGGGGATTTCTGGCCGGTATCGGCACAGGCCAAAGGCTTTGGGCATGATGGTTCGGGTGGTTCCATGACGGTGGGTGGCATCTGTGCCGGCACCCTGGTGGCCACCGAGATGGGTTGGTTGGCGGTTCAGGATTTGCGCGCCGGTGACAGGGTGGTGACTTTCGACAACGGCATGGCGCCGGTGCAGGAGGTTGCGATCAGCCGTCTGGCAACGCACGCAGGCCGCCTGCCGCGCGCTTTCTGGCCGCTGCGGGTGCCGACAAAGGCACTGGGAAACCGTCAGGAGATGCTGCTGCAGCCCGAACAGGCCGTGTTGCTGGAATCGGACGCGGCCGAGGCGCTGTATGGGGATCCGTTCGTTCTGATCCATGCCGCCGCGCTGGAGGGATACCACGGGATCAAACGCGTTGCCCCGCCCGCCGAGCTTCAGATCGTCTCCCTGCGCTTCAGGGATGACCAGGTGATCTATGCCAATGGCATGGTGTTGATCCATTGCCCCGCTGGCGCGCCCCGGTTCGTGCAGACCGCAGGCGAGGTGACGATGGCAGGTGGCGCCGGAAGCTATCGGTGCCTGCCGCGGGCACAAAGCCTGCAACTCCTGCGCGCGATGCAAGGGACACAGGGCCATGATATTCGTTCAGTCGGCGCCTGATCCCGGTCACGACATGCAAACAGCCCCCGGCACAGGGCCGGGGACTGAAAACCATGATCTGCGCGCCGATGCTCAGGCAGCCTGGCCCGCCGCCGCGCCATAAAATGTGTCGCCCCTGGCCGCCATGTCGCGCAGCATCTGCGGCGCCTTGTAGCGGGGGCCAAAACGGGCCTCCAGATCGTCGCACAGCGCCACGACATTGGCCGCGCCCTTGATGTCGATCCAGCCGAAGGGGCCGCCGGACCAGGGCGCAAAGCCCCAGCCCAGGATGGCGCCGACATCACCCTCGCGGATGTCTTCCAGAACGCCCTCTTCCAGCGCGCGCACGGCTTCCAGCACCTGCGGCAGGATCAGGCGGTTCTTGACCTCTTCCAGTTCGGGCTGCTCGTTGCGCGGGCTGAAACGGTCGCCCAGGCCCTTCCAGTAGCCTTGGCGCTTGCCCTTTTCGTCATAGTCGAAAAAGCCCGCGTTGGCCTTGCGCCCCAGCCGGCCCTGCTCGACCATCCAGAACACCACCTCGTCCACATCGTCGTCCTGATAGGCGTCGCCCATGCCTGCCTTGGTGGCCTTGGCGATCTTGGCGCCCAGGTCCAGCGAGGTTTCGTCCACCAGTTGCAACGGTCCCACCGGGAAGCCTAGCAAACGCGCGGCATTGTCCACCAGCGCCGGCGTCGTGCCCTCGCGCACCAGGCGCATACCCTCGTTGATATAGGGGATGATGCAGCGGTTGGCGTAGAAGAAGCGCGCGTCGTTGACCACGATGGGCGTCTTGCGGATCTGGCGGACGTAATCCAGCGCCTTGGCCACCGCGCGGTCACCGGTCTGCGCGCCCTTGATGATCTCGACCAGCAGCATCTTGTCGACGGGGCTGAAGAAATGGATGCCGATGAACTGTTCCGGCCGCGCGCTGGCCTTGGCCAGCTCGGTGATCGGCAGGGTCGAGGTGTTGGAGGCATAGATCGCCGTTTCCGGGATCACGGCCTCGGCCTTTTTCGTCACCTCGGCCTTGACACCCATATCCTCGAACACCGCCTCGATGATCAGGTCGCAGCCTTCCAGCGCGGCATAGTCTGTGGTGGCATTGATCCGGCCCAGCACCTCGGCCTTCTTTTCCTCGGTGACCCGGCCACGCTTCATGCCCTTGTCCAGAATGCCGGTGGAATAGGCCTTGCCCTTGTCGGCGGCTTCCTGGCTGGCATCGATCAGGACAACGTCCATGCCGGCATTGGCACTGACATAGGCGATGCCGGCACCCATCATCCCGGCCCCCAGCACGCCCACCTTGCTGACCCGTTCATCGGGCACATCAGGCCGGTTTGCCCCTTTTTCCAGCGCCTGCTTGTTCACGAACAAGCTGCGCACCATCGCGCCGGAACGCGGGTCCATGATCAGCTTGGTGAAATAGCGCGCCTCGATCTTCAGCGCGGTGTCAAAGGGTACCTGCAGCCCCTCGTAAACGGCAGACAGCAGCGCCTTGGCCGCCGGATAGACACCCCAGGTGTTGGCGTTCACCATCACGCTGGCGCCCACGAAGGTGGGGAAGCCGGCGGGATGATAGGGCGCGCCGCCCGGCACCTTGTAGCCCTTGGCATCCCAGGGCTTGACCAGGTCTGCATCCGTGGCGTTCAGCACCCATTCCTTGGCCCGGGCCAGCAACTGGTCCGGCGCCACCACCTCGTCGATCACGCCGGCAGCCTTCATCTTCTTCGGCGCCTGCGCCTTTCCTTCCAGCAGGAAGGGGGCTGCCGCCATCGCGCCCAGCTTGAACGCCAGACGGATGGTCCCGCCGCCGCCCGGGAACAGCCCCACCAGAATTTCCGGCAGGCCGATCTTTGCCTTCGGGTTGTCGGCGGCGATGATGTAATGGCAGGCCAGCGGTAGCTCCAGCCCGATGCCCATGGCGGTGCCGGGCAGGGCGGCAACGATGGGCTTGCCACCCTTCAGGGTCTTGGGGTCCATGCCCGCGCGCTCGATCCGGCGGAACAGATGGTGCGTGTCCATGATCCCGTCAAAGATCGACTGCGCCGGGTTGTCGCCGCCCGCCTTGCCCATCTCTGCCAGCACGTTCAGGTCCATCCCGCCAGCGAAATCGGGCTTGCCGGAGGTGATGATCACGCCCTTGACGGCCTCATCGGCCAGGGCATCGTCGATATGCGCGCCCAGTGCCTTCAGGCCGTCAAAGGACATGACATTCATCGACTTGCCCGGCACATCCCAGGTGATCGTGGCGACGCCGTCGCCGTCTACGCTGTAGTGAAAATCAGCCATTGTCCTGCCTCCTCAAACCCGCTCGATGATGGTGGCGGCGCCCATGCCGGACCCGATGCACAGCGTCGCCAGCCCGGTGCCCTTGCCCGTGCGCTCCAGCTCGTCCAGCAGGGTGCCCAGAATGATTGCCCCCGTGGCACCCAGCGGGTGGCCCATGGCGATGGAGCCGCCGTTGACATTGACCTTGCCATGATCGACGCCGAACGCCTGCTCGAACCGCATGACCACGGCGGCAAAGGCCTCGTTGACCTCGAAGAGGTCGATGTCACCGATTGACATGCCGCTCTCGCGCAGGATATTCTCGGTCACCGGCACCGGGCCGGTCAGCATGATCGTGGGATCCGAGCCGATCTTGGCGGTGGCGCGGATACGGGCGCGGGGTTTCAGCCCGTACTTTTCGCCAAATTCCCTGTTGCCGATCAGAATGGCAGCGGCGCCGTCGACGATCCCGCTGGAATTGCCGGCATGGTGGATATGCTCGATTCGCTCCAGCTGCGGGTACTTCATCAGCGCGACCTTGTCGAAACCCGGCATCACCTCGCCCATGTCCTTGAAGCTGGGCTTCAGCGCGCCAAGGCTCTGCATGTCGGTCTGTGGGCGCATGAACTCGTCACGGTCCAGGATGGTCAATCCATTGATATCCTTGACCGGCACCACGGTGTTGTCAAAGCGCCCCTCGTCCCAGGCCCGCTTGGCGCGCTGCTGGCTTTCGACCGCCATCGCGTCGGCCTCGTCGCGGCTGAAACCATACATGGTGGCAATGATATCAGCCGAGATGCCCTGCGGGACAAAGTAGTTGGTCATGGCGATCTGCGGATCGACCGCAATGGCGCCGCCGTCCATACCCATCGGCACGCGGCTCATGCATTCTACCCCGCCCGCGACATAGGCCATGCCGGCCCCGCCGCGCACCTGATTGGCGGCCATGTTGACGGCCTCCAACCCCGAGGCGCAGAACCGGTTGACGCTGACGCCCGGCACGGATTCGGCGAAATCGGATGCTAGGATGGCGGTGCGCGCCAGACAGGCGCCCTGCTCGCCGATCTGGGTGACATTGCCCCAGATCACATCCTCGATGGCTGTCGTGTCAAGGTTGCTGCGCTCTTTCAGCGCGTTCAGCGCAATGGCGGAAAGCCGCGCTGCAGTCACTTCATGCAGGCTGCCGTCCTTGCGGCCCTTGCCGCGAACGGTGCGGGCAGCGTCATAGATATAGGCGTCGGTCATCAGGTCCTCCTCAGGCTTCTGCCCGGTCGGCAGGGCTGCCAGGCATCAGATCATATGGGTGTTTCCAGCCCGGCCGGGCGCTCAGGCGCGTCAACCAGGCGTCGATATGGGGCCAGTCGGCCCGGTCAAAGCCGAACGGCTCTGGGTAGTACAGATAGCCGGCACAGGCGCAATCGGCGATGGAGGGCGCCTCACCCACGATCCAGTCGCGGCCGTTCAGATGGGCGTCAAGTGTGGCATAGGCTGGCTTCAGCCGGCCCTGCATGAAACGGATCACCTCGGCCGGCCGCTTTTCCTCGGGCAGGAAGTTCATCAGAAAGCGGGTCATGCCGGCCTGGCTGGACAGCTTGTGGTTGTCCCACAGCAGCCAGCGCAGAACCGCCGGATTGTCGGTGCCTGCCATCTTGCCGCTTTTGCGGGCAACATGGTCCTGAATGACCCCGGACTGGGTCAGCACCAGATCGCCTTCCACCATCACCGGCACCTCGTCCATCGGGTTCAGCGCACGGAACGCGGGGGTGCGATGCTCGCCGCCGAAGAAATCGACAAAGCGCGGCTGCCAGTCGTAACCACAAATGGCCATGGTCAGCGCCGCCTTGTACGCGTTGCCGGATTCGCCGAAGCAGTAAAGCGTTGCGGTCATGGAGCGCTCCAGAACCGTTCTGCCGCCGCGGATTGCCACGTCGAAGCGGGGGGTTCCCACCCCCCCCCCCCCCTGGAGTATTTTAACC
>JAFIED010000170.1 GCA_020832805.1 Pararhodobacter sp.
GCGCCTCGAACTCCTGGCGCGACATCGGACGATCTGATGACCAGCGTGCGGGCATGACGGAACAATACAGGAACAACAGGCTTGACACAACCCCCAGCTCCTACATCTTGAGCGTCCGGCCTCAAGGGGATAAGCCTTCCCAAGCAACTGTTTGATGTCTTGTCCGAATTTTTCATCGACAACGCTTAGAGCGTCATCAATGTCTGCGCCGGTGGCGCGGGGGCACTTTGCGAAAAGCCGAAAGACATAAGACATCCGAGTGATCATCGCTGTTCCGACTTCGTCATCGCGTTGACCGCTCCGCTTGAAGCGCGTTCCGACGTACTGCCCGTCAGCCGATAAGTATATCAGGGAGAGTATGCTGCGTACCGGCTGGCCCCACAGAGCAAGTTTGGTGATCTCTGCATCTGCATAAGCTTCAAAATCCTCAAGTTCTTTAAGAGCTCCCACCAATTGCCGTCTCCGAGAAGATTTTTTCGGTTCAATCTTTGTAATCTATGGACAAGAAAATCGCCAGATCCGAGTGGGCTTTTCTGAGGCCCGGCTGCACGGCCTACACTGAGTTCCAGGCCTCCACCGAAGCGGACGCACGAAAATGGCAAGAAGGGTTCACCTTAACGGACACATGAACCTATCGCAGCGAACGACCGCTCTCCGCCCCGTTGCGAAGTCGACTCGCGGTTCGACGCACCCGGCCCAAAGCCGCCTGTCGGAAAAGCAGAGAGCTTCCCCTAAAGCGGCCCTTCGTGCCATCTGTAGCGCTCGGCTGAAACTGCTGGTACTTGAATTCGTAGTTCCGATCAGGTCACCGGGATGAGATTAGATGATCTCACTCTCGGGCAAGAACCGTTGGGTGAGAACTGTTTCCTGCATCTGCATCAGACGGTGCGCATTTTTCATATGTTCAGACATGATCTGTCGGGCCGCGACAGCGTCGCCCATGCGCAAGGCCGCAATCAATTGGGATTGGTAATCAAGCCCTGACGACCACAACTCCCGGTTCGGTTGAGCATACAGACGGCGCGAAACAGTGATTTCGGCCAGCATGTTGGCGGTAAACCGGATCAGGAATCGCAGCAGCGGGTTGCCCGATATTTCGGCCAGAAGCGCATGAAATCTCAGGGACTCAACATGCTGCTCACGCTCTTCTTCGGCAGTGCGAGCTGGTTCGGCGTAACAGGCCATAACATCTTGCAGCGCGGCAAGCTGGCCATCGTTCAGGCGGCCTGCAAGGCTTGCTGCCAGTTCAGGTTCCAGCGCCTGCCGGATTTGGTAAACATCATCGATGGTCAGGTGCTCGAAGTAGAAGTAGTTCCCCAACAGCGCCATGGCCCGCTCTTCGGACACCTGATGCACAAAGACGCCACCGCCCGGCCCGGTGCGTGACTTTACCAACCCTTGAGCTTCCAGAATGCGGATGGCTTCGCGAATCGTGCCCTTGGCCATGCCAAAACGTGTAATCAGTTCCAGCTCCGAAGGCAGGCGATGACCTGGCCCCCATCCATTCGCCATGACCCAGGATTTGATCGCTTCGGCCACCTGTTGCGGGCGCGACAGGCGTTCAGGGATCGAGGGGGTGGTGGCAGGCGGCAACCTGGTATCCTTCTATCGCGCGCAAGCGTGGCACTTCGGCGCGGCACGTGTCCGACGCGCGCGGGCAGCGCCCGACAAAGGCACAGCCCGGCGGCGGGTTCAGCGGGTCCGGCAATTCGCCCGATTGCGCCCCCCCGAGCGGGCGGCCCACAACCGGCGCCGAGTCCGCCAGAAGCTTGGTATAGGGATGGCGCGGTGCTGCAAAGACCTTTTCGGCAGGGCCGGTTTCCACGACCGATCCGAAATACAGCACCGCGATGCGGTCGCTGACGGCCTCGACCACGGCCAGATCATGGCTGATGAACAGATAGGTCAGGTTGAATTCGGCTTTCAGATCGGCCAGCAGGTTCAGCACCTGCGCCTGTACCGACACATCCAGCGCCGAGACGGGTTCATCAAGGATCAGGATACGCGGGCTGGCCGCGAGCGCCCGCGCGATGCCGATGCGCTGCGCCTGTCCTCCGGAAAATTCATGCGGGTAGCGGGTCAGGAATTCGGGGCGCAGATTGACCGCGTCGAACAGTTCCGTGATGCGGTCGTCCAGCGCCTTGCCGCGAAGCCCGTGCAGCAGGCGCAGGGGCACTTCCATGATCTGACGGATCGTCTTGCGCGGGTTCAGGCTGGAAACCTGGTCCTGGAACACATACTGGATCAACCGCCCAAACGCCGCCGGGTCGGCCCGATCCAGCGCGCGGCCCTCGATCTCGATGCTGCCCGATGTGGGCGGGGTCAGTCCCCCCAGCATCCGCGCAAGCGTGGATTTGCCGCAACCGGATTCGCCGCCGATGCCCAGTGTTTCTCCCGTCTGCACCTGCAAAGAGACCGGATGCACCGCATGAACCTGCGCGCGCGGCGGCCCGATCAGACGCTTGCCGATGTCAAAACTCTTGGCCAGATCCGTGGTTTTCAGCGCTATTGTCATGATGCCCCCTCGGGATACAGGCAGCGCACCTTGCGCGCCGCGCCTGTCAGATCAATCTCGCCCGCGCGGCAAGCGGCCTGCGCCTTGTCGCAGCGCGGGGCAAAGGCGCAGCCTTCGGGCAATTGGTCCACCGCAGGCGGCAGCCCCTGAATCGCGGCCAACGCCCTTCGACCGCCGCCCAGTTCCGGCACGCAGGCAATCAGGCGCTTGGTGTAGGGATGCGCAGGCGCGGCCAGCACATCGGCAGTGGCCCCTGCCTCGACGATCCGCCCGCCATACATGACGGCCACCCGGTCGCAAAGCTGGCCCACCACACCGAAATCATGGGTGATGAACAGGATCGCCAACCCGCGCGAGCGGCGCAGATCATCCAGCAGCGCCAGAATCTGCGCCTGCACCGTCACATCCAGTGCCGTGGTGGGTTCATCCGCGATGATGATGTCAGGGTCATTGGCCAGCGCCATTGCAATGCCCACACGCTGGCGCATCCCGCCCGACAGTTCATGCGGGTAAGCCTTCGCACGGGCGGCCGCATTGGGAATGCGCACATCCTCCAGCAGTTTGACCGCGCGCTTGTGCGCCTCGGCGTGGCTGACGGGTTCATGCACGCGAATCGCCTCGATCAACTGATCGCCGATGCGGTAGAGCGGATGCAGGGTCGAAAGCGGATCCTGAAAGATATAGGCCACCTTGCGTCCGCGCAGGGACCGCAGCAACTCATAGGGCGCGCCGATCAGGTCTTGGCCCTCCAGCCGCACGGCGCCCCCGGTGATCACTCCGGGTGGAGAGGCGACAAGCCCCATCACCGACAGCGCCGTGACCGATTTGCCCGAACCGCTCTCGCCAATCAGCCCAAGACATTCGCCCGGTTGCAGATCCAGCGAAACCTTGTTGACCGCCTTGTAGATGCGCGGGCCGACATGGAATTGCGTTTCCAGATCGTCAATGCGCAGCAACCCTTCGCCCTTGGGGGCGGTGGCCTCAGTGCGCTCTACCCGCGTCGTTGCCATGGGCCGCGACAGCG
>JAFIED010000173.1 GCA_020832805.1 Pararhodobacter sp.
GAGGAAGCAGCGCGGGTTGAGGCCGAGCGTCTGGCGGCCGAGGAAGCAGCGCGGGTTGAGGCCGAGCGTCTGGCGGCCGAGGAAGCAGTGCGGGTTGAGGCCGAGCGTCTGGCGGCTGAGGAAGCAGCGCGGGTTGAGGCGGAGCGTCTGGCGGCTGAGGAAGCAGCGCGGGCCGAGGCCGAGCGTCTGGCGGCTGAGGAAGCAGCGCGGGTTGAGGCCGAGCGTCTGGCGGCCGAGGAAGCAGCGCGGGTTGAGGCCGAGCGTCTGGCGGCCGAGGAAGCAGCGCGGGCCGAGGCGGAGCGCCTGGCGGCCGAGGAAGAAGCGCACCGGATCATCACACGTCGGCGCGAATCCAGCCCTTTGGAGGCGCAGATTGCGCAAGCATTGGGTGACACTGGCCTGGGGGACGAGGCCGAGGCCAATCTGGTCAGCGCGCTGGCCGAGGTCGAGCGCGAGGCCGAACCCCTGCGCAGCGCCGAGCGTCAAAGACACGAGTTCTTCCCGTCCGAGGCCGATGACACATCGGTCGATCGTCTGGCCCGGCAGGCCGATACTGCGCTTTCGGGTGCCGAGGTGCAGCGGCGTCAGTCGACCTTTTCGCATCTCAAGGCCGCCGTGGCTGCCACCCGTGCCGAGGCCGAAGCTGCCGGCCAGCCCAGCGGCGCACTGCGCGACGAACAGGTGCTGGCACCCTACCGCGAGGATCTGGAGCGCACGGTCGGTCGTACGCCCCGCACCGAGACCGACACCGACGACGCCATGCCGCGCCGCCCGGTGCGGTCGGCCACCCAGCGCAGTGAACGCCCGAAAGAGACGCAACCGCCCCTGGTGCTGGTGTCCGAACAGCGCATCGACCGGCCCGATGTCATCGATATGGTGCGCCCGCGCCGGGTGTCGACCGGCACCCTGGCCATGGCAGAACTTTTCGACGAGGAAAGCGAGGCACCGCGCGCGGCCCTGGGCAAGGCCTATATCGATTTCATCGGCCCGATGCATCTGACCACGCTGGTTGAAATGACCGAAGCCGCTGCAGCCTATATCACCCATGTCGAGGGGCTGGAGGAGTTCACCCGCCCGCAGGTGATGCGCCATGTCGTGTCGACCGGCGCGCCGATGACCCGCAGCCGCGAGAACCTGCTGCGTGCCTTTGGCCTGTTGATGCGCCAGGGCCGGTTGCGCCGGGCCCGGCGCGGTCAGTTCGAACTGGCGCCCGAATCGGATTTCGCCGAACAGGCGCAGCGTTTCGCCGCCCGCAACTGACTGGCCCGCTGAACCGACTGCTTACCCCATGGCCGCACAGGCCACGCCTGGCGTTCCGGCCCTGCCTGCGCAGGCATGCCATATGACAACGCACCGCATGGCCATAGGCTGCCCGGTACCTGCCGGCCAGCGCTTCTTGCTGTCCGGGGGGTATCGGTGCCCCTAACCCCGGTCGGGCGGGTCAGGGGCCCTGCCGGTCGTCGGATGACTCTTCAGGCGGCATCTGCCCCACGCCCTTGAACACCGCTTTCAGGGGCAGTGCCCAGACGATGCCCAGCACGACATACACCACCAGTTCCAGCCAGAAGGGTGGCCGCTCGAACAGCGCCAGAACATTGACCACCACCACCACGTAAAGCGGCAACGCCACCACCAGGATGAAGATCGACCAGCGGCGGCGGGCTTTCCAGGAAAGGGGCATTGCGGGGGGCCTGTTTCGTTGCGGTTCGGATTCCTGGCGCGGTGGATGCCCGGCTCAGTCGGCGAAGGGGTCGGTTACCAGGATTGTATCGTCGCGCTCTGGTGAGGTGGACAATAGTGCAACCGGGCATTGGATCAATTCCTCGATCCGGCGCACGTATTTCACCGCATTGCCCGGAAGGTCAGCCCAGCTGCGCGCGCCCTCGGTCGATTCCGACCAACCCGGCATTTCCTCGTAGATCGGCCGGCAACGTGCCTGCGCTTCGGCGGCGGTGGGCAGATAGTCCAGCTGCGTGCCATCCAGTTCATAGCCGACACAGATTTTCAGCACGTCGAATCCGTCCAGCACATCCAGCTTGGTCAGGGCGATGCCCCGCACACCGGATGTGGCGCAGGTCTGGCGAACCAGACAGGCATCGAACCAGCCGCAGCGCCGCTTGCGCCCGGTGGTGGTGCCGAACTCATGCCCGCGCTGGCCCAGCCGTTCGCCATCGGCATCGTGCAATTCCGTGGGAAAGGGGCCTTCGCCGACGCGGGTAGTATAGGCCTTGACGATCCCCAGCACGTAGTCAATGGCGCCCGGCCCCAGGCCCACACCCGTGGCGGCCTGCCCGGCAATCACATTCGACGAGGTGACAAAGGGATAGGTGCCGAAGTCGATGTCAAGCAACGCGCCCTGCGCGCCTTCGAACAGGATGCGCCTGCCAGCCTTGCGCGCCTCGTTCATCACCTTCCAGACAGGCGCGGCATAGGGCAGGATCTGCGGCGCCACCTCGCGCAGCGCGTGCAGCAGGGCGTCGCGGTCAACCGGCTTTATGCCCAGTCCGCGGCGCAGCGGGTCGTGATGCTGCAATGCCCGGTCCACCCGTGCCACCAGCGTCGCGTCATCGGCCAGATCGGCCACGCGCACGGCGCGCCGGCCGACCTTGTCCTCATAGCAGGGGCCGATGCCGCGCCCGGTGGTGCCGATCTTGGTGCCGGCGCTGGCGGCCTCTTCCCGGGCGCGGTCCAGCTCGCCATGGATGGGCAGGATCAGCGGCGTGTTCTCGGCAATCATCAGGGTTTGCGGTGTGATTTCAACGCCCTGTTCACGGATGCCCGAGATTTCACGCATCAGGTGCCAGGGGTCCAGCACCACGCCATTGCCGATGACCGACAGCTTGCCGCCGCGTACCACGCCCGAGGGCAAGGCGTGCAGCTTGTAGACCGTGCCGTCGATCACCAGTGTATGGCCCGCGTTATGCCCGCCCTGGAATCGTGCGATGACATCGGCACGTTCCGACAGCCAGTCGACGATCTTGCCCTTGCCTTCGTCGCCCCACTGGGCGCCCACCACCACGACATTCGCCATGCGACTGTTCCCTCGCCTTGCGTCAAACCCTGCGCGGTATAGCGGGCCGCGCAGCAAGGGGAAACCGGGAAAACGCGCCGGGGCGGCGTATGTCTCAGGCGGGCTGGGCGGTTTGCGGCGGTGGTGGGGGCGCAGGCACCGCGGCGCGGCGCTCCAGCGTGTTCAGGTCGCGGTCCAGCATCCGGCCCATGCCATCGTCCAGCCATGTCTGCACCCAAACCCGCAGCGGCAGGCGGCTGGGCGCGCAGGCCATGTCGATACGCCGGTAGCGGCCCAGATCGGTGATGCGAACCTGCTTTTCCCCCGTGGCAAAGCCGACACCTTCCTCGGCCGTGACATTCTGCCACCGAAAGCGGATGAAATGCGGGGCGTCGATTGCCTGCACGAACTGGTGTTCCTCCAGCAGCGTTATCCTGTCGAAGCGTTCGACCCAGCGCCGATGTGGCTGGCCCGGTTCCAGATAGTCCAGGCTGACGGTGTTTTCGGCGTTGGCCAGCCGGACCTTGTGCGGCGGCGTACCCACAACCCCGTCCCACAGAACCTGCGCGGGCAGGCGCGACCAGCCCCTGCGCCGGGTTCTCGGCGACGCGATGGTGATCCCGTCCAGCAGGGTGGATGAATAAAGATGCGAGACTGCCACGAAGCTGAGCAGAGCCATCCAGATGGTTTTGCCTTGCAACAGGGCACTCAGGTTGTAGGCGGGGTCATAGGCGCCGGCGATGCCGAAGATCAGGAAAGCCACCGAAACGACTTCCCCCGAGAACCGCCAGCCGGGTATCAGCAGCGCCATCAGCAGCGCAGACGGGGTGAAAACCAGCGCATAGATCAGCCCCATGACCAGCGCTCTGTCCAGACCCATGATGGTCATGTCGAAATCCATGTTGCCCAGATACCCCGCTGTCCCCATGCACAGCGCCACGAAGGCCAGACGGCGGCGTTCGCGCCAGAGTTTCCGGCGCAGGCGAGTCAGGAAAAGGGTGGCCATCGGATACTCCGTTTTTCTGGGTGGGCCGGGGTGGCTCTGCCGGTATGATCGGTGCGAAAAAGGGCAGGGATTTGGCCTCTGCATGGCCTTTGCGGTGCCGCATGCCCCTGATGGCTGATGGCTGATGGCATCGGGGGTTGCGCCCTTGCCGGGCTGGGCATAGATAGGCGCGAACTGACTCAAGGTCCCTTGCTCATGCAGAATGTCGTCCTGATCATCCACCTGCTTCTTGCGCTGTCGTTGATCGGCGTGGTGCTTCTGCAGCGCTCCGAAGGGGGCGGGCTGGGTATCGGGGGTGGCGGCATGGGGCCGCAGGCGGGCCGACCGCCGCTGACCGGGCTGGCCAAGGCCACCTGGGGGCTGGCGGTGGCCTTCATCATCACCTCGCTGACGTTGACGGTTTTTGCCGCGCAGCAAAGCGCCGACACCTCGGTGCTGGACAGAATCGGTGTTCAGCGTGATGCGCCGATCTCTGCGCCGGGCGGTGCGCCGGATGTGGTCTTGCCGCCTGTTGATGGCGACTCGCCACTGCTGCCGCCGCGCGAGGATTGAGTCAGCACCATCTATTGGGGCCTGGCCCCGCACTGAAACATCATCTGGCGCCGGCCTTGCCCTGCGCGGGGGAATGGGTTATTGCTCGACTCCCGTGATGGGCGCCATCGAGCGCGCAAATGCGGGGGTTTTCCAAAATGGCGCGCTATGTCTTCATCACGGGGGGCGTGGTTTCCAGTCTCGGTAAGGGGCTGGCCTCGGCCGCGCTGGGGGCGCTGCTGCAGGCCCGTGGCTTTACCGTGCGGCTGCGCAAGCTGGACCCCTATCTGAACGTCGATCCGGGCACCATGTCGCCCTTTGAACATGGCGAGGTCTTTGTCACCGACGATGGCGCTGAAACCGACCTGGACCTGGGCCATTACGAACGCTTCACCGGCGTGCCGGCGCGCAAGACCGATTCCATCAGTTCCGGTCGCATCTACATGAACGTGCTG
>JAFIED010000187.1 GCA_020832805.1 Pararhodobacter sp.
CAGCTGGTCGATGCTGTCGGCCATCTCCCGGGCCGAGGTCAGCAGGATCGGCACCGCGACGAGGCAGCGCAGCTCAGGCGGAACCCCGCGGGCCAGCTCCAGCCCCGGCAGGCGCCTGGGGGCCACCGAACGCGTGACCACCAGATTGACCAGCGCCATGCCGGCCTCGAACGCCAGCGCCAGAGCAGCGAGGGCCAGAGCGACGCCGGCCAGAACCGGAACGGCCCCGCCGGTCGCCCCCGCCGCCCATAGCGCCAGCCCCAGAATGCCCGCGCCAGTCAGGCCGACGAAGGCCAGATAACCCGGCAGGCCCAGCCGCGCGATCAGCCGCCTTGCGCCCAGCCTGATCCCCGGGGCATGGCCGATACGGGCCTCCAGCGCGCCGCGCCCGGCCCCGATCAGCACATGGCCCGGATCGCGCGTCCTTTCGCTGTCACCGTCCATGGCCAGCGCCAGCGCGGCCTCGGTGACCTGCGCCTCGGTCAGCGGCGCGCGGCGCGCCAGGGTCTCGATCGCGGTGCGGTACATGTTGCGGGTTGCGAAATCCAGCGCGGCGAAGTCCGACCCCTCGCGCAGCCGCGCGTCAATCAGGCTGACCTCTTCGAAGAAGTCCTGCCAGTCCATGTCCGACAGCATGCGCATGCTGGTGATCACGTTGCGCATGGTGACATTGGATGCCCCCTGCCGCTGCTGGGCATGCAGGATCGCGTCATCGCGGGTCAGGCCCTGTGCGGCCAGCCGGTCATCCAGCCAGTCGCACAGCGGCGTCTCGGCCGGATCGCAGCCGCGCAGCCGCTTGGCGATCTGGGCGGCAACGATAAGCGGCAAGGGCGCGTCGTCCAGCGGCGCGACGATCCGCGCCAGGCGCACGGTAGCGGACGGTCCTGCCCCGGCCGGCGGGTGGGACGGCTGCGCCGACGTGGCCAGGCTGTCAACCAGCGTGTCGGCGATCTGGCGCTGTTCATGCCCGGCGATGATCTGGTCGGCCAGCCGGCGCAGGTTTTCAACCAGCACGATCCGCAGGGTGATCGCCAGCGCCCAGAGCTCGCCGATGGTCAGGGGCTGGACCGTCTGGTACGCCCGCACGAAGCGCGCCAGCACGGGACCGTTCAGCAGGCTGTCGGTATGGGCGACATAGGCCCAGGCGATGCCCAGCACGCGCGGGTAGCCCGCGAAGGGTCCGGTGGCCAGTTTCGGCAACTGGCGGTAGTAGCCGGGCGGCAGGTCATCCTTGATCTGCTGCAGCTGCAGTTCGACCAGATGGAAATTGTCCAGCAGCCATTCCGCGGCCGGGCTGATGGTGCTGCCCCCCTGCACCGACTGCGCGCAGGACAGATAGGCGGCCAGAAGCACGGCTGCGTTGTCCTGAACCCGTCCGGACAGGGACTGCACCCGCAACCTTTGTGGCGTAACCGTTTGCGCCTGTGCCAGAGAGACGGCGTGGTGCTCCAGCCGTTCAGGTCCGAACAGGTCGGCACGTATGATGGTGCCATCCCGCCAGAGACCGGGCCGCGCGCGCGCCATCAGGGCAGCGCGCAACCGGACGATCATGCGCATGGCCGCGCCACCCCGGCCATCCTGGCTGCCTGCCGTCACGGGTTGGCGTTCGGACGGGCGTATGGGCTGCCTGGGTCGGCCGCGGCACCGGCCGAGGAGTCGCCGCCGGGCACATCCGGTCCTTGCGACGGATCCGGGACCGAAGCAGGGGCTCGGCGCGGGGCATCCTTCCAGTCAGACCGGATGCGCCGGGTCATTGCGATCCATTGATCCTCGATCTCGTTCCAGTGCATGTGGGGATCCTTTCCGAAACTGGCTGGCAGCGGGACAGCATCGGTCCGCTACCCCGCAAACGCGCGCGACGCGCAAGCCGTTCCATGGCCGCACACAGGATCGGCAGCACCGCGCCGACCGCCCGGAATGAAGGGAAAACGGAACGCGGCCCCGTCCGAAACGTTGAGTCCGTGTTGGGAGATCAAGCGGTCGAAGGTCGACATGCATCTCACCCACAGAGGACACCACATGAACAAGCTGCTTTCCAGTACCGCTCTCGTTCTTGCGCTTGGCGTGCCAGTCATGGCGCTTGCACAGACCGCGCCGCCTGCCGCCAACAGCACCATGCGGGCGCAGAACGCGAACACGCCGGGGTTCCTGCACCAGCGCGCCCTGTCCGATGTCATGGCATCCGAACTGATGGGCCATGATGTCCATGCCCGCCGCATCACCGTCGAACGGACCGCAACCGGCGCGGACTCGGCAATCGGGACGCCGGGCAACGCCGACGTCCGGCTGCTGAACCGGGCCGATCTGGACAACATGGACGCCATCGGCCAGATCAACGAACTCGTCCTGTCCGATGACGGCCAGGTCCGCGCCATCGTGATCGGCGTGGGCGGTTTTCTGGGCATGGGTGAGCGGGATGTCGCCGTGACCTGGGATCAGGTGACGATCGCCTTCGATCGCGACGACAGGTCGATCATGTATGTCGTGGCGAACATCGATGCCGACACGCTGGACGCCTCGCCCCGCTACGATCGCTCGGTGCAGGCCACCCAGGCATCGGCTTCGCAGGACCGCCTTCTGGCGACCGACCGCACATCGGCCACCGGCAGCAACGGGTTCACACCGCCTGACGTCAGCCGCGACGGCTACACCCGCGTCGAGGTGCTGAGCGTGTCAGCCGACGCGCTGATGGGCACCACGGTCCATGACATGAGTGATGCCTCCGTCGGCACGGTGCAGGACCTGATCGTTGATGATGCCGGCGCGATCACCGACGTGATCATCGATTTCGGAGGGTTCCTCGGGATGGGCAGCAGTCAGGTTTCGCTGGCCTATTCCGAACTGACCATCCTGTCGAACGACACCGACAGCAGCCTGCGCATCTACGTTGATGCGACGAAGGAGCAGATCCAGAACCTGCCGCAGTATCAGGCGACGAACTGACGCTGCGCGCGCGGCCCCATCCAGGGGCCGCGCACCGCGCCTGCCACCCGAACGGCAATCGTGCCACAAAAAAGCCATGCACCCCGGGGTGCATGGCTTCCTCAGTTAACGGGGGGCGGGTGGCGTCAGGCCGTGTGCTGCGGCATCGCCAGCAGCCGGTCCTTGGTCGTGTCCAGATGAACGCGCACGTCCGAACCGCTGGTCTGGCGCAACACCGTCAGGTCGGAGAACGGCATCACCACCGGATGCGCACCCAGTCCCAGAAAACCGCCGACATCGATCACCGCATCGGTGATCCTGCCCTCGGTATCGAGCGAAAGCGAACTGACCGAGCCGATCTTCTCGTCGTCGCGGCCATAGACCGTGGCGCTTTCGATATCGTCCGTCGTCAATCCGTGGTGGTCCGCGCGGGTATATCCGTCGCGCTGGAAGATGTAACCGCCATTGCCGGCGGCGTTCAGGTGCAGATTCGAGGAAGTCTTCATGATCGTCTCCTTGATCCCGAAGTGCGGGAAACATGGCAACAGGAAACCCCCTGCAAGGGCGTGGCCTTCCACCCGGGCCCGATATGCGCGGGCGCGGCTTCGTTTCTGTAAGGAACAGGTCTCCGGATGGTATGAACACCGTATCCGGATGGCAGCCGGAAGGTCACAGGCATGAAACGCGACAACCGATGATGCGTTCCATCCCGCCCCGGCCTCAGGGGCGGGCCATGAAGAACCGCATCATCTCGGCCGAGGCATCCGGCCCCTTCAGGTCGGTGAATGTGCCGCCCTTCGTGCCACCGGACCAGGCATGCGCCGCACCGCTGATCTGCCACAGTTCCAGATCGACCGACCCGTCCGGCAAGGCATAGTCGCTACGCATGTAGTCGCGCCCTGATGCGGTCTGACGGACACGCCGTGTCGGGGTTCGGCTGCCGACCGCGCCCGCCACGATCTGCAGGGCATTGCGCGGATGCACGGTGCTGTCCGCGTCGCCATGAAACACGATCCGGCGCATGGGATTGGCTTTTGTCAGCGCGACCATGCGCCTGCCCGGGGGGGCAGGAGCGCCGGGTGTCTTGCCGTCACGCATCGCTGCACGGGCTGAAAGCGCGCTGCGCGCGGATCCTCGGGCCAGCGCGGAATGCAGGCCCGCCGCCGAGAAGACATCCGGATAGGTGTCAGCCAGGATCGCCGCCATTGCCCCGCCGGCGCTGAGGCCCGCGACGAAGACGCGAGTCCTGTTCAGGCCGAAATCCCGCATCAGGGCCTGCGCCAGACTGGCGATGATTGCCGGTTCGCCGGAGCCGCGCCGCTGGTTGGCGGGCAGGAACCAGTTCCAGCATGACCCGGCGTTGCGCGTGCGGCTCTGCGCCGGATAGGCCACCGCCAGCCCGTGCTTCTGGGCAATCGCGTTCATGTTCGTACCGGTTGCGAAGTCGTCAGGATCCTGCGTGCAGCCATGCAGCATCACGACCAGCCCGGCCGGTCCGTCGGGCTTTCCGGCGGGAAGGTAGAGCTTGTAGGCACGCGACCCGGCCGCACAGGCATGCTGGCGCGCCAGGAACCGGGCGCCACGCGGCGTGGCTGGTGGAAGGGATGGCCCGGTCTGACCGGAGGCAAGGAGCCTGCCCATCATCGCCGCCGTGGCAACGTTCGACCAGCCCGATGCGGGGATCTTTCGCCGTCCTGCCTTGCGGACCGGCTTCGTTCCCTTTCCCGGCAGCGGCTTTGCCGCAGCCGTCTTCGGTTTGCGCCTTGCCTTGGCGTTGGCCGGCGACAGTCCGGCCAGATGCGACATCGACGCCACCGAGGATTTCAGCATGGCAGCACCGAATGCCCGCTGAATGGTCAGGGTCGCGGAAACCGGTCTGCCGGCGCGCGTCTGGCGGGTGGCACGGCGCATTGCCCTCGAAAAACTGGATTTCATGGGGTCCCTGTGGAAGGTGGATTTGGCAATGGCATCAGGCCGCGGGCAATCTCTCGCCCTTCAGAAGGCGGGCGGGCAGGGTTGCCGGAAACAACCCGGTTGTGGAGCCTACGCATTGCACAGAGCGAAACCGCAAATGGGGCCATCGCGTTCTAACGTGGATCAGCATCATCAGTCATGATCCGTGCGATCTTGCAAAAGTTCGGTGCGAATGCCTGGCAGTTTCTGCGCAGGCTGCACCCTGAAAAGGAAAAACAACATGGGTCTGCGCGCAAAGTTAATTCCGATCGGCATTGTCGCCGCCTCGCTGGGGCTGGCCGGCTGCACCTATCCTGACGGCACCGCAAACCAGCCGGGCTCGGGCGCGCTCATCGGGGGCGTGACCGGCGCCGCTGCAGGGCAGATCATCGGTGGCGACACGCGCGCCACCCTGGTTGGCGGCGCGATCGGCGCGGCGGTGGGCGGCCTGATCGGTTCGCAACTGGCCGCACAAGAGCGTGAGTTGCGCCAGTCGATGACCGGAACCGGTGTCATCATCACCAATACCGGCAGCGATCTGCGGGTCGTCCTGCCGGAATCGGTGACCTTCCGCACAGGCTCGTCGGTCGTCGATCCGGGGTTCCGGCCGGCCCTGCGGTCCGTGTCCGAAAGCCTCAGGCGGCATCCGGGTACCTCGGTCCTGGTCATCGGCCACACCGACAATGTCGGCGGCGCGGCCTACAACAACCAGCTCAGCCAGGACCGGGCCATGGCGGTCGCCCGTGAGCTGATCGCCAGCGGCACCAGCGGGTCGCGGATCCAAGTTTCAGGGCGCGGTTTCCGTGAACCGATCGCATCGAACGCCACGGCCGCCGGCCGGGCCGAGAACCGCCGCGTCGAGATCGTGATCACGCCCGGCAATTGAACAGCGAGGCTGGGCTGAACCTGAGGGACGGGCGTGGATGGTCCCACGCCCGTCCCTTGCTTCCGGGATCGCGCGACAGGGTCGGAGCATAGGATCTCGCAGGTACCAACCTGCATCAGTCCGGTCCTCCTGCGAATCGTCCAGGGTGCGGGTGACGGCACATGTTCCCGCCGTCGCCTGTTTGTTTCCGAGTACTGGCGCGGCACCGTGCACGGCCCCTTCCCCTCGTTGGGGCTCGGGCGGGGTGCCGCGCTGCTCCGGGCAGACCAGAAAAGGACGACTCCCGTGGATCCGAAACCCACCAACACGACCGAAGAGAAGATGAAGACCGTCAAGTCGGCCTGGGATGCGGCCCCCGCCGGCCCAAAGAAGGATGCGGCGCTGAAGCACTATCAGGCCGCCCGGAAGGCACAGTCGGCGAAGAACGATGCCGAGTGCAACCGCGAACTGGAAGCGGCCAGGCACGCGCTGGTGTGACCTGCGCCTGATCGTGGCCAGAGGTTGCGACCATCGCCTCCGGCAGGTTCGCCGGGGGCAGCCTTACCGCAGCAGCGGGCCATCCTGGTCCAGATAGTCAGGATCGAACCCCGCAAGTTCCGTAAGGCCCGCGAGATTGTCGAAACTGACCCGGCCCTTCTGGAAGGTCACCAGCCCCTCCTCGCGCAAATGGCGCAGGACGCGGTTGACATGCACCGCGCTCAGACCCAATGCATCGGCCAGATGGTATTGCGTCAACGGGCAGTCGAAGCCCGAAAGCCCACCGATCCCGACCAGTTTCAGCCTTGCGCCCAGTTCCAGCAGGAAATGGGCCATGCGCGTCTCGGCCGAGCGCCGGCCCAGATTGACGAGATGCTCGACCACCATCGCCTCATCGCGCGAGGCCGCCCAGAGCACCGCGCTGGCCAGGCGCGGCGCGCGCGAAAAGCCGTCCAGGATGTCCGAGGCCAGAACCTCGGAGGCCTCGATCCGGGTGACGGCTTCGATGCTGTGGTCCGAGGTCCGGAACAGGATGCTGCGCAAGCCCAGAAAATCACCTGGTATCTGGAAGTCGACGATCTGGCGTTCGCCATCCGGCAGCAGCTTGTAAGAACAGGCCCAGCCCTCGGCCAGGATGAAGGCTGACTGGTTCTTGCCCCCCTCATGGATCATCTGATGCCCGGCCTGGAAACTGCGCCTGCGGCGGTGAAACCGCGCCAGCGTTTCCAGGTCGTCGCCGGACAAGGCGACAAACGCAGAGAGTTTTCGTGTCAGCGGGCCTTGAGTCATCAACATGGACGCTTCCCCCAGTCATCCGCAGTGTTTCACGCGCGGGCCTGCCCGGATGCCGAAAAGAAGCCGTCAAGGCTGCTCTGGATCAGTCGCGCAAGTATCACAACGCCTAGGATGGAAGGGTCGTTCCAACCGTTCGGGGCCAAACCGGCCTGTTCCTCCTCAACACCGAAAGCGAAGCCGATCATGCCCGTGCCAGAAGATGTCGCCGGAACTGCCGCCCTTGCCATCTGCGAATCGCTGCTTCTGGCGCTGAATGACCGCAACATCCTGCCGGAAAAGGAAATCGTGGGGATCCTGCGGGACGCGGCAGCGGCGCACGAATTTGCGCCTGTCGGGGAGCGCGCGGCACTTCATGCAGCGGTCGCGGCCCTGATCAACGGAATTCTGGCCGGCGGAAACTCGGTGCGCCGACGCTGAGGATGCCTTGCGGACAGGCGCTGTCCGGCAGCCGGCGTTGCCGGGCCGCGCAGGCCGTGGGCCCCGGCGTCTACAGGCGGCCCGTCAGGGCCCGCACGGCCCGGATGAGCACAAGCCCCCCCAGCCCCCCCCAGGGGCCCTAACCCCACC
>JAFIED010000198.1 GCA_020832805.1 Pararhodobacter sp.
GGGACGGCCGGGCCACCCACCCGTCCCCCCCGGCGCTGTGCGGGGCAACGCGGCCTGGTGCTGTGCGTCGTTCCGGCGGGCTGCTGCTTCTTACCGGCCTCTGAGCGTGCCCCCTCGGCGCGCCGCTCAGAGGTAGACAGCGCCCCCCGCCCCGAACGGCCATCGACATACGGCCTTTGCCACACGGCAATCCACGACAAGGCAATTTTCGTCAACGGCCCCCGCCAGTGACGGCATTCATGCCCCCAAGACACTGTGAGACAGTCATGAGCACCGAACAGGACCGCGTTCTGATTTTCGACACCACCCTGCGCGATGGCGAACAATCGCCCGGCGCGACCATGAGCCATGAGGAAAAGCTGGAGATCGCCCAGCTGCTGGATGAAATGGGCGTGGATATCATAGAGGCCGGCTTTCCCATCGCCTCTGAGGGCGATTTCGAGGCGGTGAAGGCCATCGCCCAGAACGCGCGCAACGCCACCATCTGCGGCCTGGCCCGCGCGAATTTCGCCGATATCGACCGTGCATGGGAGGCGGTGAAACACGCCCGCAGCCCGCGCATTCATACCTTCATCGGCACCTCGCCCCTGCACCGCGACATCACCGCGCTGGACCAGGACGGCATGATCGAGCGCATCCATGCCACCGTCGCCCACGCCCGCAACCTGTGCGACAATGTGCAATGGTCGCCCATGGATGCCACGCGCACCGAACATGATTACCTGTGCCGCGTGGTGGAAACCGCCATCAAGGCCGGTGCCACAACGATCAACATTCCCGATACCGTGGGCTACACCGCACCGCGCGAATCGGCCGAGCTGATTGCCATGTTGCGCAACCGCGTGCCGGGCGCCGACAGCATCGTCTTTGCAACGCATTGTCACAACGATCTGGGCATGGCCACGGCCAATGCGCTGGCCGCGGTGGAAGCCGGCGCGCGGCAGGTCGAATGCACGATCAACGGCCTGGGAGAGCGGGCAGGCAACACGGCGCTGGAAGAGGTGGTCATGGCGCTGAAGGTGCGCAATGACATCATGCCCTACCGCACCGGCATCGACAGCACCAGAATCATGCAGATCAGCCGGCTGGTGGCGGCGGTTTCGGGCTTTCCGGTGCAGTACAACAAGGCGGTGGTGGGCAAGAACGCCTTTGCGCATGAATCCGGCATCCATCAGGACGGGATGCTGAAGAATGCCGCCACCTTTGAAATCATGCGGCCAGAGGACATCGGCCTGGCCTCGACCAGCCTGGTGATGGGCAAGCATTCCGGCCGCGCGGCGCTGCGCGCCAAGCTCAGCGAACTGGGCTATGAACTGGGCGACAACCAGTTGAAGGATGTCTTCGTGCGGTTCAAGGCGCTCGCCGATCGCAAGAAGGAGGTCTATGACGAAGACCTGATCGCCTTGATGCAGGAAAGCACCGCGGGCGGCGAGGACATGCATCTGCAACTGCGCCGGCTGCGTGTCATCTGCGGCACCGACGGGCCGCAAGAGGCGGAACTGACACTGGCGGTGGGCACCGAAGAGAAAAGCATCGACGCCACCGGCGACGGGCCGGTCGATGCGACCTTCAACGCCATCCGGATGCTGTACCCGCATGCCGCGCAACTGGAACTCTATCAGGTGCACGCCGTGACCGAGGGCACCGCTGCCCAGGCCACGGTCAGCGTGCGGCTGGCGCTGAACGGGCGCGTCTATACCGGGCAGTCGTCGGATACCGATACGGTCGTGGCCTCGGCCAAGGCCTATCTGAACGCGCTGAACAGGCTGCACCAGTCTGCCGGGCGGGCAGACAACTCGGCCCTGATGCAATCGGCGGGGTAAAACCCGGAAACACAGGGCCGGGGCTGCAACCCCGCACCGGCCCCGCACCAGCGCCGCACGGGCCCCTTGACGGCCCGCCTGTACCCCGGTTGACCGAGCCGCACCCCCGCCCGGCGGCCCTGTGTGACCGGAACGTGATCAGGCGCAGCGCGGCCACCGGCGGCAAGGCGCGCACGCCTTGCTGGCCTCCCCTTTACGCCGGTGGCAACGGGGGCCTATAAGGTCGGCCATCCTGCCCTGCGCGGAATACGGCGCGCGGGGCCTCCTTTTTGCGGGATTGAGCGTTCATGTTTGGACTTGCAGGCCTGTTTTCGTCAGACATGGCGATCGATCTGGGCACCGCGAACACGCTGGTCTATGTCAAGGGCCGGGGCATCATCCTGAACGAGCCCTCGGTGGTGGCCTATCACGTCAAGGACGGGCGCAAGCAGGTTCTGGCCGTGGGCGAGGACGCCAAGCTGATGCTGGGCCGCACCCCCGGCAGCATCGAGGCGATCCGCCCCATGCGCGATGGCGTGATTGCCGATTTCGATGTGGCCGAAGAGATGATCAAGCATTTCATCCGCAAGGTGCACAAGCGTACCACCTTTTCCAAACCAAAGGTGATTGTCTGCGTGCCCTTCGGCGCCACCCCGGTTGAAAAACGCGCCATCCGCCAGTCCGTCCTGTCTGCCGGTGCACGGCGGGCCGGCCTGATCTCTGAGCCCATCGCTGCGGCCATCGGCGCGGGCATGCCGATCACCGATCCCACCGGCAGCATGGTGGTGGATATCGGCGGCGGCACCACAGAGGTGGCGGTGCTGTCCCTGGGCGACATCGTCTATGCACGGTCGGTCCGCGTGGGCGGCGACCGGATGGACGAGGCCATCATCAGCTATCTGCGCCGCCATCAGAACCTGCTGATCGGCGAAGCGACGGCAGAACGCATCAAATGCACCATCGGTACGGCCCGCATGCCCGATGACGGGCGCGGGCAGGTCATGCAGATTCGCGGGCGCGACCTGCTGAATGGCGTGCCCAAGGAGATCGAGATCACGCAAGGCCATGTTGCCGAGGCGCTGTCGGAAACCGTGCAGACCATCTGCGAGGCGGTGATGATCGCCCTGGAAACCACCCCGCCCGATCTGGCCGCCGATATCGTGGACCGCGGCGTCATGCTGACCGGCGGCGGCGCCTTGCTGGGCGATCTGGATCTGGCCCTGCGCGAACAGACCGGGCTGATCATTACCGTGGCCGATCAATCGTTGAACTGCGTGGCGCTGGGCACCGGCAAGGCGCTTGAATACGAGCGGCAGTTGCGTCACGCGATCGATTACGAAAGCTGAGGGGTAGCCCTTCGTGGCAAGCGACCGTTCCCAGGAGGCCGACTATGTCCGCCCCGTGCGGCGGCTGTTGCTGGTGGTCATGGTCATCGTGCTGGGCGGCGTCTTTCTGCTGTGGCGGATCGACAGCCCGCGGGTAGAGCGGTTTCGCATGACGGTCATCGATGCGGTGGTTCCCAACATGGACTGGGCCATGGCACCGGTCACGCGCGTCAGCCGGATGATCGAGGATTTCCGGTCTTACGCGCGCATCTACGAACAGAATCAGGAACTGCGGCGTGAGTTGCAGCAGATGCGCGCCTGGCGCGAGGCCGCGCTGCAACTGGAACAGCGCAACGCGCAGCTGCTGGACCTGGCACAGGTGCGTCTTGACCCGCAATTGACCCATGTAACGGGCGTGGTGATGGCCGATGCCGGGTCGCCCTATCGCAAGTCGGTGCTGATCAATGTCGGTGCGCGAGATGGCATCGTCGATGGCTGGGCGGTGATGGACGGGCTGGGGCTGGCGGGCCGTATCGCCGGGGTGGGGCAGCGGTCATCACGGGTGATCCTGCTGACCGATTCAAACAGCCGTGTGCCAGTGCTGCTGCAGCCTTCGGGCCAGCGCGCCCTGCTGAGCGGCGACACCGGGCCGGCGCCGGTACTGGAATTCATCGACTCCCCCGAGGATATCCGGCCGGGTGACCGGGTGGTCAGCGCCTCGGATGGGGGGGTGTTCCCGCAGGGCCTGCTGGTGGGCGAGGTGGTGCTGGGCAGCGACCGGCGCTTGCGCGTTCGGCTGGCGGCTGATTACGGACGGCTGGATTTTCTGCGCGTCCTGCGCTCGCGCCCGGCCGAGAGGATCGAGCATAGCGGCACCCTGCTGCGCCCCCTTGACGAGGGCGGCACGCCGCTGGACCCGCAGACCGGCGCGCCCTTCGGCGTGCCGGTACCTGGCGCCGAAGACGCCAACGGCACCGCGGGCCAGCCCAGACCCCAGACCCGGCCGGAAGTCGGCGTGGCGCCCATCGCCGGGCCGAACGGACAGGCCGATGGCTGAACGCCCGCGCGTCGAAATGCTGGCCTATATGGGGCTGTTCCTGCTGCTGTTCGGGCTTTCGCTGTTCTTTCGTCTGCTACCCCTGAACATTGCCAGCACCGGTCTGCCGGCGCCTGACCTGATGCTGTGCGCAGCCATGGCCTGGATCCTGCGCCGCCCTTCGCACTTGCCTGCACCGCTGATCGGGGGCGCGTTCTTTCTGGAAGATCTCTTTACCCTGCGCCCGCCCGGTCTTTGGGCGCTGGCGGTGCTGGCCGGCACCGAGTTCCTGCGCCGCAGGCATGGTGTCGCCCGCGAGATGACGCTTATGCTGGAATGGGCCATGGTTTCTGCGGTAATGGTGGTCATGTGGCTGGCCTATCGCAGCGTTCTTGCAATTGTGATGGTGCCCCAAAACTCTCTGGACTTGAGCCTCCTCGGCCTTGTCTTCACAGTGGCATGCTATCCGGTCGTGGTGATCCTGTTGCATTACGGCCTGCGCATCCGGAAACCCGCACCCGGCGAACTGGACGAACTGGGCCGAAAACTATGAAACGTCCAAAGCATGAAACCGCCGAAAGCGCGCGCCTGATCGGGCGGCGCGCCGCGATTCTGGGTGGCGCGCAGTTGATCGTGGCGGGTGCGCTGGTGCTGCGCATGCGCCATATGCAGGTGGCCGAGGCTGATCAGTTTCGCCTGCTGGCCGAGGAAAACCGCATCAACATTCGCCTGCTGCCCCCGGCGCGCGGTCTGATTCAGGACCGCAATGGCGTCCTGCTGGCAGGCAATGAACAGAATTACCGCGTTGTGCTGGTGCGCGAGGATGCCGGCGATCCCCGCGCCGCACTGGACAGGCTGGCCCGGCTGATCCCGCTGTCCGAGCCCGAGATCGAGCGCGCCGTGCGCGAGATCATGCGCCACCGGCCGTTCGTGCCCGTGACCATCGCCGACCGGCTGAGCTGGGAAGAGGTCACGCGGGTGGCGGCCAACGCCCCTGCCCTGCCCGGCATCACGCCCGAGGTGGGGCTGAGCCGGCATTACCCCTTCGGCGCCGAATTCGCGCATGCCGTAGGCTATGTCGGCCCGGTCAGCGAGGCCGATCTGGCCGCGCGCGAAAACCCCGAACCGCTGTTGCTGATCCCGCGCTTTCAGATCGGCAAGGTGGGAGTCGAGCGCGAGATGGAAGAGAACCTGCGCGGCGCCGCCGGCCACAGGCGGGTCGAGGTCAATGCCGTGGGCCGCGAGATGCGCGAACTTGCCCGCCAGGAAGGCACGCCGGGGCGCAATGTGCAACTGACGCTGGACCGCAGGCTGCAGGCCTTTTCCCTGGCACGGCTGGAGGGCGAAAGTGCCGCGGCCGTGGTGATGGAAATCGCCACCGGCGACGTGCTGGCGCTGGCCTCGGCGCCATCCTTTGACCCCAACCTGTTCGTGCGCGGCATATCGGTTGCCGATTTCAACGCCCTGCGCGAAAACGAATACCGCCCGATGTCGAACAAGACGGTGCAGGGCGCCTATCCGCCGGGCTCGACCTTCAAGATGGTCACCGCGCTGGCCGCGTTCGAGGCCGGGCTGGTCACCGCCGAAGAGCGGGTTTTCTGCCCCGGCCACATGGACGTTGCCGGGCGGCGCTTTCATTGCTGGAAACGCGGCGGACACGGGCGGGTCAGCCTGGTCGCGGCCCTGTCGGAAAGCTGTGACGTCTATTTCTACGAACTGGCCCAGCGCTGCGGAATCGATCGTATCAACGCCATGTCCGAACGTCTGGGCCTTGGGATGCGCTATGACATGCCGCTGTCGGCCATGTCGGCCGGCCTGAACCCCTCGCGCGAGTGGAAGCGGCAGCGGCGGGGCGAAGACTGGATGATCGGCGACACGATCAATGCCTCTATCGGGCAGGGGTTCGTGCTGTCAACGCCGCTGCAACTGGCGGTGATGACCGCACGGCTGGCCACCAACCGCGCCGTGCAGCCCCGGTTGCTGAAAGCCATCGACGGGATAGAGCAGCCGGTGCCGGAACAGGCGCCGCTGAACCTGCCGGCACCGGTGCTGGCCCTGATCCACCGCGGCATGGTGGAATGTTCGAACCATGCGCGCGGCACGGCCTATTCCTCGCGCATTGTCGAGGCGGGCATGCGGATGGCCGGCAAGACGGGTACCAGCCAGGTGTTCTCGATCACGGCGGCTGAACGCGCATCCGGCGTGCGCAGGCAGGATCAATTGCCATGGAACCGGCGCAACCACGGGCTTTTCGTCTGCTATGCGCCGGAAAACGCGCCGCGCTACGCTGTTTCTGTCGTGGTGGAACATGGCGGCGGCGGGTCATCTGCCGCGGCCCCCATAGCGCGCGACATCACCCTGGCAGCGCTGAACGATGGCTGGCCCCCGATCGAGGCCTACCCACAGCCACAGCGCAACCGGATCGAGTCGATGTTGCGCACGATCCGCGAGCAGATCGGCCCGCCCGACGGCCCTGGCACCGCGATGAGCCGTGCCTGAACCACGCCAGGAAAGACGGCGATGAGCTATCTTGAATACAACGTCAAACGCTCGCCCGCCGGACTGGCGAAGGTGCTGTACATCAACTGGCCGCTGGTGCTGCTGATCATTGCGGCGGCATCGGTGGGCTTTCTGATGCTGTATTCGGTGGCGGGCGGCAATCTGGGCCGCTGGGCAGAACCACAGATGAAACGCTTTGTCGTGGGTCTGGTGGCGATGTTCGCCATTGCGTTCGTGCCGCTTTGGTTCTGGCGGTCCATGGCGGGCCTGGCCTACGCGGTGTCGGTGCTGCTGCTTTTGGGGGTCGAGTTCTTTGGCACTGTCGGCATGGGGGCGCGGCGCTGGCTGGAGATCGGCCCGATCCGGCTGCAACCGTCGGAAATGGCCAAGATCACGGTCATCCTGGCCATGGCGGCCTATTATGATGCAGTGGATACCAAGCGCAGTTCGCACCCGCTTTTCGTGTTCCTTGCCCTGGTACTGGTGTTGGTGCCAACGCTTCTGGTGCTGCGCCAGCCGGATCTTGGCACGGCCCTGCTGATCCTGGGCTCGGGCGTGCTGGTAATGTTCTTTGCCGGGGTCAGCCTGTGGTATTTCGGCGTGGCGGCGGCGGCTGGCGGGGGGCTGGTGGCACTGGTCATGATGTCGCGCGGGACACCCTGGCAGGTGCTGAAGGACTACCAGTATCGCCGCATCGATGCTTTTCTGGACCCCACGATAGACCCGCTGGGCGCCAGCTATCATATCAATCAGGCGATGATCGCCCTGGGTTCGGGCGGATGGTCTGGCCGGGGCTTCATGCAAGGCACGCAATCACGGCTGAACTTCCTGCCTGAAAAACATACCGATTTCATCTTTACCACCCTGGCCGAGGAATTCGGCTTTATCGGCGGGGTGTCCCTGCTGGTGCTGTATCTGTGCATCCTGGTGGCCTGTGTGGTTTCGGCGCTGCAAAGCCAGAACCGTTTCGCACAATTGCTGATCCTTGGTGTCGCCGCCAATTTCTTCCTGTATTTCGCGGTCAACATGGCCATGGTAATGGGGCTGGCGCCGGTGGTTGGTGTACCTTTGCCACTGGTGTCCTATGGGGGCTCTGCGATGTTGATGATCCTGATCGGCTTTGGCCTGGTTCAAAGCGCCTGCGTGCACCGACCGCGGACCCGCGCATGAACGCGGTTGTCCTGTTCGCTGCGGGCGCCACGCGCTGGCCGCATTGGGAGGGGCCGTTGCGCAAGGCGCTGGCCGATGCCGGCGTGGCGGCTGATCTGGTGACCGAAGCCGCGCCCGAGCGTGTCGATTTCATCGTCTATGCGCCAAGTGGCGACACGCCGCCGGATTTCACCCCCTTCACGCGGTGCCGCGCCGTGCTGGGCCTTTGGGCGGGGGTAGAGCGTATCGTCGGCAACAGCACGCTGACACAGCCCCTGTGCCGCATGGTCGATCCCGGATTGACGCAGGGCATGGTCGAATATGTCACCGCCCATGTGCTGCGCCTGCATCTGGGCATCGATGCATTGCTGCGCGCGCAAGACGGGCGCTGGAATCACGAGGCGCCGGCGCTGGCCGGCGACCGGCCGATAGCCATGCTGGGGCTGGGTGCGCTGGGTGCTGCCTGCGCGCAGGCCCTGGTGGGCCTGGGTTTTCCGGTGATGGGCTGGAGCCGGCGCCGAAAGGACCTGCCAGGCATCGAATGCCACCATGGCCGGGCGGGATTGAAAACGGTCCTCAAGCGGGCGCAGATCGTGGTGACATTGCTGCCCGCCACGCCACAGACCGAGAATTTGCTGAACACGGAAACGCTGGGCTGGCTGCCCCATGGGGCGGCCATCATCAACCCCGGCCGCGGCAATCTGATCGATGATACCGCGCTGCTGGCGGCGTTGGCCTCGGGCCAGGTGGGGCAGGCAACGCTTGATGTGTTCCGTGTGGAACCGCTGCCGCAGGGTCACCCCTACTGGCAGCATCCGAAAGTCACCGTGACCCCTCATATAGCGGCCGAAACCCGCCCCGCCACAGCCGCCGCCGTGATCGCCGAGAACATCCGGCGCGGCCTGGCCGGCCAGCCGCTTCTGCACCAGGTGGACCGGCAGGCCGGGTATTGAAGCGGCTGCGCGCAGGGTCGATTTCAGCCTAAAGCATCGATGGCAGCACCTGATCGGGCGGGCGATGGCCGTCGGCAAAGGTCTTGATGTTCAGGATCACCTTTTCGCCCATCTCGACGCGCCCCTCCAGCGTGGCCGACCCCATGTGCGGCAGCAAGACCACATTGGGCAGTTCGCGCAGGCGCGGGTTGATGTCAGCGCCACGCTCGAACACATCCAGCCCGGCACCGGCCAGTTCGCCCGCCCGCAGGCCACGGGTCAGCGCATTCTCGTCGATCACCTCGCCGCGCGAGGTGTTCACGATCACGGCAGTCGGCTTCATCAGTTTCAGCCGCCGCGCATTCAACAGGTGAAAGGTCGAGGGCGTGTGCGGGCAGTTGATCGACAGCACATCGACGCGCGACACCATCTGGTCCAGACTTTCCCACCAGGTGGCCTCCAGCGCGGCCTCTGTTTCAGGGCGCAGCCGGCGGCGGTTGTGGTAATGGATCTGCATGCCGAAAGCCTGGGCCCGGCGTGCCACCGCCTGGCCGATCCGCCCCATGCCAAGAATGCCCAGCCGCTTGCCACCGATCCTGCTGCCCAGATTCGACATCGGCGACCAGCCCGGCCAGTCGCCCGCCTGCATTCTGGCCAGCCCCTGCGGAATGCCGCGCGTGACGGCCAGCATCAGGGCGATGGTCATGTCGGCGGTATCATCGGTCACCACGCCCGGCGTGTTCGACACCAGAATGCCCCGCTGACGGGCCGAATGCACGTCGATATGGTCGACGCCGGCGCCATAGTTGGCGATCAGCTTCAGCCGTTCGCCGGCCTGACCCAGCATGGTGGCATCAATCTGGTCGGTCAGCGTCGGCACCAGCACATCGGCGCGGCGCATGGCGTCCAGCAGCGCCTGGCGGTCCAGCGGTTGATCCTCGACATTCAGTTCGGTGTCGAACAGCTCCTTCAGTCGGGTTTCCACGGCATCTGGCAGGCGTCGCGTGACGACAACACTCAGGCGATTTGTGGGCATCGTCTCTCCTCGGGGCTTTCAAAACGGCATTGGCGCTGGCAAAGTGGCGCATTGACGACCGAGGCACAAGAACCCTCGCAACCGCAGCGCAACAAAATTGCCCGTGAAGTGGCATCTGCGCTCGTTTATTGCGGGGCGGCCGGCAGCGCAAGGCAGCGCAACGGCATCAGGAGCAGGAACGATGACAGGACGGAAGGTCAGCAGCAGCCTGGCAGGCGCGGTACGGTTGGGTTCCGGGTGTCTGGGTGCGGCGGCGCTGGCTCTGGTGCTATTGGCAACGGGTGCCGCACGGTCGGGGGGCGCCGCACAGGCGCAAACCATGGCCGCAACAGCTGCCACGATACAGCGCGGGCCGGAAACCGGCCTGCCGCTGCCCCGCTATGTTTCGCTGAAAAGCGGCGAGGGGCGCGCCCGTCGTGGGCCGAATCGCTCGCATAGGGTGGATTGGGTGTTTACCCGGCGTGACATGCCGCTGCGCGTGACAGCCGAGTTCGAGCATTGGCGCCTTATCGAGGATCAGGAGGGCCAGGGAGGCTGGATGCACCACTCGCTGCTTTCCGGCGTTCGAACCGCGCTGGTGCTCAACGACATGACCGTGATGCGCCGGCAGCCCACCCCCGAGTCCACAGAGGTGGCGTTGCTGGAGCGCGGCGTTGTTGCCCGCATTCTGGGCTGCGAGGGGGACTGGTGCCGCCTGCGCGTGGACAACTGGCGCGGCTGGGTGCCCCGGCAGGCCATATGGGGTGTCGATCCGGGGGAAGAGCTGAACTGACCCGCCCCGGCAGGCAGCGTGGGCTTTCGGCGCGCACCGGCCGGGCTGCCCCCCTTCTTGCCTGCGCGTCAGGGGCTGGCCGGTGCGGTCGTGGCTGTGTCACATGCGGCAGTGTCACATATAACCATTGACCAGGGCCGCCGACACCAGCGCCCAGCCGTCTGCCACCACGAAGAAGGCCAGTTTGAAGGGCAGCGACACGATCGCCGGTGGCACCATCATCATGCCCATCGACATCAGGATCGCCGCTACAACCAGATCGATGATCAGAAACGGCAGGAAGATCAGGAAGCCGATTTCGAACGCGCGGCTGAGTTCCGACAGCAGAAAGGCAGGCACCAGCACCGACAGCGGCGCCTCTGGCCCAGAGACCACCGGGTCGGGGCGCAGCGTGGCAAGGCTGGCAAAGGTGTGGGTGTCGACCCGCGCCGCCATGAACAGGCGAAAGGGCTCCATCGCGCGCATGAAGGCTTCCTCCAGCCCGACAGTGCCGGCATTCAGGGGCTCGATACCCGCCTCCCAGGCGGCCACGAAAACCGGTTCCATGATGAACCAGGTCAGGAAAAGCGCCAGCGTGGTCAGCAGCATGCCTGGGGGCGATTGCTGCAACCCGATGGCCTGACGCAGAATGGCCAGCACCGTCACCAGAAACGGAAAGCAGGTGATCATGATCGCCAGGCCAGGCACCAGACTGAGAAGGGTCATCAGCGCGATCAGTTGCACCGATCGCACGGCCAGACTGCCTTCGCTGCCAAAATCCAGCGTCAGGGACTGCGCATCGGCGGCTTGCGTCAGCGCCAGAACGATACAGCAGGCCAGCGACAGGGTGCCAACCCCGGCCAGCCACCGCAACCGCGCGGGCCGGGCCGCAGCGCGCATGCGTGCGGCCGGCAAGATTCCCGCCGGCACGCTAGCGGCTGGCCAATTCCCGGCTGGCCAAGACCTGGCTGACAAGGCAAGCCTTGCAGCCTTGCGCAGGCTCTGTCCAGAAATCCCGCCGCCAGCGGCGCATGGCGCGCGGTTGATGACATGTCGCTGCGGTGCCACACCACACAGGCAGGCAAGGCTTTTGCCGCGTCCGGCCACCCCGGGGCTGTTCTGTCGCACGCTACAGCCCATCGCTCAGGTCAACGACCTCGGTCAGGCGCACGGCCATCTGGCCGGCCTGTTCGCCATCCAGTTCTTCCAGCGTGCCGCGGGCAATCATCCGGTCGCCGACATACAACTCTACCGGTTCATCCACGCGCCGGTCCAACGTCAGCACGCTGTCGCGCGACAGCCGCAAAAGTTCGCGCACGGTGGGCCTGGCCCGGCCCACCGAAATCACGATCTCTATGGGCACCTGCGACAGCACACTGCGCCCGCCGCCCGGATCGGCGGCAACACCACCGCCAAGGGACTGGCTGGCCACTTGGCCGGCATCGACTTCTGCATTACCCGCTTGCGACATCGCGCGGCTCCTTTTCTGACTGGCTGTACTGATAAAAGGCCGTCACGGCATCGGCGCAGCGCGCTGCGGCCTGGGACAGGTCGATCACCACATCCTGCGGCCCGGCAGCAAACTCGGCGCTGCCCGGCGGCAGATCGGCCGTTTCGACCAGTTCCAGCGGCGGCAGCACATGCCCCTTGAACCCGGCCTCGAACAGTGCCGCCGCCCCGGATGGCACCCGCAGCACCACCGGGGCATCAGCGGCCCGCCCGGCAAAGGGCAGCAGTTCCTCGATGACGCGTGGCACCAGGGCTGTCTGCGCGGCGACCGGCAACACCTGTTGCGCCATTGCCCGCAACACGGGTTCCAGCGCGCGCAGCACATGGTCCCGGGCCTCGTGATAGCCAAAGCACAACTGTTCGGCAAAACCGGCCAGCGCGGCCGCACGCGCCCGGTCATCGGTCTCGGCCTGGCGCATGGCGTCTTCCCAGCCCGCCAGATACCCGCGCTCATAGGCATTGAGGCGCAGATCCTCCAGATCTTCGGGCATCATCAGGCTGGGCGCATCGGGCTCGTCGGGCTGCTCGAAAACCTCCAGTCGCAGGGGCGCGGGCATCAGCGGCCTCCTTCCTGATCTTCCATCCAGCTGCGCAGAATCTCGACCGTCTCGTCCTGGCGGTCAGCGATCAGCCGGCGCATGCGCGCCACGGGATCTTCCGGCGGCGCCCCCGGGCCCACCGACCGCATCTGGCCAGGATCGGCCGCGTCGATCTCGCCCGTCAGGACCGGCCCATCGGCGCGGGCGGCTTGGCCGGCGGGCACCGGCAGCCCGGCGCCGGGGCCGGCAGCGCCGGGCAGTGCCAATGCGCTGTCTGCCGGGCGGCCTGCGCGCAGGATCGGGCGAATCACGAACAGCGCGAGGATCAGCAGCACAAGGGCCAGCGCGGCCAGGCGGATCAGTCCCATCAGGTCCAGCCCCAGACGATCGATCATCGAGGGCTGGTACCCCCCGTCCATGACCGCGGCCGGCTCGAACGGCAACGAGCGCAGGGTGATCACATCGCCGCGCGCCGGGTCATAGCCCACGGCCGATGCCACAAGTTCGCGCAGCGCTTCCAGTTCGGCCTCTGGCCGCGGCGCCCACTGGATGACCCCCTCGGCATCAGGGGCGCGCACCCCGTCCAGCATCACCGCCACCGTCAGGCGCCTGATCGACCCCGGGCCGCGCTGCACCTCGCGCGTGGTCTGGCTGACATCCCATGTCCGCCTCTCGCGCGACTGACGCTCGCGCGAATCGCTGCGGCCATCGCGCGCGGCGGCATCGCCATCGGGCAGGTTCGACGCCACGGTCACCCCGCCCGCCCGCGTGTCCGAGGCCGTGGCATCACGCTCCTCGCTTTCCTCACTCAGTGCCACGCGTGAGTCAGGATCGATCAGCCGTTCGACCAGCGTTTCGCGGTCGTTCAACGTATCGACATGCACCTCGACCACCGCGCGGCCGCGGCCCACATGCGCCTCCAGCAGACGCTCGACATTGCGGCGCAATTCGGCGGCCCGCTCGCCGCCATGCTGCCTGCCGTGCTCGTCATCGCCCATCACCGCGCCGGTTGCCGAATCGATCACCGCCACCCCCTCGGGTGTCAGCCCGGCCACAGCCGACGCCACCAGATAGCGCAACGCCTGCGCCTGCGCCGGGGTCAGCGCACCCGATACCGGTGTCACCGTGACAGAGGCCGATACCTGCTGGTCACGGCGGAAGGGCTGCGCCGCGCCATGCGAGATATGCACCCGCGCCGCGCGCAGATGCGGGCTGGACATGATGGTGCGCGCCAGTTCCCCTTCCTTTGCGCGCCAGTAGGCGGCGTCGAACATCTGCGAGGTGGTGCCGAAACCACTGAGCCCGTCCAGCAGTTCGTACCCGCCCGCGGCATTGGCCGGCAGGCCCTGCGCGGCCAGTGCCATGCGTGTCTCGTCGCGCAGGCGGGCATCGATCCAGATCGATTCGCCCCGCACTTCATAGCGGATACCGCGCTGGTCCAGCGCGGCAATCACATCGCCCGCGCGCGCACCGTCCAGCCCGGCGTACAGCAACGTCATCGATGGCGAAGCGGCGATGCGGGCGATCACCAGCACCGTGGCCAGCGCCATGACCAGACCCAGGCCAAGGCCAACACGGCGGCGCATGTCCAGCGCGGTCCAAAAAGCCAGAAACTGCTGCAAGGCGGCTCTCCTGTCAGACGGGCCTTCTGCCCCGTCACCGCCCATCCTTGGCCGATACCGCTTAACAATCGGTTAGTCAGATTGTGCGACGACTCGGGCAAGGAACGAAACCGGACCGCAGCAAGGAAGCCTGACCATGACCGATGCCACAGACGCGGCAGAAGCGCCGGCAAAGACGCGCAACAAGGCCTTGCCGCTGGGCCTGGCTGCGGCGCTGGTGCTGGGCGGCGGTGGGTTCTATGCCACCTACAGCGGCCTGATCGGCGCGCCGGCGGCAAGCCCGCCGCCAGCGCAGGGCCATACCGCAGAGGCCCGGTTCGCCTATCTGCCGCTCGATCCGATCATCGTGAACATCGGCCTGCGCGATCAGGCGCGCCTGTTGCGGTTCAGTGCCGAGCTGGAGGTGGCGCCCGATCATCTGGCCGAGGTGTCACGCCTGCGCCCGCGCATCCTGGACGTGCTGAATACCTATCTGCGCGCACTCGAGATGCACGAGCTGGAGGAACCGGCCGCCATGATTCGGCTGCGCTCGCAGATGCTGCGCCGGGTGCAGATCGTCACTGGGGCGGGGCGGGTAAACGATCTTCTGGTCATCGAATTCGTCTTCAACTGAGGTCACGCAATGGCATTCCTTTCGGATTTCATGATGGCATCTGCCGCCTTTGGCGCGGCGATCTACTGTTTCGTCCTGGCGCGGCGGCTGAAGGCCCTGACCCGGCTTGACGGCGGCATGGGCGGCGCGATTGCGCTGTTGTCGGCGCAGGTCGATGACCTGACACGCGCACTGGCCCAGGCACGTGCGGCAGCGGGCGCCCAGAATGATTCGCTGCCCCAGCTTGTCGAACGGGCCGAGGCGGCAGGCCGGCGGCTGGAACTGCTGATGGCGACGATGCACGACCTGCCTGACGGCACACGCGCCCGATACCCCGACAGGCAAGGTGATCCGGGGCCGGGAAATGATGCGGCGCCGGCCGGGGCGTCGGGGGGGGCGCCATCGCCCCGCCATGCCTCTGCTTCAAGTCGCCACGGCGATGCCCACGGCATCGATGATCAGGTCCACACCGGCGCAGAAAACACCAGGCGCGGCAGTGGCGCCATCCATTCTGCGCCCAGAGCCCGGATCGTGCGGCGGCGCCAGCCAACAGAGGCCGTATGATGCGCCGCCCGCCCCATACAACGGCTGGCAATCCGCCGCCTGCACACCAGCAACAGCCTGCACAGCGGCAACAGCCGGCACGACCCGCGCAGCGCAGGCCCGATGCGCAGCCCACCCTCGCCCCGGATCGATCGGGCAACGGCCGCTCCCTCGGCCGCGCCATCGTCGCGCGGCTGGGGGCGCTGCCGACCCGGGCGCGCGCCCTGCCCGCGCTGGTGCTGCTTTTCGCCTTGGCAGGGGCAATGCGCCTCTCGCTGGGTATCGATGGCGCCCTGGCACAGGCCCTGGCGCCAGAGGGCGCGGCCCCGGTGACAGCCATTGCCGCGGCCACGCCTGCCCGGACCGACACGCCCCCGGATGCGGCGGCGCCGGAGGCGCCCGGCGATGCGGCGGGCGGTGAAGCCGCGCAGGACCCCGCGGCACTGGCTGCCATGCTGATCGACCTGCGCAACCGCGAGGCCGCGCTTGCAGCGCAAGCCACCCAGCTCGCCGAGCGTCAGGCCCTGCTTGCCGGCGCCGAGGCCCGGATTGCGCAGCAGATCGCCGCATTGAGTGAAGCCGAAGCGATGCTTGACGCCACCATGACCCGTGCCGACCGGATTGCAGCCGAGGATCTGGGCCAGCTGGTCGCCGTGTTCGAGGCCATGCGCCCGGAACAGGCCGCCCAGGTCTTTGCCGAGATGGAACCCGGGTTTGCCGCCGGTTTCCTGGGGCAACTGCGCCCGGCCACCGCCGCCGGTATTCTGGCCGGGCTGGAACCCGCGCAGGCCTATGCGTTGAGCGCGACGCTGGCCGGGCGCAACGCTGTTGTCCCGCGCCGCACCGCGGCCCCCGAGGCACAGTGAAGCTTTCTTAAGGCAGTCGATACAGCCTGAACACAAGGCAGGGAATCGGAGAGCGTTGCATGATTGGCATCATCGGTATCGTCGTGGTCTTCGTCATGGTTTTCGGCGGCTATACCATGTCAGGCGGCAAGTTCGGCATCATCCTGTATGCCCTGCCCTTCGAGATCACGATGATCGGCGGGGCGGCACTGGGCGGGTTTCTGATTGCCAACTCCGGTGCTGGCGCCAAGCAGACCCTGGTCGATCTGGGCAAGGTGTTTCGCGGGGCACACTGGAAACAGGCCGATTACAGTGATCTGCTTTGCCTGCTGTTCGAACTTATCCGCCTGGCGCGTCAGAACCCCGTGGCGCTGGAAGAACATATCGAAACACCCGAAACATCCGACATCTTCGGCCGCTATCCACGGATTCTGAAAGATCACGAAGCGGTCGAGATGATCTGCGACACGCTGCGCGCCGTCACCATGAGCTATGATGACCCGCATCAGGTCGAAGAGGTGCTCGACAAGCGGCTTGAAACCAACCTGCACCACGCGCTTCATTCCAGTCACGCCATGCAGACAGTGGCAGACGGCTTGCCGGCGCTGGGGATCGTCGCGGCGGTGCTGGGGGTGATCAAGACCATGGCCTCGATCGCCGAACCCCCCGAGGTCCTGGGCGGCATGATCGGCGGCGCCCTTGTCGGAACCTTCCTTGGTGTGTTCCTGTCATACGGTTTCGTGGGGCCTTTTGCCAATCGCATGCGCTCGGTGATCGAGGAGGACGCCCATTTCTACAAGCTGATCCGCGAGGTGCTGATCGCCAATCTGTACAACCATCCCGCCAGCATCTGCATCGAGGTGGGGCGCCAGAACACACCCCATCAGTTGCGCCCGGGCTACAGCGACCTGGAGGAAGCGATGCGCGCGCTCAAACGCGAGGCTGCATGATGCCGGACAGCGCCCGCATCCCGCGCGGCAATGCGGCACACAGGGCCTTGACGCGCCGGCGGCAGGGCACTGCCCGCCGGTCCGGACTTCACCGCAAAATTCTGACATTGCTGGCGTTTTTCGTCATGCTCCTGTGCGCTCTGCCCCCCGGCGCACAGGCACAGCAGACAGCGCCGTCAATCATGGTGACCGCGGGCGAGCATCGGGGTTTCACCCGAATCGTGCTGCAATCGACACGGGCATTCACCTGGTCGGTCCGGCAAGAGGATCAGCAGGTTCAGGTACGGATAGGCCCGCCAACCGCCCAGCTGGACCTGCGCCGCGCCTTTGACCGGATCACGCGGCAAAGGCTGGCCGGCATCGAACAGACACCAGACGGCCTTTTGCTGACCCTTGGCTGCGATTGCCCGATACGCTCTTTCGAGGAACGCGCAGGCGTCGTGGTTTTCGATATCATGGCACCAGAGGCGGCGCGCACCGACCCCGACCTGCAAGCCCGGGGCCCCGCAACGGTGCCAGACGGCGCCGCCATGTCGGATGCGGCACCCGGGGCTCCGGCGCCCGCGCGCCCTGGCGCGGCCCTGGATCCCGATGCGCTGACGCGGCGGGCCGGGCAGGCGCTGGCCGAAACCCTGCGCCACGGCGACAGAACGATCGGCGTTGCGGGCGCCGAGTCGGCGCCCCTCACGGTGCCATCCTCCGGCATGCGGTTGCTGCCTCTGGCGCAGCCGCCCGGCACCGCCCCGCAGGGCACCGTCGATCCGGCAACCGATCCAGCGCCCGTTGCCGTGGTCGGCACCGAAGCCGACACTGACACCGACAGAATGGGCAGCGCCGTCGCCCTGCGCCTGGCCGAGGCTGTGGCGCAGGGGTTGCTGGCCGGCATCGACGACGCGCCGCAGGGGGCGCGGCTGATGCCGGGCGCGGCGCTGGACCCGGCTGCGCAACAGGCCCGTCAGTTGCGCATCCTGAACCCCCTGCAGCCCGGCGTTGCCCAGGTCGATGCCCCGCCCGTGCCCGATGCCTGCGCGCAGACCGGCGCGCTGGCCTTTCTGGCGCAACCCGAAATCGCCCCCTTCGCCGAGACCCAAGGTCAGCTGATGCAAACCCTGCATGGCGAATTCGACCGACCGGATGAAGGGGCATTGTTGAACCTGATCCATCTTTACCTGCAGCATGGGTTTGGTGCCGAGGCCCGGCAACTGATCGATACCGCCCGCGCACCCGTCGCCGGGCATGACCTGCTGCGCGGGCTGGCCGACCTGCTGGAAGGGCGGCAATCGAACTCGCGCATGCTGTTGTCGTCACTGGCAGATTGTGACGGCCCTGCGGGCCTCGTCGCCGCACTCGCCGGCGCACCGCAGAGCAGCATCAGCGCCGCAGCAGACGCCATCGCGCTCAGCTATGGCACCTTGCCTGACCCGCTGAAGCGGATCGTCGCGCAGGATCTGGTGGCGCTGATGGTCGATGCCGGCGCCTTGGATCAGGCGCGCGTCGTATTGCATCAGATGGAGGCTGCCGGGCCATCCGGCGTGTCACCGCCTGCCTTGCCAGAGGCTCTGCTGAACCACGCCCGCGGCGCCCATGAACAGGCCGTCAGGGCACTTGAGCATCGAACCGGCGCCGATGATGCCGCCGCCTTGAGCCTGCGATTGCGTTTGCTGCGCGATACCGGAGCAGCGGCCGAGCCCGCGCTGATCGAACAGGCGCAGACCCTGGCGGGCATGCTGCGCCAGTCAGACGACGGCATCGCCCTGCTGCGCGACGTGATCCACCTTCAGGCTGCTGCCGGCGCGTTCGAGCCCGGCTTTGCCAGCCTGGAGCGGCTGCGCGGCTGGCTGGGCCAGACCCCGCATGACCGCCAGATCGATCTGACCCTGACAGACAGGCTATGGCAGCAGGTGGCTGATGACGCCGATGACCAGACATTGCTGGCGCTGTTCCTGACCCGCGACGACGGGCGGCGCGCCGATCTGTCAGCGGCCACGCGCACCGCGCTGGCCGCCCGGCTGCTGCGCCTGGGGCTGGCACAGGCGGCGATCGGCCTTGTCAGCCCGCCGACCGAACCGGCGCAGACCCTGATACTCGTCGAGGCGCTGATCGCCGCCGGCCGGGCCGAACGCGCGCTGGCGCTGCTGGCGCCGCTGCTGGCGCCGCCCGACGACCTGAGCGGCACCGATGTTGCCGCCCCCCAGAACCGGATGGCCCAGACCCTGTTGGCGCGTGCCCTGCGCGATCGGGGCGCCACCGACAGCGCGATTGCCGCCTTTGTCGCCGTCGGTGCCAGCCACGAAGCCGCGCAACTGGCCATGGCAACGGGCGACTGGCGCCAATTGGAAACCCTGCTGGCACAGCCGCCCGCGGCGCAACAGCCCTCGCCCGCAGAGCCTGCGCGCCCGGTACCGGGTTCGCCTGCCGCGGGCACGGCGGGCGCCGTGCCCCGCACCGAAACCGCATCTACCCCCAATGTGACCGGCACAATACCGGCAGAAACGGGCACCATCGACTCACAGGCGGAACTGCTGGCCTTGACGCGCCTGTTGCTTGCAGCACCCGGCGACGCCGAGGGCGCCCGCCCTGCCCCGCCGCCCGCCTCTCCTGCCGGGCCGCCGCCGCTTGTCGATACCGCCTTGGCCGCACCCCTGGCGGCCGCACATGATTCGCCCGCACCCGTGGAAGCCGCAGCTGATCCGCCCACCCCCGCGCGCCCCGAGCGCGATCTCCCCGCAGGCGCCGCCCCGGCGCTGGCCCTACCGGCGCTTGATCCCCCGATGTCTGGCTCGTCCGCGTCCGACGCCTTTGCGGCAGAGCGCCTTGCAACCGGGACCCTTGCGCCCGATACCATCGACACCGGAACAAGCCCCGCCGCCGAAGGGCCAGACAGCCCAGAGGCCGCACTGATGCGCCGCAATGCCACGCTTCTGGGGCAAAGCGCGGCGTTGCGCACGCTGATCGAGGACTTGCTGGCAGAGGGGCAATGAACGGGCCAACGACCCGTGGCGTCAGCATGACCGCCCCCCGGAAAAGCACGCGCCAGGGGCCGGTAACGCCGCGCGCGCCCATCGCGGCCAGCAGGCAGCATGGCCTGCCGGCACACAGCCATCCCGCGACGGCACAGCGCCTGGCGCCATGCATTGCCGCACACAGGGCAACGGCCAGGGCAGTGCCAGCGGCGGAACGCGCCAGAAAACGGCGCAATGCCCGTTTGGCAGAGGCCTGACGGCAAACCGCTGGCTGCCTGGCTCGCAAGGCGCCGCGCCATCCAGGCCGCTGAACCCGCAACACCGGTTCCTTGCGCCAACAACCGTGCATTGCCGGTCTCGTGAACGCCGGCTGCTTGCATGATCGACGGGCAGGCAGCACGTTGTTGGCCTGCGCGTGATCGGGATTCGTGCCCGGCCTTGCGCGCAGGACCACATGCACCCTTGCCCCTCTGTGACAGGTGCCGGGGTACCAGACAGGTCTTGCGCATCAGCCAGCCTGGTCGATGCCACGAACAGGAGAGCGCGGATGCAACGTCTTTATCCAGTCATGCACCGGTTGAATCCCATGTCGCCACAGCCATCCTTGCCCCCCTGCGCTGATTCCCGCGCTTGCCGCGGGCTTGCGCGCCGGTCACGGGGCAACAGGGCGCTGATGCTTGCCGCATTTGTCGGCGTCGTCTGTTTCGCGCCACTGACCGGCAACCCGCTGCGGGCCGACACCCCGCCACAGGTTCAGGCAGTCACCCTGTCCACCGCCGGCCTGGCCATGATCGAGGCCAGCGCCGAGGTCGGCCCGCACCCCGTCAACCTGTCGATCCCCAGGCGCGATATCGATGATTTCCTGAAAAGCCTCTGGCTGGTAGACCCCAATCGCGCCACCGCGCGCCTTGTCCTGCAGGGGCCGGCCCAGCTGGATGATCTGTTCGCCAGCCTGCCTGTCACGCCCGAAGATGTGATCGACCGCACACGGCTGCTGGCCGCGCTGCCCGGTGTGCCGGTCACCGTTGCCCGGGCCGCCGGGGAATGGCAGGGCATCAACATGGGGGTCAGCCAGGGGCAGTGCGAAGGCACTCCTTGCAGCGTGCTGAACCTGATGGATGATGCCGGCAGCCTGCGCCAGTTCACGCTGAGCGATCAACTTGACATCCGGTTCACCGCCTCGGCGGATACCGACATGCTGCGCAGCGCGCTGGCCGCCCTGCGCGCCGCAGACGACACGCAGGTCAGCGCAAGCCTGCACACCGATGACGCCTCGGCACGCAGCATTGACCTGATCTGGCTGCAGGAGGCGCCGGTCTGGCGCACGGCCTGGCGCGCGCTGGCAGGGCCGGAAGGCGTGCGCCTGACCGGCTGGGCGATCGTAGAGAACGCCACCGGCACCGACTGGCAGGACGTGCGCCTGACGCTGGCCACCGGCAGCGTTCGCGCCATTCGTGCACCGCTTTATGACCGCCTGCACGCCCAGCGCATGCTGTCGGCACCAGCGGTCGAGCCGGCCTATGCCGGGATCGCGCAATTCCAGAGCCGGCAGGGCGATGCAATGCTGGACATGGCCGAGGCTGCCGCACCTGCAGCCATCGACGCCGATGACGGTGACAGTTTCAGCCGGTTCACGCTGACCGAGCCGGTGTCGCTGCCCACCGGGCAAATGCTGATGCTGCCCTTTCTGGACGAGACCCTGCCGCAGGCGCGCCTGACACTTTTCCGGGGCGGCGCGGGCAACAGCCATCCCCAGATTGCGCTGGAGATCGAAAACCCCTTGCCGCTGCGGCTGCCTGCCGGCGTGCTGACGCTGTACGAGGACGGGCGCGGCCATGCCGGCGATGCCATTATCCCGGAACTGGCGCCGGGCGCACGGCAGATCGTGCCTTTTGCCAACGACACGGCCATGACCCTGCGCGAGGACGTGACGACAGGCGAACAGATCCGCGAAATGCGCCTGGTCGCGGGCGTGCTGCAGGTCAACGAGGATGTCGAGCGCCGCACCACCTATCGCATCGAGGGGGCGCCCCGGGCCGACCGGGTGCTGACCCTGACCCATCCCCGGCGCGATGGCTGGACAGTGATCGCGCCACAGGGCGGGACAGAAGAACTGGACGGCTGGCGCTGGCAGATCGACGTGGGCGCCGGCGCGCGGATCAGCCATGTGGTCGTCGAGCGTCAACCCCGGATGCGGCGGATCGCGGTCATGGATATCGACCTGCCGACGCTGGCGGCATGGCAGGGACATGCGGCAGATCCTGAACTGCAGGCACGGCTGGCCGAGATCGGCAGCTTGCGCGGTCAGGTAGCGGCGGCGCAGCGCGCGATCTCTCGGCTCCAGGAAGAGGTTGCCGCGCTGACGGGCGAACAGGACAGGCTGGTCAACCTGATCGTGCAACTGGGCGAGGCCAGCGCGGCGACCCCGGAACGCCGCACCAGAGTCGACGGGATCGACGCCGAGATCACCCGGACACAAGCCGACATCCGGGCGCAACAGGCGCAGGCCGATGCCGCGCGCGCGCGAATCGAGGCCTTGCTGGGCGATTGAACACGCCTCGGCGCTCTGCGCGCGGGGCGGCCGGCAGCCACGCCGAGGCCATGGACAAGGCAGACCGCGTGTTGCCGCACACGCGTCGTGCCATTGCCGTCAGGGTGGCGCCGTCCCGCCCCGGCCATGATGGCTGTCCGCGCAGGGCTGTGACCGGCCACAGCTTGCCGGTGGCGCCGCTTCAGATGCCGACAAGCCCGCGCAGGTTGCCGACCCACTGCGCTATGGTCAGGCGCAGCGCATCAATCATTGCCACATAACCGGTCATCGCGGTTTCCAGAATCGGCACGCGGGTCACGATGAGCGGCGCGAAGAGGTAGAGAAACAGCAAGACCCCCACAATGATCACCACCATCGACAAGCCGCGCACCAGACCGCGCCGCTCTTCGACCGTTTCCTCGGCCGCGCCTGACTCGGTTCGGGCTGCCGGCTTGCGCGGTTCGCGCCGGGGTTCGAGGGTCGAGCTGAGTTCCTCTATATCCGGCAGCTGTTCAAGCCGGCTGCGCGCCGCGGCCTCGGCGGCCAGTCCGGTGGCGGCGTCGACACCAGGGACCGCCTGCGCTTCGGCATTGCCGCGGCGGCGCCCCTCTGGCGCGGTGGTCGCACCCGCCACTGAACGCCCCCCGGCCGGTGCATTCGGGCGGGACGGGCGCACCGGCAGGCCCAGATCGGGCTGCGATTCGACGGTGCCGGCAGCCTGCCGCCTTTCGCGCAATTCGCGGTCGGCCTCTTCACGCAGCAGGTCCATCACCGTGCGGTCGATCTGCCGGGCGGGCGTCGGGCTGGTTGCGGCGGCGGCAGGATCATCATCGTCGTCGTCATCCAGCTCGGCGGCGCGCATCTGCAACGCCACATCGATCGGATACTGATACCAGGTATGCCCGCAGGATGAACATTGCACGTCACGCCCGCCCTCGGGAATGACGCTTTCCTCCACCTCGTACTGCGCCTTGCAATTGGGACAGGTCAGTCGCATGGCACCTCCGGCCAGACCGATGCACCGGTCTTTCACTCCTCGGCCATTGGCTTTGGCCCCATTCGTGTTGTAGCAAGCGGAAAGCCCGGTTCCAAGTCCAACACTTGCAGGCACGAGTCCATGCCGGAGACAGAGAGGCGAACGTGATCAGGCTGGAAAAGGTTGCACAGAATTACGGCGACCGCCGGTTGCTGAGCGATGTCGATCTGCAAATGACATCAGGGGCCTTTCATTTCCTGACCGGCCCCTCGGGCGCCGGCAAGACCACGCTGCTGAAACTGTGCTATGGCGAGTTGCAACCCAGCACCGGGCGGGTGCTGCTGTTCGACGAAGACATGCGCACCATCAGCCGCGACAGGATGGCCGATACCCGCCGCCGCATCGGGGTGATTCATCAGGATTGCCGTTTTCTGGATCATCTCAGCGTGGCCGACAATGTCGCCCTGCCCTTTACCGCCGCCGGCCTGCCCACGCCGAAAAGCGATCTGCGCGAGCTTCTTGCCTGGGTGGGGCTGACGGAACAGGCCGAGGCCCGCCCGCCCACGCTTTCAGGCGGCGAACGGCAACGCGCGGCGCTGGCGCGCGCGGTGATCGCCTCGCCCTCGGTGGTGCTGGCCGACGAGCCGACCGGCAATCTGGATTGGGACATGTCGCTGCGCATCCTGTCATTGCTGGTCGAGCTGAACCGGATGGGCACCGCCGTGATGATCGCCACGCATGACCTGAATCTGATCCGCGCGGCCAAGGCCCAGGTCTCGGCGCGGGTGCTGCGCATCGCCGACAGGAAACTGCAAGCCGCGGGGGCTGATCTGTGAAGGCGCTTTCCCGTCTGATGCCGGGCCGCCGGCGAAGTGGCAAGGCTGATACCCCGCAGACCGAGAGCGGCATTGCGCCCGATGTCGTACCGGGTTCGGGCTTTACCGCGGCGCTGACCATGGGCACGGCGCTGGCCATGGGCTTTCTGGCCGTGTTTGCCCTGGCCCTGGCGCTGGGCGCCGACCGGCTGGCTGACCGCTGGTCGGCCACGCTGGCGCAAAGTGCCACGCTGCGCCTTTCTGCCCCGGCGGGCGAGATGGCCGCGCAGACCGCGCGCGCACTTGATATCCTGCGCGCCACACCCGGTATTGCCTCGGTCCGTGTGCTGGAGGCCGAAGAACAGCGCGCATTGCTGGCGCCCTGGTTCGGCCCGGATCTGCCGGTCGAGCAATTGGCGCTGCCCCGCATGATCGAGATCATCGAGGGCGGCGGCGGTTTTGACCCGGTGGGCCTGCGCATGCGGCTGGCGGCCGAGGTGCCGGGCGCGGTGCTGGATGATCACAGCCGCTGGCGCGCGCCCATGGTGGCGGCCGCAGGGCATCTGCGGGCGCTGGCCCTGCTGTCGGTGGCGCTGATTGCCGCGGCAACGGCGGCGATGGTGGCCTTGGCAGCCAGCTTTTCACTGGCGGCGAATGCGCAGGTGATTGCCGTTCTGCGGCTGGTGGGTGCGCGCGACGCCTTCATTGCCCGCGCCTTTACCCGGCGTTTCACCCTGCGCGCGTTGGCAGGTGCCGCGCTGGGCACCGGCCTGGGCATGGGGGCGCTGGCACTGATGCCCGCCGCGCTGGCCCCGGCCGAGGGGGCAGCGCTGGCCGGGCCCGGCTTTCGCGGCACCGACTGGTTGTGGCCGCTGGTTGTGCCGCCCTTTGCCGCGCTGGTGGCCTGGGCCGCCACCCGGGCGGCAGCGTTCCGCGTTCTCAGGAGGGAAGCCTGATGGCCTATGCGTGGCAATGGGTCCGGTCGCTGGTATTTGCCTTTCAGGCCTATGCGATGATGGCCATCATGGCCGTGTTCTTTACCCCCTGGGCCATCGTTGACCGGCGCGGCGCCTTTGCCGCCGTGCATACCTGGTGCCGCTATGTGCGCTGGACCGCGCGCTGGATGATCGGCCTGCGGTCAGAAGTGCGCGGCGAAATCCCCCAGGGCGAGGTGCTGATCGCCGCCAAGCATCAAAGTTTTTTCGACATCATCATTCTGGTCAGCGAATTGCCGCGCCCCAAGTTCATCATGAAACAGGAACTCAGGCGCGCACCGATCCTGGGATGGTATGCCGGGCGCATCGGCTGTGTGCCGGTCGATCGCGGGCGGCGCGGGGCGGCGATCAAGGCGATGATGCAACGCGTGCGCGCCGGCCTGCAAGAGCCGGGCCAGCTGATCATCTATCCGCAGGGCACCCGCGTGGCCCCGGGCGCATCGCGGGAATACAAGGTCGGCACGGGGCTTTTGTATCAGGAAATGGGCACCGCCTGCGTGCCTGTGGCGTGCAATGTCGGCGTGTTCTGGCCGCGCCAGCGCATCTATCGCGCCCCAGGACTGGCGGTGGTGGAGTTTCTGCCGCCGATCCCGCCGGGTCGTGGCCTGCGCGGTTTCATGACCGAACTGGAAGATGTGATCGAGACCCGCTCGAATGCCTTGATGGCCGAGGCAGGGTTCGCCCTGCCCTCGCGGCCCGCCCCGCCGCCTGCCCCGCCGCCTGCCCCCGGCACAGAGGAGACCGGCCCATGACCTGGATCACCGAACTGGACGCGCTGGAGGCGCTTTACCCCGAGCCTCCCTCGCAAGCCGCCATCGCCAAGGTGGCCCGCTGCCTGACCCCGGCCTATCGCGCCTGGATCGACCGTCCGCGCTTTTGCATGCTGGCCCCGGTCGGCCCGCAGGGCACCGATTGCTCGCCGCGCGGCGATGACGGCCCGGTGGTCAGCGTGCTGGACCCCACCACACTGGCCCTGCCCGACTGGCGCGGCAACAACCGGCTGGACAGCCTGCGCAACATCGTGGCCGATGGGCGGGTATCGCTGACCTTCATGGTGGCGGGCGCACAAGAGATCTTGCGCGTGAACGGCAACGCACGGCTGTCAGTTGCGCCAGACCTGCTGGCGCGGTTCAACCGCGCGGGCCGGCAGCCGCGTTGCGTGGTGGTGGTGGCGCTGGGCGAAGTCTACATGCAATGCGCCAAATCGCTGATGCGGTCGCGGCTGTGGCAGGATGGCGACCAGTCGGCCGGGCTGCCCAGCCTTGGCACGATCCTGCAGGAAGGCACGGCAGGCGGTATTGATGCGGTCGCCTTTGATACGGCCGCCCCCATCCGCGCCCGGGAACGGATGTGGTAGGCGGCAACGGCGCATGCCCCGAATACCCCAGAAGCCGGCGATGCGTGGCAGTCAGAAATGGCTGCAACGCGCCGTCGCCCATGCGCCGCATCTGTTGCAGCCGCCTGGCCTGCCGCCGCTGACCTGGCGCTCGCCCCTGGCCAATGACGATTTTGCCGAATACAGCGACGCCGCTTTTCTGCAGCGGCTGGGCCTTGACCATCTGGTGCCCTTGATTGGCGGGTTCTGGCCCCGTGGCGGCCCGGTATGGGATGGTCTGGCCATAGCCGGCAAGGCCGTTGTCCTGGTCGAGGCCAAGGCCCATCTGCGCGAGGCCATCAGCACCCCTTGCGCCGCAACCGCCACCGAAAGCCGCGCACGCATCAGCGCTGCCCTGGCCGATGCGCGCGGCGCACTGGGCGGCGATGATCGATCAGACTGGATGCGGGTATTCTTCCAGCAGGCCAACCGGCTGGCGCATCTGCACTGGCTTGTTGCGCAGGGCGTGGATGCGCATCTGTTGCAGGTCGGTTTTTGTGGTGATCACGCCATGCGCCTGCCCGGAACGGCCGAAGCATGGCAGGCGATGGACATGGCCGTGCTGCATGCTTTGGGCCTGGGTCAGGCCCATCCGTTGGCGGGCCGCGTTCACCATCTGCACCCGCCGGTTTCCCTGTTGCCAGCCGCCGGTTAGGCGGCCAGCCCTTTCTGCCCCATGTCCAGAAACTTGCGCCGGCGCCCGGCGATCAGGGCTTCGGGCGCCTTTGCTGACAGCCCGTCCAGGGCCCCTTGCAGGGCTGCGCCCACGGCCTCGATCGTGGCCTTGCGGTCACGTTGCGCCCCGCCGCGGGGTTCCGGCACGATCTGGTCGATCACGCCCAGCTTCAACAGGTCCTGCGCGGTCAGCTTCAGCGCGTCGGCGGCCTCGCGCATCTTTTCGGCATCCTTCCACAGGATCGAGGCGCAGCCTTCGGGCGAGATGACCGAATAAACCGAATGTTCCAGCATCATCACGCGGTCGGCGGTGGCCAGTGCCACTGCCCCGCCCGAACCGCCCTCGCCGATCACCACCGACACCAGCGGGACACCGATCTCCAGGCATTTCTGGGTGGACCGCGCAATCGCTTCGGCCTGGCCGCGTTCCTCTGCCCCCTTGCCGGGATAGGCGCCCGGGGTGTCGACCAGCGTGATCACCGGCAGGCCGAACCGATGCGCCAGATCCATCAGGCGAATCGCCTTGCGGTAACCCTCGGGCCGGGCCATGCCGAAATTGCGCGCAATGCGCGATTTCGTGTCATCGCCCTTTTCCTGGCCGATCACCACAACCGGACGGTCATGAAACCGCGCCAGCCCGCCCATGATGGCCGCATCGTCGGCAAAGTTGCGGTCGCCGGCCAGCGGCGTGTATTCGGCAAACAACGCGTCGATGTAATCACGGCAATGCGGCCGGTCAGGGTGGCGGGCGACCAGGCATTTGCGCCAGGGCGACAGGTTGCGGTAAAGATCGCCCAGCATGCTTTCGGCCTTGCGGTCCAGCGCCTCGGCCTCTTTCTCGACATCCATCTCGGGATTGGCCCGCGCCATGGCGCGCAACTCGGCCGACTTGCCCTCGATCTCGGCCAAGGGCTTTTCGAACTCCAGGTAATTCATCGCGGCCCCTCTAGACAATCGCGCCTTATATGCCCGTGCATGCGACGCGATGCAACGCCGCTGACCCGGCTTATCACGCCCGCTTCATCGCGGGCCGATGGGCTGGTGCGGCGCGTCTCCTGCGCCTGTGTCGACCCGCCGGCACCTGCCTGCGGCGCTCAGAACAGCGAGCCCTGACCGGGCTCATCACTGCCGCTGACAGGCCCCGCCCCCCGGCGCTTGCCCCCTGGTGTCAGTGGCGCCGCCTCCAGCGTGCCATCGGCCATTTCCACGGTGAAACGCGCCGCGGCACGGGCGGCCGCCACACCCTTGATCACGCTGCCATCGACCGTGCGCAGCACGGCAAAGCCCCTGCCCAGCGTCTGCGGATAGCCCAGGGCCAGGCGCATGCGCTCCAACCCTGCCAGACGGTCGGCCAGGGCGCGCAGCCGCGCATCCTGCGCCGCAGACGCGCGGGCACCAAGCCGTGCCAGTTCTGGCACCTTGCGCGCGATCTCGCGCCGCAGGGGCTGGGGCGACGGGCGCAAGGCTGCCAGGCGGTCCTGTCGCCGTGCCAACCCCCGGGTCAGGGCGGGCGCCAGCCGCGCCGCGCGCGCCTCCAGCGCCTCGGCCCGGCGGCTGAACAGCGCGCGCAGGCTTGATACCCGCAGACCGGCCGCAGCCCGGCCCAGGTCAAGCCGCTTGCGGTCGGCCAACGCGCGCAGCGAGCCCGCAAACCGCCCCGCCGCCATGTCAAAGCGCTGCACGGGGCTGGCCAGCAATGCCTCTGGTCTGGGCAGCGCACGGGTCAGATCGCGCAGCCGCTGGGCCCGCAATTGCACCGCTCCACGCCCGGCACGCTCCAGCCGGGCACCCAGCGTGGCCACCTGCGCCAGCAGATCGGCGCGCACCGGCACCGCCAGTTCCGCCGCGGCCGTGGGCGTGGGCGCGCGCAGGTCGGCGGCGTAATCGATCAATGTGATGTCAGTCTCATGCCCGACGGCGGAAATCAGCGGAATGGCGCTTTCTGCCGCGGCGCGCACCACCAATTCATCGTTGAAGCCCCACAGATCCTCTATCGAGCCGCCACCACGCGCCACGATCAGCACATCGGGGCGCGGCACCGGCCCGCCCGGCGCCAATGCGTTGAAGCCCCGAATGGCGGCCACCACCTGTGGCGGGCACCGTTCGCCCTGCACCGCCACCGGCCAGACGATGACATGGCTGGGGAACCGGTCTGCCAGCCGGTGCAGGATATCGCGGATCACCGCGCCGGTGGGCGAGGTGATCACCCCGATGACGCGCGGCAGAAACGGGATCGGCCGCTTGCGCGCGGCGTCAAACAAGCCTGCCGCCGCCAGCGCCTTGCGCCGGGCCTCCAGCATGGCCATCAGGGCACCGGCCCCGGCGGGTTCGACCTGTTCGACCTGCAATTGATATTTCGACTGCGGCGCAAAGGTCGTCATGCGGCCGGTGGCGATGCCCTCCATCCCCTCTTCCGGGCGCACCGCCATGCGCGCGACCTGGCCCTTCCAGCTGACCGCCGCGATCACCGCGCGATCATCCTTGAGGTCGAAGTACATGTGGCCGGTGCGTGCCACCACCACGCGCCCCACCTCGCCGCGCACCCGGACCCGCCCGAACTCGCCCTCGACAACTCTTTTGACCGCGCCCGATATCTCGGACACGCTGTATTCATGGGCGTTCGAGGGGGGCGTATCGTCCAGCAGGTCCATGATGCCTCGCTTGTCTTGGCGCGGCGGTCAGCTTAGAACGCCGGCCAGACGGGGCCAAGGGGTGAGCGGGCATGAACATACTGGTGCTGGGCGGCGGCGGGCGCGAGCATGCGCTGGCCTGGGCAATCAAGCAAAACCCCAAATGCGACCGCATGATCGTGGCGCCGGGCAATGCCGGGATCGCGCAGATCGCCGAATGCGCAACGCTGAACGCCGAGAAGCCCGCGCTGGTGGTGCGGTTTTGCGAAGAGAACGCCGTGGATTTCGTGGTGATCGGCCCAGAGGCACCGCTGGCCGCCGGCGTGGGCGATGCATTGCGCGCGGCAGGCATCGCCTGTTTCGGCCCCTCGGCAGCGGCGGCCCGGCTGGAGGCGTCAAAGGCGTTCACCAAGGAAATCTGCGACGCGGTCGGCGCGCCCACCGCGGGCTGGGCGCGGTTCACCGATGCCGCGGCGGCGCGGTCCCATGTCACCGAAAAGGGGCTGCCGCTGGTCATCAAGGCCGACGGGCTGGCTGCGGGCAAGGGCGTGGTCATCCCACAGACGCTGGACGAGGCGCTGGGCGCGATCGACATGATGTTTGACGGTGCCTATGGCGCGGCCGGTGCCACCGTGGTGATCGAAGAATTCATGGCCGGCGAAGAGGCCAGTTTCTTTGTGCTGGTCGATGGCGAGGCCGTGTTGCCCATCGGCACCGCGCAGGACCACAAGCGCGTGGGCGAGGGCGATACAGGCCCCAACACCGGGGGCATGGGCGCCTATTCGCCCGCGCCGGTACTGACCGAGTCGATTCAGCAACAGGTGCTGGACGAGATCATCACACCCTGCATGGCCGAAATGGCACGGCGCGGCATGCCCTATCAGGGCGTGCTGTATGCCGGGTTGATGATCCAGGACGGCCGCGCGCGCCTGGTGGAATACAACGTCCGTTTCGGCGACCCCGAGTGCCAGGTGCTGATGATGCGGCTGGGCGCGCAGGTGCTGGACCTGATGCTGGCCTGCGCCGAGGGGCGGCTGGCCAAGGCGCGTGTGAACTGGGCGGACGACCATGCGTTGACAGTGGTGATGGCGGCGCGCGGATATCCCGGTGACTATGCGAAGGGCAGCGCCATCAAGGGGCTTGAAACGCTGACTGAAGACAGTTTCAACATGATGTTCCACGCCGGTACGCGGCTGGAGGCGGGGCAGGTTGTGGCCGCGGGGGGCCGGGTGCTGAACGCCACCGCGCGCGCCGGCACCCTGGCACAGGCGCAGGCACAGGCCTATGCGCTGGTCGATGCCGTTGACTGGCCAGAGGGTTTTTGCCGGCGCGATATCGGCTGGCGCGCGCTGTAGCGACCGGCGCCTGGGCGAGGCGTGCGGCCCGGCCCGCGCGGGGTCAGGCGGTCTGTCAGGGGGGCGCTTGCCCTGTGTGCGTTGCGCCTGACCGGATGGCAGGGCAGATGAGTATTTTTGGCAAGATGATGAGCCTTGCGTGATGGAGTGGATCGGCGAAGGCATCTGCCTGGGCATGCGCCGTCATGGCGAGAGCGCGGCCATTCTGGAGGTTCTGACCGCCGATCACGGGCGCCATGCCGGCGTTGTGCGCGGCGGCGGCGGCCGGCGCATGGCGCCGGTTCTGCAGCCGGGCGCGCAGTTGCACCTGGTCTGGCGCGCGCGACTGGACGGGCATATCGGCAGTTTCAGCGTCGAACCTCTGCGCGCGCGCGCCCCGGGGTTGCTGGGCAATGCCGAACGGTTGGCGGCGCTGAACGCCTTTTGCGCCCTGGCGCTTTTCGCCCTGCCCGAGCGCGAGCCGCAACCGCGCCTGTATGCGGCCGGGGTGGCGCTGCTGGACCGGCTGGCGGAGGGCGAAGGCTGGTATGGTGCCTATCTTGGGTGGGAACTGCTGTTGCTGGAGGAAAGCGGCTATGGGCTGGATCTGTCTGCCTGTGCGCTGAGCGGGGCGCGCAGGGGTCTGTCGCATGTATCGCCACGCAGCGGGCGGGCAGTGACCGCGGCGGCGGCGGGGGCGTATACGGACCGCCTGCTGCCGCTGCCCCCGCTGCTGGCCGATCCCGCCGCGCAGGTGGATGACCCCAGGCGCCAGATGCGCGACGGCCTGCGTACAACCGGGCATTTTCTGGCGCAGGTGCTGGCCCCGGCGCTGGGCGAGCACCCCCTGCCCGAGGCGCGCGCGCGACTGGTGGCGCGCTTTGCCTGAGACCGGCCGGCAAGCGGTGCGGCGGCGCGCCTATCCCTCGTTGCGGATGATTCGGGTGAAGCCGTCAAAGATTTCGGCATTGCCCGCAATCAGGCTGCCGGTATCCAGAATCGAGCTGCCCTCGCGGATCGGTTCGACAAAGCCCCCCGCCGCGCGCACCAGCAGCAGACCCGCCGCAACATCCCAGGGTTTCAGGCCCCGCTCCCAATAGCCGTCCAACCGACCGGCCGCCACATAGGCCAGATCAAGCGACGCCGCGCCCCAGCGGCGCAGGCCGGCACAGACCGGCATCAGCCGGGCGACATCCTGCAGTGTCGCGGGCAGCGCCGGGCGGGCACCAAAGGGCACGCCGGTGGCAAACAGCGCCTCGTTCATGCGCGCGCGGCCAGAGACGCGCAATCGCTGATCGTTCAGAAAGGCGCCCAGGCCCTTTTCGGCGTAGAACAATTCGCCCTTGGCCGCATCAAAGACAACCGCCGCCGTGATCTCGCCCTTGTGTTCCAGCGCGATGGATACCGCCCAGTGCGGCAGGCCGTGCAGGAAGTTGGTGGTACCGTCCAGCGGGTCGACAATCCAGCGGCGGGTGGGGTCTGTGCCCGGTGTTTCGCCGGTTTCCTCGCCCAGCCAGCCGTAATTGGGCCGGGCGGTCATCAGGTCTTCGCGGATCAGGCGCTCGGCTTCGCGGTCGGCGCGGGTGACAAAGTCGCCGGGCCCCTTGGTGGAGACCTGCAGCTGTTCGACCTCGCGGAAGTCCTTGACAAGAGAGCGGCCGGCGCGGCGCGCAGCCTTGATCATGAGGTTGAGATTGGCGCTGCCCTGCATCCTGCACCCTTTCCGATTGCCGGGGCGGCTTACGGCAAAGACGACAGGAAGGGAAGGGGCGTGCGGGGATCAAGGCGCGCGGTCAGCGACAACAGGGTCAGGGCCCCCAGACCGGCCCTTCGTCCGCGCGCTCTTCTTCCGGCGTGCGCGGGGGCGCGGGATCTGCCGGGCGCGGGGCAAGGGTGGTGATTGCCGACCGATCGATGCTGCCCCGCGGGATGACCACCTCGGCCTGCGGTGCGGGCACGCGGCCTTCGGGGCGGGCGATCGCGGGGCCGCAATCCTGTGGCCGGTCGCGCGAGAACAGATGCGCCGGCACATAGCCGTGGTTGCGTGCGGCGCGCACGCGCACCCATCTGAAACTGAGTGGGCCACCCGGCACCACCTCGACCGCCTCGCAGCGGCCCACACGGCCGACCGTGCGGGCGTTATCGCGCGGGTCGATGCGCAGCGGGGTGGTTTCGGTCATCCAGCCGCGGGTCTGCCCGGCGGCAGGGGCAGGCAGCATGGCAGCGAGGGCGAGTGACGGGACAGCAAGCAGGCAAAGGCAGGAAAGGCGCGGGGCAATCGGCATGGCGAATCTCCGGCGGTACTGGAACGGACCGCGCGAAGCATAGCCGATAAACCGGGGCTTGCGGAAATATTCGTCAGCGGGCAGCGGATGGGCCGCGCTGGCCGGTGCCGCGGGGATCGGTGTGGCAGCGGCAGAGCGATCGGCGCCGGGGGCCGGGTCCGGGGAACGAGCCGCCAGCAGCCTTGGCCGGCAGGCTTGGGACGTGTGGATCAGGGGCCCCAGTAAGGTGGCTGCGGGGCGTCTTGCTGGTGATGGCGCGGGGGGCGATGCCCCTGATGCCGCTGCCCGCGCCGGTCATGCGGGCGGTGGCTGCGATGATGCGGCGCGCGATAGCTGTGGCGCGGCGGGTGCAGGAATGCAGGAGCGCGATCCTGTGCCCGGCTGCGGCAGAAAGACGGCCGCTGATACGAGACATAGCGCCCCGAGACCCAGCCCTGCCCGCTGCGCGATACCACGCGGTACCAGCCCCTGTGGGTGCCGCGCAGATCGACCTGCGTGCAACTGCGCAGCACCGTATGGATGCGGTGCCCGGTCGAGGGACCGGCGCGCAGATTGACATCCCGCGTGATCCAGCCGGCATGGGCGGCGGTGCCAAGGGTGATCAGCATGGTGGCAAGGGCGGCGGTCAGGAAACGGGTCATGGCGGATGCTCGCGGTGGCGGCGGGGTGCGTTGCGGATTGGCAACTGAACGTACCATGCCTGCGGGTGGTTCCCGATCAAGAACGGGTGTTGGGGCCGTGATGGGGCGCAGCCGTTGACGTTGCTGTCCTTGTCGTCACTCCCCTTCCGTGCGACGTCCCTGACGCTGTCGCCCAGGATTGACCCGGGCTTCAGCGCGCAGCGGAGGCGTGCGAGGCAGCACGGGCGAGGTGTATCACTGGTTTTCGCGTTGCCGGCGTGCGAGCCCCCTCACCGCGAGAACTTCTTGTGCTTCACCCGCTTCGGCTCCAGCGCATCGGGGCCCAGGCGGCGTTTCTTGTCTTCCTCGTAATCGGCGAAGTTGCCTTCGAACCATTCGACATGCGCCTCGCCCTCGAAGGCCAGGATATGCGTACACAGCCGGTCCAGGAAGAAGCGATCGTGCGAGATGATGACGGCGCAGCCGGCGAAATCCTCCAGCGCGGCCTCCAGCGCCTGCAGGGTTTCCACGTCCAGGTCGTTGGTCGGCTCGTCAAGCAGCAGCACATTGCCGCCCGAACGCAGCAGCTTGGCCATATGCACCCGGTTGCGTTCGCCCCCTGACAAGAGGCCCACCTTTTTCTGCTGATCGCCGCCCTTGAAGTTGAACGCCCCCACATAGGCGCGCGAATTCATCGTGGCATCGCCCAGTTCCAGCACTTCCAGCCCGTCCGAGATTTCCTCCCAGACGTTTTTCTGCGGGTCCAGCGCATCGCGCGACTGGTCGACATAGGCCAGCTTTACCGTGTCGCCGTATTCGACCGTGCCGGCGTCAGGCTGTTCCT
>JAFIED010000200.1 GCA_020832805.1 Pararhodobacter sp.
GAACGACCACCACGCCGCCCCCTCGCCCAGAACCACCAGCAGCACTCCGGCGCCGCAGACCCACATGCCCAGCACATTCGGCCAGAACCGGCCCACAAGGTCCGACAGCCGCCCGGTAAACAGCTGTGCGCCGCCCCAGACGAAACCGTAGACGCCGACGATCCAGCTCATTTCGGTCAGGCTGGCGCCGCGGGCCACCAGGAACACGGGAAAGATCACCCAGACCAGCGCATCGACGAATTTTTCCACCAACCCGGCCTGCGACAGCGCCAACAGCCGCCTGTCACGCCAACTCATCAGCGCGAAAACCTGCGCCGTGCCGGGGTTTTCGTCCACGCCTTGCGGATAGCGGGGCGGGTGGGCCGGTGCATGCGTGCGGGTGGCGGCCGTTTAGGCCTTGGCCCACGGCCGCGTGGCCCATACACAGAAAACCGTCACCACCACTGCCAGAAAGACCACCCCCAGGCCGAACACCAGAAGCCCCTGGCGCGCGCCCAGCGCCTCGGCCGCATAGGCGGTCAGCACACCGGCCAGCGCCACACCGACATAGCCCGAAAACTCGTTCAGCCCCATGGTCAGGCCGCGCTCGTCCGGACGGGTGATGTCCAGCTTGGCGGTCTGGGTCATCGACCAGCACAGCCCCTGGTTGATGCCCAGCAGCACGGTTGCAGCCACGATCCAGCCCCAGTCCGGCGCGGCCCAGATCATTACCGGAACGGGCAATGCAACCACCCAGCCCCAGAACAGCACCCGTTGTCGCCCGATCCGTTCCGACAACCGCCCGGCCACGAAATTCATCACTGCCTTGACCGCGCCAAAGGCGATCACAAAGGCAGAAAGCAGCAGGAAAGACCCTTGCGCCACGCCGAATTCGGTTTCGGCCAGCGCCGGGATCACGGTACGCATCATGCCGATGGCAAAGCCGACCAGCAAAACCTGGATCAATTGATGAATGAACTGGGTCAGGTTCGTGCGAATGCCGAAAGTCAGATCGGTCATGATGCGCCCCTTCCGGATGACAGCGCCCCATGCTGGCGGCGGCGATCAGATGTCAAACAGTCCGCCCAGCCAGTCGTCATCGCCGGCATCGCCCATGTCGCCGGGGTTGTCGCCAGTTGATGCGGTATCGGCCAGGCTGGCCTCGATCATGCCCGGATCAAAGCCTGCCTCTTCGGCCAGTGTGGCAAAGGGTGCGCGCATCTGCTCATCCAGCGCCAGTCCGCCCAGCACGGTGCCCAGCATCATGCCCCCCAGAACGCCCATGCCGGCCCCGGCCCCGGCGGCCATCGCGGTGCCCCAGGGCGTCGCGCCGCTCCGTTCAGCCGGTTGTGGCCCCGATTGCGCCTGCGCCTGCCCGGCAGCGGCATCCAGCAGATGCAGCCGGTTGATCAGATCGGGGTTGCCTGAATTCAGAATGGTCTGGCGCGCCGCTTCGGCACGGCGGTCACGGTCGGACGCGGTCATCGGCACCTCCACGGCTGGCTGACATGAAGATGGGGTCACGGCGCGCGGCTTTCCGCCGTGTTCACGCGGACGTGACCCCTTTCAGGCCCGCTGCCCGGCAAAGCGTTCGGCCCAGTCGGCGCGGGCATCGTCACTGATCTTGGCAAACAGCACCTCGGGCACGGTGAACGGATGGCCGGTCGGCAGGCGATCCAGCGCCGTTTCCAGGCGTTCGGGCCATGACCAGTCATTGCAGCCCATTGCCTGCATCATCCGCTCGGCGGCATCGGGGATGAAGGGTTGCGAGATCACGGCATAAAAGCGGATCAGGTTCAGCGCCAGGCGGATCTGCAAGGCGGCCTGTTCTGGGTCGGTCTTGAACACCGACCAGGGCGCGGCCTCTTGCAGATATTCGTTGCCCAGCACCCAGAGCGCGCGCAACTCGCCTGCCGCCTTGCGGATCTCCATCGCCTCCATATGGCGCTCATAGGCGCGCAGGCGGGTTTCCAGCGCTTGCATCAGCGCGGCCTCGCGCGCGCCCGCTGTGCCGCCCTCGGGCACCACCTCGCCGAATTTCGAGCGGCAGAACTTGGTAACGCGCGACACCAGATTGCCCAGCACATCGGCCAGATCCTTGTTCACCGAGGCCTGAAAGTTTTCCCAGGTGAATTCGCTGTCGCTGTTTTCCGGCGCATGCGAAAGCAGCCACCAGCGCCAGTAGTCGGCGGGCAGGAGGGAAAGCGCCTGATCCATGAACACGCCGCGGCCCTGGCTGGTGCTGAACTGGCCGCCGTCATAGTTCAGGTAATTGAAGGACTTGATGTAATCCACCAGCTTCCACGGCTCGCCCGAACCGATCAGCGTGGCAGGAAAACTGAGGGTGTGGAAAGGCACATTGTCCTTGCCCATGAACTGGACATAGCGCACATCATCCGCGCCCTTGTCGGTGCGCCACCAGCGCTGCCAGGCATCATCGCCCAAGCCCTGCGCATCGGCCCATTCGGCGGTGGCGGCGATGTATTCGATGGGCGCGTCGAACCAGACGTAAAAGACCTTGCCCTCCATGCCCTGCCAGGGCGCGCCGTCGAATTGCGCGGGCACGCCCCAGTCCAGATCACGGGTGATGCCCCGGTCCTGCAGCCCGTCGCCATCGTGCAGCCACTTCCTGGCAATGGATGTGGTCAGCACGGGCCAGCCGGTCTGGCTGTCGATCCACTGATCCAGTGTATCGCGCAGGGTGGACTGGCGCAGGAACAGGTGCTTGGTTTCGCGCACCTCCAGATCCGTCGAGCCGGAAATGGCCGAGCGCGGGTTGATCAGGTCGGTGGGGTCAAGCTGCTTGGTGCAATTCTCGCACTGATCGCCGCGCGCGCGCTCATAGCCGCAGTTGGGGCAGGTGCCCTCGATATAGCGGTCGGGCAGGAAGCGGTTGTCGCCGATCGAGAATACCTGCTTTTCGGTCACTTCCGAAATCAGCCCGGCCGCGCCCAGCCGGGCCGCCAGATGCTGGGTCAGCGCGTGGTTGCGCGCGCTGGAGGATCGGCCGTAGTGATCAAACGACAACCGGAAGCCCTGCGCCAGTTCGGCCTGTTCGGCATGCAGGCGCGCGCAGTAGTCGGCCACCGGCTGGCCGGCCTTGGCTGCGGCCAGTTCGGCGGGCGTGCCGTGCTCGTCGGTGGCGCAGATGAACATCACCTCGTGGCCCCGCGCACGCATGTAGCGGGCATACAGGTCAGCGGGCAACTGGCTGCCCACAAGATTGCCCAGATGCTTGATGCCGTTGATATAGGGCAGGGCCGAGGTGATCAGGATGCGCGCCATGAACGGTTTTCCCCAAGATTCAGCAAGGCGGGCCGCGCCGCGTGCCGGCCGCTGGCGCGTCTTTAGCGCATGGCCGGGCCGCCTGCCAGCACCAGTTGCCCACCGGCGCGTGCCCTATCCGATTGACGCGGCCGGGGCGAAGGGGCAGTCTTGGCGCCTCACCAAGCTGCCATTCCAGTGCCGAGGAACCTTTCATGTCACGTACCCGCCGGTCGCATCTCATGCTGTCAACAGCCTGTGCGCTGTTGTTGCTGCCCTTTTCCGCCACAGCCCCTGTTGCGCAGGAAGCCGGTTTTGCGGTGCAGCTCTCGGCGCCTGACAGGTTTACATCGCCGCGCGCCGACGTGCAGGTCTTTGGCCAGACAGTAGAATCTGCCGGCGCCTATGTGCGGGGCTGCGGCGGATATGTGGCGCAGGAATCGGCGGCAGCGGTTTTCGACCTGATCGATCGTCTGCCCGAACTGGCCTTTACGGCGGCGGGCGAGGGGCTGGCGGGCATGGTGCTGGGTACTCCGGACGGGTTGTACCGCTGCGCGCTGTCCGATGACAGCCGGATGGTCAGCGCCCAGATCGCCAATGCCACGCCGGGCCGCTATCGCGTCTGGGTGGCGACCGAGGAGGAAGGCGCCGAACTGGACGCCCGTTTGGTGGCCGCCGACAGGGCCATTCCCGGGCTGGAGCTTTTCGGCCTCGACGTATCGGCGCTGAACGCGCCGCGCGCGGGCCGGCATGTCTTTGCCGCCACCGCCGATTCCGGGCGCCAGGTTCTGACCGATGCGGGCACGCTGTTTCCGGAAACACCGATGCGCCCCCTGAACCCCGAATACTGCCCGGGTTTTGGCCGGTTCGATGCCGCAGATGCCGTGCTGACGCTGGATGCGCCCGAATCCCTGTTCAGCATCTTTGCCATGTCGCCGCGTGACCTGACGCTGGCGGTAGTGGCGCCGGATGGCAGCGTGTCATGCAATGACGATACCTTTGGCCTGCATCCGGCTGTCAGCTTTGAAAATGCGCAGCCCGGCGATTATCAAATCTTTGTCGGTGCCTTCAGCCAGGGTGGAACGGCGCAGTATGAACTGTTTGCCTCGCAGGGCGGGCCGGCCTTTGTGGATGTGCAATTCGATGTCGGGGCCGCGCCGCGCCACGGTCATGCCACGCTGGACAGCGATCTGGGCGGGCGGGCGCAGCAACTGGCCACGGCACAGGTTGTATCGCGCGATCCGTTCAGCGCACTGCCCATCGGCAGCTATTGCCCGGGCTATACCGGTATCGACGCGCCCGATCTGGTTCTGACACTGGACGCGCCGGAACGGCAGTTCAGCCTGATGGCGCTGTCGCAGACCGATCTGGTCATGGCCGTGCGCCTGCCTGATGGCAGCTGGGCCTGCAACGACGACAGCTATGGGCTGAACCCGGGGATCACGCTGAATGATGCGCCGGCGGGCGATTACATGATCTATGTGGGCACCTTTGGCCAGGGGCGTAGCGGCGAGTTCGGCCTGTTTGCCAGCCTGGGTCAGCAGAACTGGCAGGATGCCGAGGGCGGCGGCGCCGATGACCGGCTGCGCCCGGATGCCGAACCGGCAGTGGGGTATATCGATTTCGGCCCGCAGACGCGTGATGACCCGCGTATCGTGTTCGATGTCATGCGCTCGACGCAGGCGGCTTTCGGCATGGGCCCGGGATGTGCGGGATACATTGTCACGGAACGCCCCGATATCGTGATCTCGGCCGAGGCCGGCCTGCCGCAGATGATGATCTACATGGTGTCGCAGGCCGATGGCACGCTGGTTGTGGTGGGGCCTGACGGGCAGATGTACTGCAACGATGATTTCGAGGGGCTGCACCCGGGCATCGTGTTCCAGGATCCGCTGCCGGGCGACTACGCGGTGTTTGCCGGCACCTATGGCGGGCGCGGCGGCGTGGCCACGCTGGGCGTTACGATCAGCAACCCGCAATGGGTGATGGATCGCGCGCCCTGATGCGACCGGCCATGGGGGGGCTGCGCGCGCCGCTGGCCGTGATTGCCGCGGCAGGGCTGATCCTTGTCGGGCTGGTCCAGCCGGGCGCGGCGCAACGTGGTGGCATGTCCACCGCCCCCGGCCTGTGGGCGCAGGTGCCGCCTGACCTTCGCCGGGCACTGGGCGATGACAGTTGCCGCTGGGCCAATGACCGCGAATGCGACGACCCGCAGTTCGGCGGCACCGGCGCCTGCGCGCCGGGCACCGATGCCAGCGACTGCCGCGCCATGGCGATGGGGGGCGACGACAGTTGCCAATGGGCGCATGACGGGCAATGCGACGAGCCGGGCATCGGCACGGGGCTGTGCACCTCGGGCACGGATACCACGGATTGCCGCGCCGTGGCCTTTCTGCGCAATCGGTCGAATCGCTGTGCCTCGGCCTTTGACGGGATATGCGACGAACCGGGCATCGGCACCGGGCGCTGCCCTGCCAACACCGATACCGCCGATTGCATCGGCCGCGATCGCCCTGCCAGTGCACGCGATCATTTCTTTGGCCATGACGACCGCGAACTGGTCGATGTGGCGGTCATGCCCTGGCGAGCCGTGGGGGTGGTCCAGATGGAAACCGGGGCGTGCACCGGTGTTCTGGTGGCGCCGCGCATCGTGGTGACGGCGGCGCATTGCGTGCTGGACGGGCAGGGCAACATCCGGCCGGTGCGCATGTTCCGCGCCGGGGTCAGCGGCCCGCGCGAGGCCGGGCGCGCCGGTGTCACGGCCGTGACCGCCGCCCCGGATTACCGACCCGGCGACATGCCGCCCGGCATGGGCAACGGCAATGACTGGGCCATTCTGACGCTGGACAGCGATCTGGGCAGGCGCGTGGGTTATGTGCCGCCCTTCGTGCTGGACAAACCCGCACTGGCCGAGGTTGCCGCCGGGGATTTCCGCATCTCTCAGGCGGGTTACAGCTGGGATACGGGCGATTTCCTGTCAGGCCATATCGACTGCCGGGTGATCGAGGCATATCCTGACGGTTCGCTGATCCATGATTGCGACACCACGCGCGGTGACAGCGGCTCGCCCCTGCTGGTGCAGCGTGGCGGGCAGTGGCGGCTGCTGGCGATCGACAGCCAGTTCTATCGCCCACAGCCACCCTATGCGGTGTTCAGTTCATCGCATCTGGCGGTCGATACCCGTGTCTTTGCCGGCGCCTTGCGCGCGGTCGGCGCGCTGGACTGACCGGCTGCCCCTTGCCATTTCGGCAAACTGCACGCAAAGCTGCGCGCACTGTGCAAAAGGGCGTATCAGGGTATGGAGCGGGCATGGTGCCGCGGATCGACATCATCAACGGGCCGAACCTGAACCTGCTGGGTCAGCGCGAGCCCGAAATCTATGGCCATGAAACACTGGCCGGGATCGAGGCCACCTGCCGCGCGCTGGCCGAACGGATCGGGTTGGAGCTGCGTTTCTTTCAGTCAAACCACGAGGGCGCGCTGGTCGACCGCATTCAGGCCGCGCGCGGCCATGCTGCCGGTATCGTCATCAATCCGGCCGCCTATACCCATACATCGGTCGCCATTCTTGACGCGCTGTCGTCCTTTGATGGCCCGGTGATAGAGTTGCACCTGTCGAATGTGCACCGGCGCGAGGCATTCCGGCACCATTCCTATGTGTCATCCCGCGCCGATGCGGTGATCGCGGGCTGCGGCGCACAGGGCTATGAACTGGCGCTATGGCGCATGGCCCGGCTGCTGGGCCGCGCCTGAGACAGGGTGCCGCCAGATCGTCGTTGCGCCGCGCGGGTCGGCAAGCGGCAAGGCAGGGGCGGATCAGCCAGGGAAAGACGCGCCGCAGCATGGGCCGCGACGCGCCCGCATGCCGTCACTATCGCGGATATCAGCGGCGGGACGAGGGGGCATCGGCGGCCAGGGTCGATTTGGGGGCCTGGGGGTCGGTGCGGCGCTCTTCGACGCGTGCCTTGCTGACGATGGCAAAGATCAGCACAGCCGAAATGGTGCCAAGTGCCAGAAGCGGCAAAAGCCAGACGAGATCCATGATGTTTCCTTTCCTGTTTCGGTCAATGCCGGTTCCGATAAACCGGATGTCACGACACGAACGCCGGCACCCCCGGCCGGTTCCGGTTTCCCGCGGCCGGGGGTGGTCACACCCGCGCGAGCGGCTGCGGCATGGAAAGGATCGACGGAGCCCTTCAGCGCCCCTGACGGCGCGCCATGAAGGCCAGACGCTCGAACAGATGCACGTCCTGTTCATTCTTCAGCAGGGCGCCGTGCAGCTTGGGCAAGGCGTTCGCCCCGTCACGCTTCAGGTCCTAGGGGCCCAGATCGTCGGCCAGCAGCAGCTTCAGCCAGTCCAGCATCTCGCTGGTCGAGGGTTTCTTTTTCAGCCCCGGTGTCTCGCTCAGTTCAAAGAACTGGTTCAGCGCGCTGGAGAGCAACCCCTCCTTGATGCCGGGAAAATGCACCCGCACGATCCTGGCCAGCGTGTCGGCATCCGGAAACCGGATGAAGTGAAAGAAACAGCGGCGCAGGAATGCGTCCGGCAATTCCTTTTCATTGTTCGAGGTGATGATCACCACGGGCCGGTGCGTGGCGCGGATGGTCTCGCCGGTCTCGTAGACAAAGAACTCCATCCGGTCGAGTTCCTGCAGCAGATCGTTGGGAAACTCGATATCGGCCTTGTCGACCTCGTCGATCAGCAGCACCACCTTTTTCTCGGCTGCAAAGGCCTGCCACAGCTTGCCTTTACGGATGTAGTTGCCGACGTCATGTACCCGATCCTCGCCCAGCTGGCTGTCGCGCAGGCGCGAAACCGCATCGTATTCGTACAGGCCCTGTTGCGCACGGGTCGTGGATTTCACGTTCCATTCGATGATGTCCATGCCCAGACTGTCGGCCACCTGTCGGGCCAGTTCCGTCTTGCCGGTGCCAGGCTCGCCCTTGATCAGAAGCGGGCGTTCCAGCGTGACGGCCGCGTTCACGGCCATGATCAGGTCGTCGGTGGCGATGTAGCTGTCGGTCGAGGAAAAGCGCATGCGTTCTCGTTCCTTTCGGCCCCTGTCAGGGCAAGCGGTCCCTACCCCGTGCAGCGGGGGCTGCCGGAGTCTTCCGGCCATGTGTGCGCAAGAATTAGCCGCCGACCGCGCGGGCTTCAAGCGGCCATCGGATTGCGGGCCGCGCCACCGGACAATGGGCCTGCCGGGGCATTATCCGCGTGACAAGTCTCTGACCTTGCGCTAAGTCGCCCTCGCAAGGGGGCCCGGATGACCGTAACGAAGCAACTTGTCGAACCAGATGCCACCAGCTTCAGCCGACACGGCACCGTGCAAGCAGGGGACGCGCAGATGAAACCCGAAATCTTTCTTCCTGACGATTACCGCCCGGCCGAAGACGAGCCGTTCATGAATGACCGGCAGCTTGAATACTTCCGCCGCAAGCTGTTGGCCTGGAAGGAAGACATCCTGACCGGCAGCAAGGAAACCCTGGCCGGTCTGGCCAATGGGGCCCGCAACCTGCCCGATATTGCCGACCGCGCGTCGGAAGAAACCGACCGCGCACTTGAGTTGCGCACGCGTGACCGCCAGCGCAAGCTGGTCTCAAAGATCGATGCGGCGTTGCGCCGGATTGAAAACGGTGATTTCGGCTATTGCGAAGTGACGGGCGAGCCGATCTCGTTGCGGCGGCTGGATGCCCGGCCCATCGCCACCATGACGCTTGAGGCGCAGGAACGCCACGAGCGCAGCGAGCGGGTGCACCGCGACGACTGAGTCGATGGGCCAGCCCTGCCGAAAGCGGCCTGTGCCTGCCCGGCGATCTGCCACGCCGCGTAATCGGGGCGGACAATGAGTTCATTCCCCCATCAGGCCACCCTGCGTGGTGCCGCCGGGCCATCGGGCACGGCACTCAGCGGTCTGTCGGCCCTGGTGCTGGGTGCCGGGGTGGCGGGGCTGGCCGCAGGCTGCGCGTTGCGCAGGCATGGTGCCGATGTCGCGGTACTGGAACAGGCCCCCGAGATTGCCGAGGTCGGCGCCGGTTTGCAGATCAGCCCCAATGGGGCGCGGGCGTTGCGCGCGCTGGGGCTGGAACCGGCGGAATTTGCCGATCGCGCCCAGGCGGTGGAATTGCGCAGCGCTGCCGGCCGGTTGGTGACGCGCATGGATCTGCCGGCCACGCCGGGGTTCTATCTGTGCCACCGCGCCGATCTGATCGCGGCGCTCGAGGGGGCGCTGCGCGGGGCGGGGGCGCGGGTTCAACTGCTGCAGCGGGTGACCGCTGTGTTGCCTGTTAGCAACGCGGGCGTGGCGCTGCAGACCGCCACGGGTGCCGGTCATGAGGCGCGGTTGCTGGTGGGGGCTGACGGGCTGCATTCGGTGACGCGCGTCTATCTGAACGGGGCAGGGGCTCCGGCCTTTACCGGCCAGGTAGCCTGGCGCGCGGTGATTCCCGGCGAGGGGGTGCAGGCGGCGCCGGTGGCGCAGGTGTTCATGGGGCCGGGGCGGCATCTGGTCAGCTATCCGATGCGCGGCGGGGCGCTGCGCAATATCGTGGCTGTCGAGGAACGCAGCGCCTGGGCCGACGAGGGATGGAACCATGCCGATGATCCGGCGGCGATGCGCCGGGCCTTTGCCGGTTTCGGCGGGCCCGTGCCTGGCTGGCTGGACGCGGCGCAAGAGGTGATGCTGTGGGGCCTGTTTCGCCACGCCGTGGCGCCCCGCTGGCATGACAACAAGGGGCAGGTGGCACTGTTGGGCGATGCCGCGCACCCCACCTTGCCGTTTCTGGCCCAGGGCGCGAACATGGCACTGGAGGATGCCTGGGTGCTGGCGGCCTGTCTGGCCGCGCAGCCTGATGACGCAACGGCTGCCCTGGCCCGCTATCAGGCGTTGCGCGCGCCGCGCTGCGCCGCCATCGTGGCGGCCGCCAACCGCAATGCCCGCGCCTATCATCTGCGCCCGCCGCTGGATGTGATCGGTCATGCCGTGCTGCGGGTGGCGGGTCGGGTGATGCCCGGCATGGCGCTTGGCCGGTTTGCCTGGGTGCATGGCTACGACGCCACCGCCCTAGTGTGATCTGTCGTCGGATCAGGGACAGACGCGTTGCCTGGCTGTGCCTTGCCGTACAAGCCCTACGTGATCTGCGGTCAGGCCCGCCGCGCGACGGGGGCGAAATCGACACATAGCGCGCCCATGTCGGATGCGCTCAGCAGGGTCTGGGTGCAGTGGCACCATGTGGCGTTGTCGGCGGCCGAGTCGCAGTGGCGGCAGTCCCGGCAATTGCCAAAGACCGGCGCGTTCTTGCGCCGCGCCAGCGTTGCGGTGAGTGCGCTGATGCGCTGGCCCAGGGCCGCGCGCAGGGGGGGGGGCAGCGCTGCAATCGCCTCGCCCAGGGTGGTCATCGGGTCGCCCTGCAGGCAGGCGCGTCCGGCGGGCGTGATGTCGATCAGCGCGCTGCGACCGTCTGCCTGGTTCATGCTGCGCTGCAAAAGCCCCATGCCGATCAGCGATTTTACCACCTGCGATGCGGTGCCGCGGGTGGTGGCGTTGAATTCCGAAAAGGCGGAGGGGGTACGCGAAAAACGATTGGCGCGCGCGAAATAGCGCAGCGCGGTCCATTGTGCCGGGGTCAGGGCTGGCCTGTTTTCGCTGGCCGAGGTCGCGCCGCCCTGCACCAGACGGGCAAGATGCAACAGCTGTTCCGCCGCCTCATGCGCGGCACAGATCGGTGGATTGCCCGCCGTTTCGGTGGCGCTGGCGGCTGGGCTTGCGGGGCGCGTGGCATCTGTCATGGCGGGAAAGTAAGCAAGGCGCGTCGCTTGACAAGCCCCCGCACAGATAGTAGCGATACGAAACTAACTGGTGTCGTGGCGATACAAATTGCCATGTGCCGGCAGCATGATCAGGCGGAAGGGGGTCAGCATGGGGTTTCAGGATCAGCACACGCGCCGTTTCGTGCGCGCTTCGATGGCCGAGGAATTGCTGGATGCCGAAACGGAAACCGCGCTGGCCATCGCCTGGCGCGACCAGCGCGACGAGGCGGCGCTGCACCGGCTGATCAGCGCCTATGCCCGGCTTGCGGTTTCCTTTGCCGGGCGGTTCCGGCGTTATGATGTGCCCTATGATGACCTGATCCAGCAAGGCAACCTGGGTCTGATGCGCGCGGCCGAGAAATTCGATCCCGGCAATGGGGCGCGGTTCTCTACCTATGCGGCATGGTGGATCAGGGCCTCGATGCAGGATTACGTCATGCGCAACTGGTCTCTGGTGCGGACCGGCACCAATGCGCATCAGAAGAAACTGTTTTTCCACCTGCGTCGTGCCATGCAGCGCGACGAAGGCCGCGAGGAACAGGGCGAGGGGGCGCTGAGCACGCGGCTGGCGCGCGAGTTGCAGGTGCCTGAGGAACAGGTCAACCTGATGATGGGCCGCATGGCGGGCCCTGACCTGTCGCTTGATGCACCGCAATCCAGCGACGACGAAGGCCGCGCATGGGTCGACGCGCTGGAAGACGATACGCCCGACCCCGAGGCGCTGGTCCTGGGCCGCATGGAAAACCGTCGCCGGCGCCGCGCGCTGTACAATGCGGTGGCCGACCTGCCGGAACGCGAAAGGCGCATCATTGCCGCCCGCCACCTGCAGGACGAGCCGGTCACCCTCAGCGATCTGGGCACGGCGATGGGCATTTCGAAAGAACGTGTGCGCCAGTTGGAAGAGCGCGCGCTGGCCCGGCTGGGCAAGGCGTTGCGCGAAGACGACGGCGACCCGCAGGAAGCAGACAGCCGGCAGACCGCCGCCCGGCGGTCTGGTACCGGGCAGGCCGGCAAGCGATATGGTTCGTTGGCGGTGGTGTGATCACGCGTGAGGTCATCATGCTGCGTGTTCCCTGAAGGCATGCATTGACTTCCGGGAACCGCGGCGAAACGGTGCAGCATGACGCATGACATCGCCAACGACCTGCCCGCCAGGACCCTGCCGCCTGCCACATTGCCGCCCGCACTGGCGCGCGGGGGCAAGCTGCTGGGCCTGCTGCTTTTGCTGATCATGCTCTACGCCATGCTGAGCCCGCAGCCGCCCGGCCCGCCGATGGACGGTCATGCCGACAAGGTGGCGCATTTCATCGGATTTGCCACGCTGATCACTGTTTTTGCCGCCGTCGGCACGCTGCCCCTGCGCCTGTTGATCCCGCTGGCGGTTGCGCTGGGCGGCGTGATTGAACTGGTGCAGCCCAGCTTTGGCCGCGGGGCGGAATGGGCCGATTTCTGGGCCAACAATGCAGGCGTGGTGTTGGGGGCGCTGCTGGGCAGCGCCGCACACCGCGCCCTGCTTCGGCGTTACGGTGTAGCACCCTGAAACCTTCAGGCCATCGGGCAGGCGCAGGGCGCCGGGCCCGCCCCGCAGGGTGCCCGGCCCGCCCCCCTGCCGGTCACGCCTGCTGCGAAGGGTCTATTCCCCCTCGCGCAACCTGAACCGCTGGATCTTGCCCGTCGCCGTTTTCGGCAGGGCCTTGGTAAAGATCACACGGCGGGGGTACTTGTAGGGCGCGATGGTTGCCTTGACATGGTCTTGCAGCCGTTTGGTCGTTGCGGCATCCGCCGCCACCCCTTCGGCCAGCACGACATGCGCCTCGACGATCGCGCCGCGCTCGTCATCCGCTGCGCCGATCACCGCGCATTCCATGACATCGTCATGCGCCAGCAGTGCCGCCTCGACCTCTGGCCCGGCAATATTGTAGCCCGAGGAAATGATCATGTCGTCCGATCGCGCCGCAAAGTGGAAGTACCCCTTGTCGTCGCGCCAGAAACTGTCGCCCGTCAGGTTCCAGCCATTGCGCACATAGACTTTCTGGCGCTCTTCATCGGCCATGTAGCGGCAGCCGGTAGGGCCGCGCACCGCCAGCCGGCCGACCTCGCCATCGGGCAGGGTTTCCATGTCTGGCCCCACGATGCGCGCCTCATAGCCGGTTACCGGGCGGCCGGTGCAGGCGGGAAAGCTGTCGCCAAAGCGGTTGGTCAGGAAGATGTGCAGCATTTCGGTGGCGCCGATCCCGTCCAGCATGGGTTTTCCGGTCTTTGCCATCCATTCGTCATAGACCGGCGCGGGCAAGGTCTCGCCCGCCGAAACGGCCGCACGCAGGCTGGACAGGTCTGCCCCTTCGTCCATCGCCTTCAGCATCACCCGATAGGCGGTGGGGGCGGTAAAGCAAACCGTGGCCCGGTATTTCTGGATGATCTCGATCATGTTGGGCGGCGAGGCATTTTCCAGCAGGCAAGCCGCCGCACCAAAGCGCAGCGGAAACACCGCCAGGCCGCCCAGGCCAAAGGTAAAGGCCAGCGGTGGCGAGCCGATGAACACATCCTGCGGCGTGACATTCAGCACTTCCCGGGCATAGCCATCGGCGATGATCAGGATGTCGCGGTGAAAATGCATCGTCGCCTTGGGCGCGCCTGTCGTACCCGAGGTAAAGCCCAGCAGCGCCACATCGTCACGCCCCGTTGCCACGGCGTCAAAGCGCACAGGCTTTGACAGTGCGGCCCGGTCCAGTTCGGCATCATGATTGGCGGTGCCGTCGAACCCCACCACCACCTTCAGATAGGCGCTGTTCTTGGCGCAGGTGGCCAGTTCATCCATGATGCGCGTGTCGCACAGGGCATGGCTGATCTCGGCCTTGTCGACGATCGCCGCCAGTTCGCCTGCACGCAGCATCGGCATGGTATTGACCACCACGGCGCCGGCCTTGGTGGCGGCCAGCCAACAGGCCACCATGGCCGGGTTGTTGGCCGAACGGATCATCACCCGGTCGCCGGGCTGCACGCCGTAATCGCTGACCAGCGCATGCGCGATACGGTTCGTCCAGTCGCTGAGTTCCTTGTAGGTGCGCACCCGCCCGTTGCCGATCAGCGCAATATGATCCCCAAAGCCCTGTTCCACCATCCGGTCGGTCAGTTCCACCGCCGCGTTCAGGGTCTCGGGGTAATCGAACCGGTCAAGCGTCAGTTCTGGCCACAGGTCGGTGGGCGGCAGGTTGTCGCGCGTGAACGTATCGACATGCGCGCTTGGTCCCAGCATGGTTTTCTCCCTGTTGCTTGCGGGTCGTTTTTTGGGTTCCGGCAGGGGTCAGGCCGGGATCACCGCCGTTGCCTCGATCTCGACCTTCGCGCGATCCTCCACCAGGCCAGCCACCTGCACCAGCGCCATGGCCGGAAAGTTCTTGCCCAGATGCTTGCGATAGACCTGGCCCATGCCCTTGAGGCTGGCAAGGTATTCCTGCTTGTCGGTGACATACCAGGTCATCCGCACCAGATGCTCCGGCCCGGCACCGGCCTCGGCCAGGACTGCCGCAATATTGGCCAGTGCCTGATCGACCTGGCCCAGAAAATCGTCGGTTTCGAATTCCTGATCGGCGTTCCAGCCGATCAGCCCGCCCAGGAACACCATCCGGCCCGTGGCCGCCACGCCGCAGGCATAGCCCGGTGTGGCTTTCCAGTTCTTCGGATGCAGGATTTCATGCGCGCTCATCGTTTTCCCCCGTTGTCAGATCGCGTTCAAATCGGTGTCTCAACTCGTCCGGCCAGGGCGTCGCGCGCCCTGCCTTGTCAACCCAGACCAGCCGCTGATGCGCTTGCAGGCGCACCGTGCCAGTGTCGCCATTGCCCGCCGCGTCCTTCGGCATTCCCAGCGCGCGGTGGCGAAGATCGACCGATGACCGGCCCAACCGCACCACATCAAGCGTGAAACGCACCAGTTCACCCAGCCGCGAAGGTGCCCGGAAGTCGATTTCCAGGTGAACGGTGGGCACGCTTTGCCGTTCGTCCATCACGATGCGTTCGAACGGGTAATCCAGCCGGTCGCGAAAGAAATTCTCGGTCATCGAGTTGATCATCTCGAAATAGCGCGGAAAAAAGACAATCCCGGCCGGGTCGCAATGGTTGAACTCGATGCGGATGTCGCGGCCATAGCTCATGCGCCCATGACCTGCCGGGCAATCACCACCTTCTGCACATCCGTCGCACCCTCATAGATGCGCAGGGCGCGGATCTCGCGGTACAGGCTTTCGACGATCATCCCCTTGCGCACCCCGTCGCCGCCGAACAGCTGCACGGCGCTGTCGATGACGGCCTGCGCGGTCTCGGTCGCGTGCAGCTTGGCCATCGCAGCCTCGCGCGTGATGCGGGGCGCGCCCTGATCACGCGTCCAGGCGGCGCGGTAGATCAGCAGGGCCGAGGCATCGACCCCCAGCGCCATCTCGGCAATATGCGCCTGCACCATCTGCAACTGTGCCAGCGGCGCGCCGAAACGCTGGCGCGTCTGCACATGGGCCAGCGCCTCGTCCAGCGCACGGCGGGCAAAACCCAGCGCGGCGGCCCCGACGGTAGAGCGGAACACATCCAGCACCGCCATCGCCTGCTTGAACCCGGCGCCGCCCTGGCCGATCAGCGCGCTGTCGGGCAGGAACACGTCCGTGAGGCGGAAATGCGCCAGCGGGTGCGGGGCGATGACCTCCAGCCGCTCCAGGATCTCGAAACCCTCGACCGTGGCCGGCATCAGAAAGGCCGACAGCCCGCGCGCCCCCGGCGCCTCGCCAGTGCGCGCGAAGATCACATAGACATCGGCGATCCCGCCGTTGGAAATCCAGGTCTTCTCGCCGTTCAGCTTCCAGCCGCCCGGCACCTTTTCCGCCGTCATGGTCGAATTGGCCACATCCGAGCCCGATTCCGGCTCGGTCAGCGCAAAGGCCGAAATCGCCGTGCCCGCGCGCGTCCGGTCCAGCCAGGCGCGCTGCTCGGGGCTGCCGAACAGGCTGACGGTTCCCATGCCCAGCCCCTGCATGGCAAAGGCGAAATCCGCCAGCCCGTCGTGGCGGGCCAGAACCTCGCGCGTCAGACACAGCATGCGCAGGTCGAAATTCTCGCCCGCGTCAACGCCCGTGGGCTTCAGAAAACCCGCCGCCCCCATGTCGGCCACCAGCTTGCGGCAGGCCGGATAGGTGTCACTGTGGTCGACGGGCAGATTTGCTGCGCACCACTGATCCAGCGCCTCTGCCCAGTCCCGGTGCCGATCCTCGAAGAACGGCCAGTCCAGAAAGCTCTTGTCCGCCATGTCTCATCTTGCTCCAAATACTCGCGGGGGTGTCCAGAGGGGGCGTGCACCCCCCCTCTGTCGCGGGGGTGCGGGGGGGGGCCAGCCCCCCCCCCGGGGGGCCCCGAGCGCAGCCCAACCCCGTTATGCATTTTT
>JAFIED010000228.1 GCA_020832805.1 Pararhodobacter sp.
CGCGCCCGGCGGGGCGGGGCAGGGGTGTATGGCAGGGCGTTCCCGTTGCATGCGCGCGACTATACGGCCCGGCGAAGAAAAGAAAAGCCCGAAAACACGGCAGTCCGCGCAACCAGGGTGCAAGAAGCCCCGCCAGGCCGATGGGAAGGCGGGGCTGTGGTCGTGTATTCGGGCCGCGATCCTACGGCAGTGCCGGAATCTCGACCGTGGGCATTTCGCCGGTCAGGGCGTGCAGGAAGGCGACAAGGTCATCCAGTTCGTCTGTCTCGAAGTCCTGCCCCAGCATCTGCTGGCCCATCAGCTGTACCGCGTCATGCAGATTGTCGACCGAACCGTTGTTGAAATACGGATAGGTCACTGCCACGTTCAGCAGCGTCGGCGTGCGGAAGGCAAAGCGGTCACGCTCGTCGCCCGTGACCAGAAAGCGGCCCTCATCGCGCGAACCGGGCAATTCGAACCGGTGGAACTGGCTGTCCGACAGGATGGGCCCGTTGTGGCAGGCCACGCAGCCCCCATCGACAAACAGTTGCATGCCGCGCACCTGCTGGTCAGTCATCGCCATGCGGTCGCCCAGCAAAAAGCGCTGGAAGGGCGAATTCGGCGTGTTCAGCGTGCGTTCGAAGGCGGCAATCGACAAGGCCACGTTCGGGGCGTTCACCGGGTCCGGATCATCAGGAAAGGCCGCCGCAAAGGCGTTGCGGTAGATTTCGAATTCGGCCAGACGCTCGACCGCTTCGTCAAGCGTCAGGTTCATCTCGATATCGGCCTGGATCGGCCCCAGTGCCTGGGCCTCCAGGTCCGGCTCGCGGCCGTCCCAGAACTGGGCTTCCAGCCAGCCGGAGTTCAGCACCGTCGGCGTATTGCGATCACCGACCTGGCCGCCGTGACCCACCGCGCGCGGAATCCGGTCGGACCAGCCCAGGGCGGGGTTGTGGCAGGTGGCGCAGGAAATCACGCCCGAGGCCGAGATGCGCGGTTCAAAGAACAGCATGCGGCCAAGTTCGATACGTTCTTCCGACATGGTGGTACCTGCCGGGATGGGCGGCATGGCCGGCAATAACTCGAACATGTCGATATATTCCTGGATATCGACATCCTGAGCCAGCGCTGGCGAGCCAAATGCCAGGGCAATGGCTGCTGCCGTTGCCATGAGCGGGCGGGTGGCTGATCGTGGCACGGATAGGTCCTTTCAGATTCTCGCCGCCGCATGCCGGGATGCCCACGGTGCAACAAGGCGAGGTTTCATTCGCGCGTGTCACCATTTTATGCTGCAGTGCCTCGGGCAGAATTGACCCAGATCAAGTTTACGCGAGGTTTGCTGGAATGATTCCAGCTCTGCGCGGGCTTCCTGTTGCCGCCTGCCGCCGCGCCCGGTCGCAGCGGGCCATGCCACGCCCCCACCCCCCCGTGTTCGGCGTACTGGCGCTGTTTTCCACAGATGACGCGGGCAACGATCGCGCACTGTGGTGTCAGGCAGGGGTCAGGGCGGTGTCTGTGCTGCACGGCTGGCGACCGGGGCGTTCTGCATCGGTGGCCAGGGGCGGCTGTTTTCTGCATCGATCCATGCCTGTACCCAGTCTGCCAGCACGGGGGTTTCCCTGTCGGCGTGGCCCATCGCGGCAATCAGCGTTTCAGGCGGCACGATGCCTGCGTCGCTGGTCACGGCCAGCCGCAGCAGGATATGGTTCAGGGCCTCGCCCCGCCGCCACATCGATTGCTCGGTATAGAGAAAGCGCCGATCCCAGCCCAGCAGGCGGGTACGCATTTCAACGCGGTGGAACAGGCGCACCCGGCGCCGATAGCGCGGCGCGCTGCCAGCCACCGTCATGCCCCAGCCGTTGCGCCGCAGCGCCCGCATCAGCCCGGTACGTGTGGAAAAAGGCATCCGCCCCAGATCAAACAGGGTCAGCGTGCGCCCGTTGTTCAACTCCATCCACGGGTCCAGATCCAGCGGCCAGCAGCGGTGGTGCGAGACATGGGTTTCAAACAGCCCCATGGGCTGGCCGCGGAACTTCATCTGCTCTTTAAGCAGGCGGATGATCGGATACATGCTTCATTCCTCAAGCCCGCGGGCACCGCTGCCTGCGTGACCGTGTCAATGCCCAAGGTCAAGCGCGGCGCTGCGTCATCCCGGCAGCCGGGGGCGCCGGCATGCCCTGCATGGTTCCGGAGCAGGCTGACCAGACGGTAACATTGCCCGAACACCGGGCGCAGGCTATTCTTGCCGCGTAGCCTGGACAAGAATGCACGAACGCCCCATGCGCCATCTGATCGAACCACGCCAGATATACAGCCGCGCCGAGCGGCTTTCCGATGCCGTGGTGCATGTCACGGGCCTGACGCTGGCCCTGATGGCGGTGCCGGTGCTGATCGTGCTGACCGCGTTGTTTCGTGGTGATCTTCCCAGCGTTTTCGGTGTCAGTGTCTATTCGGTTGCCCTGGTGGCGATGCTGGGTTTTTCGGCCCTGTGCAACATCTATGCCGGCTCGGCCCGCGCCTGGCTGTACCAGCGGCTTGATCACGCGGCGATCTATGTCAAGATCGCGGGCACCTATACGCCCTTTACCCTGCTGACGGGGCAGGGTGTGGCGCTGACCATCACGCTGTGGGGGGCAGCACTGGTGGGTGTGGTCATGAAACTGATTTCGCCCGAAAGGCTGCGCTGGCTGGCGCTGGCCCTGTATCTGGGCATGGGTTGGGCAGGCGTGGTGGCTGGGCAGGCGTTGCTGGCGGCGCTGTCATGGCCGGTGCTGTTGCTGATGGTGCTGGGTGGCGCGATCTATACGCTGGGCGTGGTATTCTATGTGTTCAAGCGCATGCCCTTTCATACCACGATCTGGCATGTCTTCGTGCTGGTGGCGAGCCTGGTCTTTTACGCGGCCGTCCTGGTGCATGTGCTGACCGGCTGAGCGCAGATCACGCCCCGGTGTCGTCAGGGCCTTTGCCTTTTGCCATGGCGCCGGGCACCGTGTCGTTCATCCGGTCTGTCAGGGCGCGCAGTTCATCCTGCAGCGCGGCTACCTGATCGATCAGGCGCGGCAGCCGGCGCTGCGCCTTGTAAAGCGCGATCTGCTGATCCATCCGCGTGGCGGGTGTGCCGAACATCACGCGCCCCGCAGGCACGTTCGACGCGATGCCGCTGCGCCCGCCGGTCACCACATCGTCGCCGATGGTGATGTTGTCGTTCACGGCGGTGCCGCCCCCCAGCACCACGCGGTTGCCGATCCGCGCCGACCCGGCCACGCCAGTCTGGCCACAAATCAGGCAATCCTGGCCAATCTCGACATTGTGGCCGATCTGCACCAGATTATGGATCTTGCTGCCATGTCCGATCCTGGTATCGCGGATGGTGCCGCGGTCGATGCAGGTGTTGGCGCCAATTTCGACATCGTTGCCGATACTGACGGCCCCCAGCGAATGAATGCGCACCCAGTGGCTGCCCGGCGGGGTACCGGCCGCTTGTCCGGTCTGGCCGACGGGCGCACCGCCCAGCGTTTCGCGCGCCACCTCGGCCGAAGAGCGTTCCGGTGTGACAAAGGAAAAGCCATCGCCCCCGATCACGGCGCCAGGTTGGGCAATGAACCGGTCGCCGATCTGCACATCGCGGCCAATCCGCACCCCCGCCATCAGCAGCACATCGGCACCGATCTGCACATTGGCACCAACCACGCAGCCCGCGCCGATCCGCGCACGCGGCCCGATGCGGGCGCCCCGCCCGATGACGGCAAGCGGCCCGATGGCTGCATCGACGCCCAGTTCGGCACCGGGTTCGATCACGGCGCTGGGGTGAATGCCCGGGTCAATGTCCGGCCCGGTGTCCAGCATCCGGGTCAGCCCGGCCATGGCGAAGCGCGGGCGGGGCACGAAAAGTGCGGCCTGCAGCCCCAGCGCCTGCCAGTCGGCCCCCTCCCACAGTACCGCCGCGCGGGCCTTGCCCCGCGCCAGACCTTCGGCATAGCGCGGTGTCATGGCGATGGCGAGTTGGTCCGGGCCTGCGCTGGCAGGTTCCGCCGCGCCGGTGACGACAAGATCGCCACGCCCCTCCAGCCGCGCGCCCAACGATTCGGCAATCCGGGACAGGGGGTGGTTCATGGCAACCTCGCGCTGATAGACACCTGCTCCCGATCTAGGCCAGATCGCCGGGGTTGGAAAGCGGCAGCGCCGATGCCGTCAAGGTGTCGGTGCCCGGCTGGGGCGCGCAGCCGGCATGGTGAGGACGCAGGAAAAAGGGCCGCCCCCAGTGGGATGCGGCCCTTTCCGGTTGCAAGATTCGCGCTGCGCCTGTCTGCCTAGCTGCCCAGCACAGGCATCGGCACACCGGCATTGCGCAGTGCATCATACAGCCGCGCATCGCGACCGTAGACATCTTCGCGGAAATTCAGTTCGCCCGTGACCGAGGTAAAGGCCGTTCGATACACAATGTGGATCGGCACGGGCTCTGCCAGATTCACCCGGGTCTGCCGGCCAGAGCGCAGGATTCGCTGGTAATAGGTAACCGGGTCGTCCACCTGACGCGACAGCAGTGCATAGGCGAAATCCTCGGGGTCGTTCAGGCGCACACAACCGGCCGAATGCGTGCGCACCCGGTTGCGGAACAGGCCGCGTTCAGGGGTGTCATGCAGGTAGATGGCATAGGGGTTGGGGAACATGAACTTGACCGTGCCCAGCGGGTTGCTGGGCCCCGGCGGCTGGCGCACGTCAAAGGGCAGGGTGCGCGGCGTGAAGCGCGAGAAATCGACCGCACTGGCCGGCACGATATTGCCACGCGAATCGATCAGTTGATAGCGTCCCGCTGCAATCGCCCCCCAGCGCCCGCTCAACAGCGACCGGGGAATCGTCCAGTCCGGATTGATCTCCATATAGGTCATGCGATGCGAGAATTCGGGCGTCTGACGCTCGCCCGCCTGCTGACCGATGATCGAGCGGGTCTCGAAGGTGACCTGATCGAAATCGACGATATGGGTCTGGAAGTCGGTCAGGTTCACCCAGATATGGCGGTCGCCCCGTTCGATATTCATCCAGCGCTCGCGCTCCAGCGCCACGATGACCGAACGCAGGCGGTCTTGCGGATCGACATTCATTGCGGCGACGGTGGCGCTGTTGGCGATGCCATCGGGTTCCAGCCCGTGTGCCACCTGAAAGCGCTGCACGGCCTGCTGCATGGCCGCGTCATAGCTGGCCGTGGCGACACGCGGCATGTATCCCATGGCGATCAGCCGGTTGCGCAGCGCGATCACGCCATCCCCGCTCTGGCCTGGCCGCAGCCCGCCAGAGGGCACGCGCGGCCCCCAGCCGCCGCGTGCGATGGTGGCCTCCAGATCGCGCTTGGCGCGGAACAGGCGCACGTATTCGGGCGACGAAGGGGCCAGGTTGCGCATGAAGCTGACGGGCTCTGCGGCGATGAAATCATGCATCAGCCGGTTGGCATCAGGGCGGGGCAATTCCCGCACGATCTGCGAGATGATGCTTTGCGGTTCCAGCACACCTGACGAGATATCGCGGGCGAATTGCACGAATGTCATGCTGGCGCGCGCCTCGGCAAAGCCGCGATCACGCTCGCTTTCGACCGCGTGAAAGGCCGCCATCAGCCCCGGCAGGTCATAGCGTTCCGCCGGTAACCCGTGTTCGGCCGCGCGGCTGAGCGCCGAGACCAGCGCGCTGCGCCGCGCCTCGTGCTCGGCACCGGTCCAGACGGGGGCAAAGCCGGTTTCCCGGTAGAAACCGGCCAGCGCCCGGTTCTGCGCGACACCCTCTGCCAAGGCCTGGCGAAAGGCCGGAAAGGTCTGCGCTTGTGCCGGCGCGCTGAAAGACAGGGCGGCACCGACAGGCAACATCACCGCCGCGGGCAGGACCACCGCAGTACCAAGGGCGGCCAGCATGCCCAGGCCGGCATGCCGCAGTCTGCGCCCCATCCCGCCGGTGCCGCGTGCCTGCAGGGGGTGTTTCCCGTCAATCAATCGCTTCATGCCTTTACCCGCTCCGATTCAAATCTCGCACCATGCCGTCGGCACCGGTACCGGGGGCACCTAGCCTAGCATGAACGGCAACTTTCCGCTCAACTATCCTTGATGAACCATCGTGATCAGAGTCACAATCCCGTCAGGTCCGATTCCGTCTGGCGGGCGATGCCTTGATGCAACTCATTGCATGGCGCATGTTTTTTCACTTTTATGCTTTGACTGGCCGGCGCGCCGGCACGCCGCGGGCCGGCGGCGCCCGCCGGGTCACCTTTTCGGCAACGCCCGATAAACCCTTTCATGGCATTTTCAGCAAAATCCCGCCGATCGGTCGGTCGGCAGGGAACCGGATGCATTTCCGGGGTTGGGCGGGGCAGGTCATTGTGGCAATAACGCATCAGAGGACGGAAATTTCGTAACGGTATGCTGTGTAAGCACGACATCAGAGCCGCCAATCAGAGTGGTCAACGAGCAGCTGGCATCGGCCGGCCGGACAGGACAGAGGGAATCATGACGGAAAACCAACAGACCGGGTTCACCCGGCGCGGGCTTCTGGGTATTTTTGCCGCTACCGCGGCAGTTGCCGCGCCACATTACGCCAATGCCTTTTCCTTTCGTCGTGGTGGTGGCGATTTCAGGCGCTTGAAGTTGTATTCCGGCCGCACGGGCGAGCGTCTTGATACCATCTACTGGATCGACGGCGATTACATCCCCGAAGCGTTGGACGACATCAACCGGTTCTTCCGCGACTGGCGCGACAACCGGGTGCATCGAATCGAAACCCGCACCCTTGACATCATGGCCGCAGCGCATCGGCTGCTGGAGGTTGACGAGCCCTACATGCTGCTGTCGGGCTATCGTTCGCCGCAGACCAACGCCATGCTGCGCCAGCGTTCGCGCAATGTCGCGCGCAACTCGCGCCATACCATCGGCCAGGCGGCAGACCTGCGCCTGCGCACGCGCACCGTTCAACAGGTGGCCCGCGCCGCCGCTGCCTGTAATGCGGGTGGCGTGGGGCGGTATTCGCGGTCAAATTTCGTGCATATGGATTGCGGACCGGTCCGCACCTGGGGCACGTAACAGGCGCGCCGCATGCCTGATACCCGGCACGCCGCAAACGGGCCGTGCCGGGTACGACACGTGGCGGGTTACCTTTTCTCACTCCCGGCATCGTTGGGTGTTCCCTGCCTGACTGGTCTTGCCCTAGTATCGACTGACCCGGGTATGGGGCAGGGTTAATAGCGGCAGGCTCATGTTCGATTCAGCTTTCTGGTTGACGATTGGCGCCATTCTGGCGCTGCTTGTGCTTTCAGGTTTCTTTTCCGGCAGTGAAACCGCGTTGACGGCCTCTTCGCGTGCCAAGCTGCGCGCGCAGGCTGACAAGGGCTCACGCGGGGCGGCTCAGGCGCTGCGCCTGACCGAAGACAGCGAAAAGCTGATCGGCTCGGTGCTGCTGGGCAACAACCTGGTCAATATCCTGGCCGCCTCGCTGGCCACGGCGCTGTTTACCCGGCTGTTCGGTGACAGCGGTGTCGCGCTGGCGACACTGGTGATGACGCTTCTGGTGCTGATCTTTGCCGAGGTGCTGCCAAAGACCTATGCCATCACCAATCCCGAATCGGCCGCTGCGCGCGTTTCGGCCCCGATCAGGCTGGTGGTGCTGCTGCTGGCGCCGCTGGTTCATGCCGTGCGCCTGCTGGTGCAGGCCATCCTGCGCCTGTTCGGCGTGCGCACCGACCCTTATGGCGCCGTGCTGTCGTATCACGAAGAGATCGCCGGCACGCTGGCGCTGGGCCATTACGAAGGTGCAGTCGACAAGGCCGACCGGGACCGACTGCTGGGGGCGCTGGATCTGGGCCACCGCACGGTGGAAGAGGTGATGTTGCACCGCAGCCAGATCGAAACCGTCAATATCGACGCCCCGATAGCCGAGATCATCGCGCAATGCGTCAATTCCAGCCATACTCGCCTGCCCGCCTGGAAGGACGACCCCGAAAACATTGTCGGTGTGATCCATTCGCGCGACCTGATGCGCGATGTGCACAGGCTGGTGGTCGACGCGGGGGGCGATTTCAATGCCGTCGCCGGTCTGGACCTCATGGCGGTGGCGCGCGAGCCCTATTTCGTGCCGGAAACTACCCCGCTGGACGAACAGATGCGCCAGTTCCTGCATCAGAAACGGCATTTTGCGCTGGTCATCGATGAATATGGCGCGCTGCTGGGTCTGGTCCCGCTTGAGGATATTCTGGAAGAGATCGTCGGCGATATCGAAGACGAGCATGACGAAGACATGCCGGACCCGATCTTGCGCCTGCCGGACGGTACGATTCAGGTCGACGGTGCGATGACCATTCGTGACCTGAACCGGGCCATGGACTGGCTGCTGCCTGATGACGAAGCCAACACCGTGGCCGGCCTGGTGATTCATGAGGCGCAGATGATCCCCGAGGCCGGGCAGATTTTCCGTTTCAAGGGCTTCCGGTTCGAGGTGGTGGAACGCGCCGAGAACCGCCTGACACGGTTGCGCATCCGGCCGGTCTGACAGCCGGGCCCCCTTGAAGCGGCTGCGGGACACCTTATTGTCAGGAAGGCAGGCAGGGTGAGCCTGTTTCGTTGGTCAGACAGCATGATCCGGTACAGCCTGAAATGCGACAAGGGGCATGATTTCGACAGCTGGTTTGCCTCGTCGGCAGCGTATGACAGCCTGCGCGGGGCGGGTCATCTGTCATGCCCTGTGTGCGGCAGTACGCAGGTGGACAAGGCACTGATGGCGCCGGCGGTAAGCGTGGCCGAAACTGCGGCGCCCGCGCCCTTGAGTGACAGCGCACCCTCGCCGCAACAGGCGGTGGCCGCACGTCTGGCCGCCCTGCGCCGCCATGTCGAGGAAAACTCGGATTATGTCGGCATGGAGTTCGTGCAAGAGGCCCGCGCCATTCATGCCGGCGATGCCCCTGAACGCGCCATATGGGGCGAGGCCAGACTGGACGAGGCGAAGGCCCTGATCGACGAGGGCGTGCCGGTTGCGCCGCTACCCTTCGGCCCACGGCGGAACATGAACTGACCAGGGCAGGAAGGCGGGCCGGATGCAAGGCGGCGCCTCGCAGGCGCCGGGCCACTGGCGTCCGCCCCAACGGTCTTGTTTGCCCGCCGCGGGGGCAGGGCCGATGGCCGGCAACATCCCCCCTTGCACCACAACCCGCCCTTGCACCGCCCCCCTGCCGCCAGTATGAGAAGCGCGCGCCAGCCGGGGGCGCGCCGCTTGAACGGGGACAGGGCAGCCATGCCGCTTCTGGTGATGAAATTCGGCGGCACCTCGGTCGCCAATCTGGAGCGCATACGCAATGCCGCCCAGAAGGTGCGTGCAGAGGTCGCGCGCGGCTATGATGTGATCGTCATCGTCTCGGCCATGTCGGGCAAGA
>JAFIED010000218.1 GCA_020832805.1 Pararhodobacter sp.
CAGCGCCCCCTTTCCGCGCCGGCGCCAGCCGGCGCGCCTGCCGTCTCTCTTTGATCAGGACCCCACCATGTGCCCCGCCCGCCACATCCTCTTCATCATGTACGACCAGTTGCGCCATGACTATCTGTCCTGCGCCGGCCATCCCACGATGCGTACCCCCAACATGGACCGGCTGGCCGCCCGCGGCGTGCGCTTCAGCCGCGCCTATGTGCAATCGCCCGTCTGCGGCGCCAGCCGGATGAGCTTCTACACCGGGCGCTATGTGCATTCGCACGGGGCCGCCTGGAACAACTTTCCGCTCAAGGTGGGCGAGATCACGCTGGGCGACCATCTGCGCGCGCTGGGCATGGACAGCTGGCTGGTCGGCAAGACCCATATGCAGGCCGATGCCGAGGGCATGAAACGGCTTGGTCTGGCCCCTGACAGCGTGATCGGGGCGCGGGTGTCGGAATGCGGCTTCGACATCTGGGAACGCGATGACGGGCTGTGGGCCGAGGGGCCGGAAGGGTTCTATGACACCCGCCGCTCGCCCTATAACGAATGGCTGAAGGCGCGCGGCTATCCGGGCGACAACCCGTGGCTCAGTCATGCCAATGCCGCCATCGGCCCCGATGGCAACCCGGCATCGGGCTGGCTGATGAAGAACGCCCGTCTGCCCGCCAATATCGCCGAGCAAGACAGCGAAACCGCCTGGCTGACCACCCGCGCGCTGGATTTCCTGGCCACCCCCCAGGCTGCCGACCGGCCCTGGCTGTGCCATCTGTCGTACATCAAGCCGCATTGGCCCTATATCGTGCCAGCCCCCTATAACGACCTCTACGGCCCGCAGGATGTGCTGCCCGCCACCCGCCACCCGCGCGAACGCGACGATCCGCACCCGGTCTATCGCGCCTATATGGAAAACCCCATCGGCCGGGCCTTTTCCCGCGACGAGGTCCGGCGCGAGGTGATCCCGGCCTACATGGGCCTGATCGCGCAATGCGACGATCATCTGGGGCGGTTGCTGGACCATCTGCAGGCCACCGGGCGGATGGAGGACACGATGATCGTGCTGACCTCGGATCACGGCGATTATCTGGGCGATCACTGGCTGGGCGAAAAGGATCTGTTCCACGACCCATCGGTACGGGTGCCGCTGATCATCCATGATCCGTCGCCGCAGGCCGATGCCACCCGTGGCACCGTCTGCGACGCGCTGGTCGAATCCATCGATCTGGCCGCCACCTTCATCCAGGTCGCGGGCGGGCAGGTGCCCGACCATGTCGTCGAAGGGCGCTCGCTGATGCCCTTCCTGCACGGCCAGCCACCCGATGACTGGCGTTCTGTGGTGATCAGCGAATACGATTACTCTGCCACGCCGATGGCCGGACGGCTGGGGCTGGCCCCGAAACAGGCGCGGCTGTTCATGGTGTTCGACGGGCGCTTCAAGCTGATGCATGCCGAGGGCGGCTTGCGCCCCATGCTGTTCGATCTGCAGGCCGACCCGCAGGAATTCGACGATCTGGGCACCAGCCCCGCGCATGAGGATATCCGCGCCCGGCTGTACGATCATCTGGCGCAATGGGCGCGCCGCCCGTCACAGCGCACCACGGTCAGCGATGCCCAACTGGTGGCGCGGCGTGGCAAATCGCGCCAGAAGGGCATCTTGCTGGGGGTATGGGACGAAACCGACCTGGAGGCGGCGCAACTGGCGCCGCTGCTGCGCGATCCCGGCGCCGGCTGACCGGTCAGCCGATATCGCGAAAGCAGCGAAAGCCCAGATGATAGTTGCGGTGGCTGCGCGGGTCCATCACGCGGCTGCCGTGCCAGAAAGGGGCGCGCCAGCGGGCCCAATGTTCGTGCGCGCGGATCGTGTCCCAGATGAACCACGACCCCTTCATCTCGGTCACGCCCAGTTCCGTTGATCCCCGGCTGGCCATCTGGCCCTCGTTCAGGGGCAGGTTCATGTGTTCGGCCGCGTTGCCGTCGATATCATGCACCCCCAGCGGGCTGTGGCATTGCGGAAAGGCGCCGGCGGGATAGGTGTTCGATCCGCAGCGCGCCCAGTTGCCGCCATCGCAACCGGGCGATTTCGACGAGCCGGTGGCACAGACGCCCGCACGCCAGTCGCCAATGCTGTACTGGCCGCGCGCATGGGCCCAGTGCTGGTTGTGCCAGGCGCGCATGGTGCGCACGGCCTGGCTCATGCCCATGCCCCGCACGCGGGCAAAGGGATAGTCCGGCGGCAACAACTGCCCCGCCGCCGCCCCTTCCCATTCATGCGCATCGCCGATGCGCGCGCCTTCGGCCGCACACAGCAGCGCGGCCTCGCGCGCCGTGACCCAGACCACCGGATAGGCCAGCGGGACATTGGGGTATTCAAACATATGGACGCAGACGCGCGCATCCTCTGGCCGTTCGGTGGCGGGGTCGTACAGGGGCACCTCATAGGGCCGCCCGCAGATACGTTCGAACTGGCGGTTACGGTAGTATTCCAGTGCCGGACGGGGCAGCCGGGCCTGGGCCTGTTCCGGCGTCATGGGGTGGCGGGTGATGGCCGGGTTGCCCTGACCCAGGAATTGCGAGGCGGCGAAAATCTCGCGGATGCGGTCCATGGTGCCATCAGACAGCCCGCGTGCGGCCTGCATCTGGGCAAACATGCGCGCGTTGTTCTCGGCCAGGGTCTGCGCGCTGGCGGGGGCGACGGGTGACAGCAGCGCCAGCGCGGCGCCAAGCGCCAGCGCGGCAGCGTTGCCGCCCAACAGGCGAACCGGCCACCAGCGGGGCAGGGGGCGGGAAAGGGCTGTGGTCATGGTCACCTCCGGTCGCAGGGGGCGCGCGATCAGCGCCGAAGCAGATACAGGAAATCCCGGTTGTCAGAGAAATCGACAAAGCGCCCCATCGCCGAGCCATCGCGCCGGGTCTGATCCGACTCGCCCATGCGCCGGTCCAGATGCACGATGCTGGCGCCTTCTTGCCCCGGCTGGCGAGTATAGATGGCCGCATAGGTCAGATCGAGCGAGTTCATGTCCAGCAGCATGGCATAGTCGCAGCCATAGGCCTGCAGACTGCGGGTCATCCCCGAGGGGGTGGCCGATGTGAACACGGCATAGATCAGGAAATTCCGGCCGCCCGCCTCGCGCAGGCAGGCACCCGCGCGCAGGGTGCGCAGGCGCGCCTCGCCAGAGCCTGACCAGTTGCCCACGCCCCAGTCACGCACATGCGCGCCGGCCACCGGCGCGCCATCGGCGCCCGGTTCGATCAAAGGTACACCGTTCTGACGCGCAAAACGGATGCGCGGCAGCAGGGTCTGGTCGCTTTCCTGCCAGGTGCGCATGTGAATCGCGCCATCATCCAGCGCAAAGATCGTGGCCAGCCCCGGTTGCAGCCGGCTCAGCACCACGCCATTCACCACAAAGCCGTAATGCGTGCCGTTGTTGGTGGTTGACATGCGCCCGGCCCGAAAGGCGCCGTGATCGCGTTTGAACCCGCCGGCGATCACTGCCGCAATCCGGTCGGACAGCACCGGGTTCAACATGCCGGTCATCGCCAGCGGGTCCAGCGTGTCAAACCCGTCCGGGCCCGGCAGGCCGGCGCGCGCAATGCCGCGCGGGCGGGGCGACCAGGTGACGGCGGGGTGTTCGGTGCCCAGTTCGTAACGCAGGTCAAACCGGCTCAGGTCAAAGCCGAACAGATAGACATCGGCGGTGTTTTCGACCCCGTCCAGCGGGTTTGCCTCGCCCCGGCGGTTCAGGATATCGGGGTGTACCATCCCCGGCTGCATGACGCTGGCATAGATGCCCGGCGCCTGGGCCACGGCATACCAGGCGCCGGCCTCCATGCGGCCTGGCTCGCCGCCCACCAGTTCGACCTGAAGGTTCGACCGCATCACGGGATGCTGACGCAAGTGCGCCCGCCCCAACGCAGCCACGGTTTGCCCGACCTCGGCCTCGTCCAGGATCTGGCTGGTTTCCAGCCAGGCATCCTCGTACAGCGTATCCTTGATCAGATTGATGATATTCTCGCCAAACGGCACATAGCCGCGCAGGAATTCGGTCACGGCCTCGCGCATGGTGCGCGACCCCGATCCCGGATTGCGCAGGAAAAGCTGCGCCGCGCAGAGCGGCGCATAAGGCAGGCCCGATTGTCGCGCGGCGGCCAGTTCCCCGTCCCACGGGCTGCAGGTGCTGCGTCCGGCCGGGGTGTCGATGACCAGGGCGCCATCCTGGGGGTCAAGCGACAGGGCAAAGATGGCCGGCGCGGGGTTTTCCAGATGCCAGCGCTCTGTGCCGCCGCCGCTGTCGGTCTCCAGCACGAACCAGGCATTGGCGTACGGATTGAGCGAAATCAGGCGCAACGCGGTGCCATCGTCCGCCTGGGCCAGAAGCTCGGCGCGGAATGGCTGGAAATCGACCACATCCCGGGTCATGGTCTCGGCATGGGCGGCAAACTGCGCGGCCCGCTGGGCGGCAGGGGCATACCAGGGCGCCAGGGTGTCTGGCGCCTCGGTCTGCGGTTCGGTCGTCTCCTGCGCTGTTGCCGGCGCGGCCAGCGCGGCCAGCGCCAGCACCATCGTCCGGACAGCAACACTCTTTGAAATGGCCATCGACACTGTACTTTCCCTGCTCTGTCCGCTCTGCCGGCATGTTGCGAGTCGGCCCCGCAACGCGCCTGCACGCCGCCTGCATCCGGACCCTGCATGAATTGTCCGATTCAGGCAACAGACAAGCATCCCTGGTTGCAAGGGCCGGACAAGCCCTTGATTGCAGGCACATTTGATCATCAATCCTGTCCATGCCCCTGCCAGCCGGCCCGTGCAGTATACCACGGCATGCCGATTGCCTTTCACCCGTTCAGCCGCTATCACAGGCGCCGCAAGATCAGGGAGCATCCGATGACCGACGCCAGACCCGCCACGCGCACGGAAACCGACAGTTTCGGCCCGCTTGAAGTGCCTGCAGACAAGTACTGGGGCGCGCAGACCCAGCGCTCGATCATCAATTTCCCCATCGGCTGGGAACGCCAGCCGGTGCCGATCGTGCGTGCGCTGGGCGCGATCAAGAAAGCCTGTGCGCTGGTCAACAAGCAGCAGGGCACATTGGACGCCCGGCTGGCCGATGCCATTGCCGAGGCGGCCCAGGAGGTCTTTGACGGCCGGTTTGACGACAATTTCCCCCTTGTCGTGTGGCAAACGGGGTCCGGCACGCAGTCGAACATGAATGCCAACGAGGTCATTGCCAACCGCGCCATCGAGATGCTGGGCGGGGTGATGGGGTCGAAAGACCCCGTGCACCCGAATGATCACTGCAACATGGGTCAGTCCTCGAACGATACCTTCCCCACGGCAATGCATGTCGCCATCGGCATGCTGGCGCGCGACGTGCTGCTGCCGGGGCTGGAAAAGCTGCACGCGGCGCTGGCGGCGAAATCCGAGGAATTCAAGGATATCATCAAGATCGGCCGTACCCACACGCAAGACGCCACCCCCCTGACACTGGGCCAGGAATTCGGCGGCTATGCCCATCAGGTACGCATGGGGATCAGGCGCGTGGAAATGTGCCTGCCCCATGTCTATGAACTGGCGCAGGGCGGCACGGCGGTCGGCACGGGCCTGAATACCCGCAAGGGATGGGATACCGCTGTTGCAAGCCATATCGCACAGATCACCGGCTTGCCCTTCGTGACCGCGCCCAACAAGTTCGAGGCGCTGGCGGCGCATGATGCAATGGTCATGTTCTCTGGCGCGCTGAAAACGGTGGCGGCAAGCCTGTTCAAGATCGCCAATGACATGCGGCTTCTGGGGTCTGGCCCGCGTTCGGGCCTGGGCGAGTTGATCCTGCCGGAAAACGAGCCGGGCTCGTCGATCATGCCGGGCAAGGTGAACCCCACCCAGGCCGAGGCGCTGACCATGGTCTGCGCGCATGTCATGGGCAATGACGCGGCGGTGGGCTTTGCCGGCAGCCAGGGGCATTTCGAACTGAATGTCTACAATCCGATGATGAGCTACAATGTGCTGCAGTCCATGCAGTTGTTGGGCGATGCGGCATCCAGCTTTACCGACAACATGGTGCTGGGGACAAAAGCGAATGTCGAGCGGATCGAGAAATTGATGCGCGAATCGCTGATGCTGGTCACGGCGCTG
>JAFIED010000236.1 GCA_020832805.1 Pararhodobacter sp.
GGAACTGGAGCCGGAGTTGCGCGGCGACATGTACCAGGCCGAGGCCGTGCGCGAGGTGCCGAAGACATTGCGCGAGGCCGCCGATCTGGCCGACAAGTCCGACTGGCTGCGCGCCGCGCTGGGGGCGGATGTGGTGGAGCATTATGTTCACGCCGCCCGCTGGGAGATCGCCGAGAACGACCGCGCCGTGAATGACTGGGACCTGAAGCGCGGTTTCGAGCGCGCCTGAAAGAATGAACCCATGATCCGCCTGATCTCGCCCGTCGATGGCAGAACCTATGCCGAGCGTTCGCCGCTGTCACCGGATGCAGCCCTTGCCGCCACCGCCCGCGCTCGCATGGCACAGCCCGGCTGGGCCGCGCTGCCGCTCGATGACCGCATCGCCCGCGTCATGGCCGCCATCGCCGCCTTGACCGGCATGAAGGAACGCATCGTCACCGAACTGGCCTGGCAGATGGGCAGGCCCGTGCGCTATGGCGGCGAATTCGGCGGGGTGAACGAGCGTGCGGAATACATGGCCGCGATTGCGCAACAGGCGTTGGCTCCGATGCAGGTGGAAAGCTCTGACCGCTTCCATCGCTACCTGACGCGCGAACCCGTGGGCGTGGTCTTTGTCATCGCGCCCTGGAACTACCCCTATCTGACCGCGTTGAACACCATCGTCCCGGCGCTGATTGCCGGTAATGCAGTCGTGCTGAAACATGCCAGCCAGACCCTGCTGGCCGGCGAGCGGCTGGCCGAGGCGATGCGGCTGGGTGGCGTGCCGGGCGATGTGTTCCAGAACATCGTGCTGGACCATGCCACCACCGAGGCGCTGATCGCCGGGCGCAATTTCGGCTTCGTCAATTTCACGGGCTCGGTCGCCGGCGGGGCGGCGATAGAACGCGCCGCGGCGGGGACCTTCACGGCGACGGGGCTGGAACTGGGCGGCAAGGACCCGGGCTATGTGCGCGCCGATGCCGATCTGGCGGCGGCCGTGGACGGGCTTATGGACGGCGCAATGTTCAACGCCGGGCAATGCTGCTGCGGGATCGAGCGGATCTATGTGCACGAAAGCCTGTATGACGCCTTTGTCGAAAAGGCGGTGGCCTGGGTGAAGCGGTTGCGGCTGGGCAACCCGCTGGACCCGGAAACCACGCTGGGGCCGATGGCGCATGCGCGTTTCGCGCGCGTGGCGCGCGACCAGGTGGCCGAGGCGGTGGCGGCCGGCGCCACGCCCCTGATCGACCCGGCGCATTTCCCGGCCGATGACGGCGGCGCCTATCTGGCGCCGCAACTGCTGGTGGGCGTCGATCATTCCATGCGGGTGATGCGCGAGGAAAGCTTTGGCCCGGTGGCGGGGATCATGAAGGTCAGCGGCGATGACGAAGCCGAGGCGCTGATGAACGATTCCGACTATGGGCTGACGGCCTCGATCTGGACGCGGGACAGTGACGCGGCGGCAGACCTGGGCGCGCGGCTGGATTTCGGCACCGTGTTCCAGAACCGCTGCGATTACGTCGATCCGGCGCTGTGCTGGACGGGGTGCAAGGATACCGGGCGCGGCGCCGCGCTCTCGGCCCTTGGCTTCCATTCGGTGACGCGGCCGAAATCCTATCACCTGAAAAGGGTCACTGCATGAGCCTTCCGTCTGCCAACTGGTCCTACCCCACGGCGGTGAAATTCGGCGCAGGCCGCGTTGCGGAGTTGGCCGAACACTGCCGCGCCGCCGGCATCACCCGCCCCTTGCTGGTGACCGACCGGGGGCTGGCCGGCCTGCCGATCACGGCGCGCGCGCTGGACATCCTCGATGCCGGCGGGCTGGGCCGCGCCGTCTTTGCCGATGTGGACCCCAACCCGACCGAGGCGAACATGGAGGCGGGCCTGAGCGCCTATCGCGCCGGCGGGCATGACGGGGTGATCGGCTTCGGCGGCGGCTCGGCGCTGGATCTGGCGAAGATGATCGCGCTGATGGTGGATCAGCCGGTGCCCGTGTGGGAACTGGAGGATATCAGCGACTGGTGGACCCGCGCCAACCCGGCCACCATCGCGCCCATCTTCGCCGTGCCCACCACCGCCGGCACCGGGTCCGAGGTGGGGCGCGCCGGCGTGCTGACCGACAGCCGCACGCATCGCAAGGTGATCGTGTTTCACCCCCGGTTGATGCCGGCGGTCACCCTCTGCGACCCCGAACTGACCGTCGGCATGCCGCCTTTCATCACCGCCGGCACCGGCATAGACGCGCTGGCGCATTGCCTGGAGGCCTTTTGCAGCCCGCATTACCACCCGATGAGCCAGGGCATCGCGCTGGAGGGGATGCGGCTGGTGTTCGAAAACCTGCCAAAGGTCTGGGCCGACCCGAATGATCTGGTGGCGCGCGGGCACATGATGAGCGCGGCGGCGATGGGGGCGGTGGCGTTTCAGAAGGGTTTGGGGGCAATTCACGCCATCAGCCACCCTGTGGGGGCGCTGTACAACACCCACCACGGCACCACCAATGCGGTGGTGATGCCGATGGTGCTGGATTTCAACCGCCCGGCGGTAGAGAGGCGCCTGACCCAGGCAGCGGGGTATCTGGGGCTGGCGGGCGGGTTCGACGGGTTTCGCGCGGCGGTGATGGACCTGCGCGCTTTGCTGGACATCCCGCCGGGGCTGGCGGCGATGGGGGTTCAGGCCGACGCGGTTGACCGTCTGGCCGAGGCCGCGCTGGCGGACCCCTCCTGCGGCGGCAACCCGGTGGCGCTGACCCGCGAAAACCTGCGCGATCTGATCGCTGCCTGTCTGTAGCGGCGCCTACTCCCCCCGCCGCTGCTGCGCTTCCATATAGGCGCGCAGCACGGCGTTGATACGGGTCTGATAGCCTTTGCCCTGTGCCTTGAAAAAGGCCAGCACATCCGGGTCCAGCCGGATGGAAACCGGCTTCTTCGGTTCGGGGATCACGAGACGGGCCTTGGACCAGTCGACCTCGAAATCATCCTCGTCAGGCTCGGGTTCGACACCTGCCGCTTCTTCCCGCTTCAGGCGTTCCCAGTCAGTCTGACCTTTCAGCTTGCGTGCCTCCTCAAGGGAGATGCGCGTGATAGTGGTTTCGCTCATGGCGTCTTGCCCTCCGGGCAGAGATGATGCGGATCGCGTCGCCGCGATAGGTGAAGAAAACTGTAATTACATGGCCCCGGTGCATGCCGATGGCTGCAAACCTGGGCTCGATATCGCTGCGGGCCGGGGCGGTGACATGCGGGTTGTCGAAGATTTCGACGACATCCCGGAAGTCCAAGCCCCTATCCTGCAAGGTATAGTCACGCTTCACATCGTCCCATTCGAATTCCATTTTTCTCTCCAGCTTTCCAGATCATTGCAGCGTCGCTTTCGAGATGTGGTAGGCTTAGTAGTCTGGTGCGGCTGGTGAGTAGGTTAGAGCGACGACGCGTTGTATATACTAATCGAGCATACAAAACGCAAGGGGTTCCTACCACTTCCTTTCCCGATCCCTTTCCCCTAAATCCTTCCCAGCCGAAAGGGAGCGCCATGACCGACCTGACCCCGCGCGAGATCGTCTCGGAACTTGACCGGTTCATCATCGGCCAGGCCGCCGCCAAGCGGGCCGTGGCCGTCGCCCTGCGCAACCGCTGGCGACGCAAGCAGCTGGACCCCGCGATGCGAGAAGAGGTCTATCCGAAGAACATCCTGATGATCGGCCCCACCGGCGTCGGCAAGACCGAGATCAGCCGCCGGCTGGCGAAACTGGCGAAAGCGCCGTTCATCAAGATCGAGGCCACCAAGTTCACCGAAGTCGGCTATGTTGGCCGCGATGTGGAAAGCATCATCCGCGATCTGGCCGACAGCGCCGTGGCCATGACCCGCGAGCAAATGCGCGAGGATGTGCGCGCCCGCGCGCAGGAAAACGCCGAGGAACGTGTGCTGGACGCCATCGCCGGCACCGACGCCCGGCCCGCCACGCGCGAGATGTTTCGCAAGAAACTGCGCGCGGGCGAACTTGACGACACCATGATCGAGGTTGAGGTGGCGGATGCCGGCCCCTCGCTGCCGATGATGGAGATACCGGGCATGGGGCCGCAAGGGGGCATGAACCTGGGCGATCTGCTGGGCAAGGCCTTTGGCCAGCGTACCACCCGCAAACGCCTGAGCGTGGCCGAAAGCCATGACCTGCTGGTATCGGAAGAGGCCGACAAGCTGCTGGATGACGAGGCGGTCAAGGCCGCTGCGGTTGAGGCGGTGGAACAGAACGGCATCGTGTTCCTGGACGAGATCGACAAGGTTTGCGCGCGCGCCGACGCACGCGGCGCCGATGTCAGCCGCGAAGGCGTGCAGCGCGACCTGCTGCCGCTGATCGAGGGGACGACGGTTTCCACCAAATACGGCCCCATCCGCACCGATCATGTGCTGTTCATCGCCTCTGGCGCGTTCCATGTTGCCAAACCGTCGGACCTGTTGCCGGAACTGCAGGGGCGGTTGCCGATCAGGGTAGAGTTGCGCCCGCTGACCGAGGAAGATTTCATCCGCATCCTGACCGAGACCGACAACGCCTTGACCCGGCAGTACACGGCGTTGATGGGCACAGAGGGTGTACAGGTCCGGTTTACCGAAGACGGTATCGCCGCGCTGGCAAGCACCGCCGCCGACGTGAACCAGGCAGTCGAGAATATCGGCGCGCGGCGGCTGTACACGATAATGGAAAAGGTCTTCGAGGAGATGTCATTCCATGCACCTGACAAGGGCGGGCAGGAACTGGTTGTCGATGCCGCCTTTGTCGAAAAGAATATCGGCGACCTGGCGCGCTCGGCCGACCTGAGCCGCTATGTGCTGTAACTGGCGGTTGAGGCCATAAAAACGGCCACAACCGCCGGGCTGCCATACAACCCTTATTCGGTCACCAGATGGGCCGCCAATGCCGTGCGCATCGCTTCGGGCATGGGGGCGGATTTCCGTGTCTTCGGATCGAAGATCACATCGGTCAGGTCATAGGTGGCATGCAGCGCGCCGGTGTCGCTGTGGATCATCCGCAGCTGAAAAGTGGCGCTGCGATTGCCCAGCCGCAAGACAGCGCCGTCAATGGCGAAACAGTCTCCCGCCTTCAATTCCTGTATGAAATTGGTCTCGGCGCGGGCGCTGACCATATGCACACCGTGATCATGCAGCATTCCGTCCAGGCTCAGGCCCAGTGCGGCATAAAGATGGAACGAGGCATCGTCGAAGAAAGGCGCATAATGGCGCACGTTCATATGGCCATAAATGTCATGGTGCCAGGGATGCACCACGCCGCGGGTCAGCAGCACACGGGCCGTGCTTTCAGGGGTATCAGGGTCAGGCATTGAGCGGTCGGTCCTCCATGTAATGGCCGTAGATGGTGGTCAGCACGCTGGCCCCCACCAGCACAGTGGCCCATTGCAACAGAAATGCCCAGAGAAAGGCCAGCACTGGTGCGGGCGTGGCCAGAAGCGACACCGGGTATTCCAGGGCCAGATACAGCAGCATCGTGGCCAGCGACAGCACGACAAAGGACGATCCCGATGTTCCGGTCTGATACCAGACCTCTTTCAGGGGCAGCCTTTCGCCCAGCGCTGCGGCGGGCAGGACAGGCGACAGCCGGTAGCCCAGATAGGTTACCGGAAGCCAGACCAGCGCCATCAGAATGATGACAGCTGCAAAACCTCCCCCATCAGGGCTTGCCAGGGTGGCGGGCCCCACAATGAAGGCGGCCGCCACACCCAGCGGAATCGCCACAAGTACCAGCATGAGGGCAAGCAACAGGCCGACACCCACATAACGCAGCAGCACGCGGCCATTCAGCGGCGGCAGTGATCCGGCAGGTATTTCCGAGCGCAAGATGAAACGATGCCATGCAATGGTGATCCAGAAAGCCGAGAAAAGCTGAAAGACCATCAGCAGCGCAATGCCCATGGGAAAGGCAGCCGCCTGATCATCCGGTGCAAGCGGCAGATAGCTGTGCTGCAGGCCAAGCCCCAATGCCAGCGCCATCTGCGCGGCCATCAGCAGCCCCGAAATGCGCAAGGCGATACCCCAGTTGGCGATGACCATGCCGACAGCATGAGTCAGAATGGCAATGCCCTGCATGAAAGGACTCCGGCTTGGCGCCCGCAAGGTAAGGCCGCGCAAGGATACAGTGTCAACCCTTGCCGCAGGGGGGTGTTGCACCGCCGCGGCAAAGCGGATAGCGAAGCGCGAACCGACAGTAGCGGAGCCTTGCCCATGTCTGCAACACATGCGCCAAAGAAGGTCGTTCTTGCCTATTCAGGCGGTCTGGACACCTCGATCATCCTGAAATGGCTGCAGACCGAATACGGCTGCGAGGTGGTGACCTTTACCGCCGACCTGGGCCAGGGGGAAGAGCTTGACCCGGCCCGCCGCAAGGCCGAAATGCTGGGTATTGCCCCAGAGAACATTTACATTGAGGATCTGCGCGAGGAATTCGTGCGCGATTTCGTGTTTCCGATGTTCCGCGCCAATGCGCTGTACGAGGGGCTGTATCTGCTGGGCACATCGATTGCGCGGCCGCTGATTTCCAAGCGGCTGGTCGAAATTGCGGCCGAAACCGGCGCCGATGCCGTGGCGCATGGCGCCACCGGCAAGGGCAACGATCAGGTGCGCTTCGAGTTGTCGGCGTATGCCCTGAACCCCGATATCAAGGTGATTGCGCCCTGGCGGGAGTGGGATCTGACCAGCCGTACAAAGCTGCTGGAATTCGCCGAGTTGAACCAGATACCGATCGCAAAGGACAAGCGCGGCGAGGCACCGTTTTCGGTCGATGCAAACCTTCTGCACACCTCGTCCGAGGGCAAGGTGCTGGAAAACCCCGCCGAGGAAGCACCGGATTTCGTGCTTCAGCGCGTGGTGCCGGTAGAGCAGGCACCCGATCAGCCAGAGATGGTGGAAATCACCTTCGAGCGTGGCGATGCGGTTGCCATCAACGGTCAGGCCATGAGCCCCGCCACGATCCTGACCCGGTTGAACGAGTTGGGCGGCAAGCACGGGATCGGCGTGCTGGATCTGGTAGAGAACCGCTTTGTCGGCATGAAGTCGCGCGGGAGCTATGAAACGCCGGGCGGCACCATCCTGCTGGAAGCCCATCGCGGGATCGAGCAGATCACGCTGGACTCGGGCGCCGGGCATCTGAAGGATTCGATCATGCCGCGCTATGCCGAACTGATCTACAACGGCTTCTGGTTCGCACCAGAGCGCGAAATGCTGCAGGCGCTGATTGACAAAAGCCAGGAGCATGTCAGCGGTACAGTCAGGGTCAAGCTGTACAAGGGCGCCGCGCGGACGGTGGCGCGCTGGTCTGATTACAGCCTGTATTCAGAGGCCCATGTCACGTTCGAAGATGACGCCGGCGCCTATGACCAGAAGGATGCTGCAGGCTTTATCCGGCTGAATGCGCTGCGTCTGAAACTGCTGGCAGCGCGCAATCGGCGTCTAAAGGGCTGACCCCTTGCCACGGGCCGCCGCGGCGGAACGGTTCCAACTGCTCCATGAGGTGGGACCCGCTCCAAACGAGCCGCCGCGCAAACCGCCATGGGCCGCTGGTCTTCGGGCCAATGTTGCCGGCGGGCGCGGCGGTCATGTGGCGTTACGGGCTTGGGTCAGATGAACAGCAGGATAAGCCCGGCCCAGAAAAGTGTGCCGGTGACCACCGCCAGCACCACGCCGGCCCCATTTGGTGCGCCGTCGCGCGACTGATCGTTGACAGGCAAGTCAAATACTTCGGCTGAATCAATCTTGCTCATCCCTGACCCCTTGTTCTGCTCTGCCCACCATCCTGCTGAAAAATGAAAAAACAGCTAACCGTGGTGGCGCAATGACCAGATTGCGGCAAACTGACGGCGCATCGTGGAAACGGCTTCTCCTGATTGCTGCAGGTGTTTCACCGCGCTGTGACTTGTTTGTGCGGATCGAAGCATCAACTATGGCGGGGATCATGAAAGGATTGCGCCCATGTTTCGCCAGTTCGTTATCGCTGCTGCCATGTCGATTGCACTGCTGCCCGGCGTGGCCACCAAGGCGCAGGCGCAGGAAACCGCGCTGGTCGCCGGGGGGTGTTTCTGGTGCGTGGAATCCGATTTTCGCAGAGTGACAGGGGTGCTTGATGTAACGGTCGGCTTTGCCGGCGGCACGCAAGAGAACCCCACATATGACGATGTCGTGCGTGGCCGTACCCAACATCTGGAATCTGCCCTGATCACCTTTGATCCAGCGCAGGTCAGCTATGAACAGATCCTGCATCTGTTCATGCGTTCGATCGACCCGCTGGACGCCGGCGGGCAGTTCTGTGACAGGGGTGCGCATTACACCACGGCTATCTTTGCCACCGACGCACAGCGTGCCACGGCAGAGGCTGCACTGTCACGCGCCAGCGCCGATCTGGGACAACCCGTTGTCACCGCGCTGCGCGCGGACGCAACATTCTGGCCAGCCGAAGAATTTCACCAGAACTATGCCTATAGCGACGCCATTGTTCTGACCCGCTTTGGCCCCCTGACGCGGCGCGCGGCCTATGCGCGGTATCGCGCCTCTTGCGGGCGCGATGCGCGCGTGCTGGAGCTCTGGGGCGACGACGCCCCGTTTGCACAACGGTGACATAACCCTTGCGCAGCGCGTCACAGGCAGCAATCGAAAGCGGCGTTGCGGGAATGGGCTGCGCGTTTACAGCCCGATGCGGCACGCCGCCATCACCGCCATGTTCATGATATCGTTTACCGTGGCACCCGTGGAACATATCTGAATCGGCCGCGACACGCCCGTCAGGATAGGCCCGATAACCGTCGATCCCGCCATTTCCTGCATCAGCTTGACCGAAATCGAGGCCGAATGCCGGGCGGGCACCACCAGGATGTTTGCCGGTCCCGTCAGTCGTGAAAAGGGGTAATGCGCAGCGGCGTTGACGTTGAGTGCCACATCGACCGTCATTTCGCCCTCATATTCGAAATCGGCCTTTCGCCGGTCCAGAACCTCGGGCGCCAGATGCATCTTGGTGGCACGCTCGGATACAGGATAACCAAAGGTAGAGAAGCTGACAAACGCCACACGCGGCTCCAGCCCCAGGCCGCGGGCTACACCGGCGGCATTGGTGGCAATATCGGCCAGATCGTTCTCGTCGGGCCATTCGTGCACCAGGGTGTCGGCAATCAGCACGACCCGCCCCTTGTGCAACAACACCGAGACACCGACCGCACCATCCTGCGCGCGGGCGTCGAACACATGGTTGATCATGTCCATCACCAGCGCCGATTTCCGCGTGGCGCCGGTGACCAGCCCGTCGCCATGCCCATGGGCCAGCATGAGTGCGGCAAAGATATGCCGGTCGCGCGTGGCCATGCGGTGTACATCGCGCTGATCAAACCCCTTGCGCTGCAAGCGGTTGTACAGAAACGTCTTGTAGCTATCGAGGTGGCGCGAATTGGCGGCGTTCACGATCTCCAGTTCGCGGATGGCATCGCCAAGCCCTGCGCCTTCAAGCCGGCGCCTGGTGTCGGCCTCTTCGCCAACAACCAGCGCCTTGCCCAGTCCGGAACGCTGATAGCTGACCGCCGCGCGCAGCACCCGTTCGTCATCACCCTCGGCGAAGATCATCCGGGCCTGGGCGCGGCGCGCGCGTGCGTACAGGCTTTGCTGCATCGAGGCGGTGGGGTCCATCCGGGATTTCAGCGCCAGACGATAGCTTTCCATGTCGATGATCGGCCGTCGCGCGACGCCGGTATCCATGCCGGCCTTGGCCACCGCGGGCGGGATGGTATAGATCAGGCGCGGATCAAACGGCGTGGGAATGATATAGTCGCGGCCAAAGGTCAGCTTTCGGCCATAGGCCATGGCGACCTCGTCGGGCACATCCTCGCGCGCCAGTTCGGCCAGGGCGCGGGCGCAGGCGATCTTCATCTCGTCATTGATGGCGCGGGCATGGATATCCAGCGCGCCGCGGAACAGATAGGGAAAGCCCAGGACGTTGTTGACCTGATTGGGGTAATCGCTGCGCCCGGTGGCGACGATGGCGTCGGCACGAACCGCCTGCGCCTCTTCCGGCGTGATTTCGGGGTCGGGGTTGTCCATGGCAAAGATCACCGGGTCCTCGGCCATTGATTCTATCATCGCCGACGTGACCGCACCCTTGACGGACACACCCAGAAAAACATCTGCGCCCTTAATCGCCTCTTCCAGCGTGCGCGCCTCGGTCTTTACCGCATGGGCCGATTTCCACTGGTTCATGCCTTCGGTGCGGCCCTGATAGATCACGCCCTTGGTATCGCAGACAATGCAGTTGTCGTGCCGCGCGCCCATGGCCTTCAGCAGCTCGATACAGGCGATGCCCGCCGCGCCTGCGCCGTTCAGCACGATGCGGCAATCCTGTAGCTGCTTGCCGGTCAGTTCCAGCGCGTTGATCAACCCCGCCGCACAGATGACCGCCGTGCCGTGCTGATCATCATGAAAGACCGGGATGTCACAAAGCTCTTTCAGGCGGGATTCGATGATGAAGCATTCCGGCGCCTTGATGTCTTCCAGATTGATCCCGCCAAATGTGCAACTCATCAGATGCACGGCCTTGATGATCTCGTCGGCGTCTTCGGTGTCCAGCTCGATATCGATGGCGTTGACATCGGCAAAACGCTTGAACAGAACCGCCTTGCCCTCCATCACCGGTTTGGAGGCAAGAGCACCCACAATGCCCAGACCCAGGATGGCCGTGCCATTTGATACCACGGCGACCATGTTGCCCTTTGTGGTGTAGTCATAGGCCAGACCCGGATCACCGGCGATGGCTTCCACCGGGACGGCAACGCCGGGGGAATAGGCAAGGCTCAGATCACGCTGCGTCGCCATGGGCTTTGACGCCGTGATCTCGTACTTGCCGGGCACAGGTTCGAAGTGATAGGCGAGCGCCTCTTCAGGGGTCGTGCGGTTCTTGCGGGTCATTGTACTGGCGCTCCTCACCTTTTGTCTTTCCTTAGCGCCGGGCGGACAACTGCTCAACCGCGCATGAACAGCGCTTTTCGGCGACGTTGCGGTTTTGTAGGGTCGCCGAAGTGCATGGAGGGGCAGGTGAACGCCACGCAGGGCCAAATCACGCCGATGATGGCGCAGTATCTGGAAATCAAGGCGCAGCACCCCGATGCGCTGCTGTTCTACCGGATGGGCGACTTCTACGAGATGTTCTTTGACGACGCCGTGGCGGCGGCGGCGGCGCTGGATATTGCACTGACCAAACGCGGGCACCATCAGGGCGCGGATATTCCGATGTGCGGCGTGCCGGTGCATGCAGCCGAAGGGTATTTGCTGACACTGATTCGAAAAGGCTTTCGCGTTGCCATCGCCGAACAGCTGGAAGACCCCGCAGAGGCCAGGAAACGCGGGTCAAAATCAGTGGTAAAGCGTGATGTTGTGCGCCTGGTCACCCCGGGCACGCTGACCGAAGACAGTTTGCTGGAGCCGCGGCGGCACAATTTTCTGGCCGCCTGGGCTGATTTGCGGGGCGAAGGCGCTCTGGCCTGGGTTGATATTTCTACGGGCGAGTTGCGCGTCATGCCCTGCCCTCGCGTGCGGCTGGGGCCAGAACTGGCGCGACTGGGCGCGCGCGAACTGCTGGTCCTGGAAGAAAATGAAGGTGCGTTTCGGGAACTGGAACAGGAATTCGCGTTGGCGCTGACCGGGCTGCCCCGTGCCCGGTTCGATTCGACCGGGGCGCGCCAACGGCTATGCGCGCTGTTTGGTGTCGATACGCTGGACGGTTTCGGCGCGTTCGAGCGGGCGGAACTTTCGGCGCTTGGCGCGTTGGAAGCCTATCTGGACCTGACGCAGCGCGGTCAGATGCCGCTGTTGCGCCCGCCGGTGCGCGAAAACGCCGGCATGGCGATGCAGATCGACGCCGCCACGCGCCGTAATCTGGAATTGACCCAGGGCATGAACGGCGGGCGCGAAGGGTCGTTGCTGGCAGCGCTGGACATGACGGTCACGGCAGGGGGCGGGCGGCTGCTGGAGCGGCGCCTTTCCGCCCCTTCCTGTGATCTGGCGCAGGTGCAGGCACGCCTGCAGGCGGTGGCGCAGCTTGTGGGCGACGATCGGCTGCGCGATGATCTGCGCAACACGTTGCGGGCAGTGCCGGACATGGATCGCGCGCTGTCACGCCTGGCGCTGGACAGAGGCGGGCCGCGCGATCTGGCGATGCTGCGCACCGGGCTGCAGGCTGCTGAAACCCTGAACGCAATGCTGGCAGCGCAACCAGCCGACCTGGCAGCCCTGCTGACCGAAACGGCAAAGGCCCTGCAGGGCCACGCTGCACTGGCTGATCATCTGGACCATGCGCTGGTAGCCGAACCGCCAATGCTGGCGCGCGATGGCGGGTTCATTGCAACAGGGGTGGACGCCGAACTGGACGAGGCGCGCGCCCTGCGCGACGAGGGGCGGGGCGTGATCGCTGCCATGCAGGCACGCTATGCCGAGGAAACCGGCATCGCCTCGCTGAAAATAAAGCACAACAATGTGCTGGGCTATTTCATCGAGACCACGGCCACGCATGCCAGCCGGATGCTGGCACCGCCCCTGTCGGAACGGTTCATCCATCGGCAGACCACGGCCAATGCGACGCGATTCACCACGCTGGAACTGTCAGAGATGGAAACCCGCATCCTGAACGCTGGCGGCAGGGCGCAGGAGATCGAGTTGCGCCTGTTTTCGGCCCTGCGCACGGCGGTGCTGGATCAGGCGCCAGCCATCCATGGGGCAGCGCAGGCACTGGCGGAACTGGATGTCCATGCATCGCTGGCCGAACTGGCCCGGGCACGCAACTGGTGCCAGCCCGTGGTCGATGACAGCCGCGCCTTTGCGATCAAGGGCGGACGCCACCCGGTGGTCGAGCGCGCGCTGCTGCGCGATGGCGCAACCTTTGTGGCCAATGACGCCGAGCTGACCCCTGACGGCGCCGGTGCGGCAATCTGGCTGGTAACCGGGCCCAACATGGCCGGCAAGTCCACCTTTCTTCGGCAGAACGCGCTGATCGCGCTGATGGCACAGGCAGGAAGCTTCGTACCGGCGCGTTCAGCACATCTGGGGGTGGTTGCGCAACTTTTCAGCCGTGTAGGGGCATCTGATGATCTGGCGCGCGGGCGCTCGACATTCATGGTGGAAATGGTCGAAACTGCCGCAATCCTGAATCAGGCCGGTGATCGGGCGCTTGTGATCCTGGACGAGATCGGGCGCGGCACAGCCACCTGGGATGGCTTGTCGATTGCCTGGGCGGTGCTGGAGCATCTGCATGACGTGAACCGTTGTCGCGCCCTGTTCGCCACGCATTACCACGAGATGACATCGCTGGCAGAACGGTTGACCGGGGTTCAGAACGCCACCGTGGCGGTGCGTGAATGGGAGGGCGACGTCGTCTTCCTGCACGAAGTCCGGCGCGGTGCGGCAGATCGGTCGTACGGGGTGCAGGTGGCGCGTCTGGCAGGGTTGCCCGATGTGGTGATCAGGCGTGCGCGCGATGTGCTGGAAAGGCTGGAAAAGGGTGCCGAGGGGCAACCGGGCGCGCGCGCCTTGATAGAGGACCTGCCATTGTTTGCCGCCCGCGCGCCGGAAGCACCAAAAGATCCCACTCAGAGCCCTGCCCTGCCCGCCGGTACCGCCGCAGCCGTGGCACGGCTACAAGCGATCCACCCCGATGCCCTGACCCCCAGAGAGGCGCTGGCGCTGCTGTACGATCTGTATGAGACCCTTTCAGCGCCGGCAAGACCCTAGTCTTTCCCGCCAGGGGCACCCGGCAGGGAGACGGCTCTAACCCGCTTTCGAGCAGACACCAACCTGGGCAGGACGCAACAGCTGTTCGTGCAGGCGAAAGCCGTCTGCAAGAACCTGAATCACCTGACCGGCCTGAAACTGCGGTACCGGTGCCTCGAACATCGCTTCATGCATATGCGGGTCAAACGGGTCGCCGGGCTGGGGCGACACGCGTTCCACGCCGTGGCGGCCCAGAATGGACAGCAGCTCTCGCAAGGTCAGTTCGACGCCATCGACCAGACCCTTGGCCTGCGCGCGTGTGTTTTCATCGGCCGCGGCAAGGGCGCGCGACAGGTTGTCATGCACGGGCAGAAGGTCCCGTGCAAGCTTCGATCCGCCGTAGATGGCGGCATCGCGCCGGTCCTTTTCAGCACGTTTGCGCGTGTTTTCCAGATCGGCGAAGGCACGCATCAGCCTGTCGCGCATCTCGGCGCGCTCGATCTCGAACGCGGCCAGGATGGCTTCCACGCTCTGGTCTTCGGTGCCTTGCTCTTCGGGGGGGATCGCCTGCGCTTCGGCCGGATGCTCTGCGGCATCCTCGGGTTGGCTGCGGGCGGTGTTGTCCTGCGGCTCTGCCATGTCTTCCTCTTGTCAATCCGGCGCGCGTTCACTCAGCATGCGCCCGATCAGTTGGGCTGTGTAATCGACGATAGGTACGATGCGACCGTAGTTCAGCCTTGTGGGGCCAATCACACCGACAGCACCGATGATTCGCCGGTCGGCATTGATATAGGGAGAAACGACCAGAGTGGAACCCGTCAGTGAAAAGAGGCGGTTTTCAGACCCGATGAAGATACGCACGCCCTCGCCTTCTTCCGTCAGTTCCAGCACCTCGGCAATATCGCGCTTGCGTTCCAGATCGTCAAACAACGTGCGGATGCGCTGCAGATCTTCGGCCTCGCCCTGATCCAGAAGATTGGCGCGCCCGCGCACGATCAGGCGCTCTTGCGGCTCGCCCTCGTTTTCCCACAGGGCCATGCCGCGCTCTACCAGATCACGCGCCAGGGTGTCTATCTCCTGGCGTCGCCGCTTGATCTCGGTGCGAATACGAACGCGCAACTCGCTCAGACTGCGGCCATCGACAAAGGCATTCAGAAAGTTCGCGGCCTCGCGCATGGCTGACGGCGGTAAACCGGCAGGCGGCGTGAAGACGCGATTCTCTACATGGCCATCGGCAAAAACCAGCACCACCAGCGCACGATCAGCCGAAAGCGCCACAAATTCGATATGCCGTAGCGGCGCCTCATGTTTGGGCGCCAGAACCAGACTGGCGCCCTGCGTGATAGAGGAAAGCGCCTTGCCGACGCTGTCCAGCATCGTGGTCAGATCGCGCTCGTTGGAACTGCGCGTGGCGTCCAGCTTTTCCCTGTCAGCGGTTGCAACGGGATCAACCTCCAGCAGCCCGTCCACAAACAGGCGCAGCCCCGCCTGCGTGGGTATGCGCCCGGCCGATACATGCGGACTTTCCAGAAGGCCCAGAAACTCCAGATCCTGCATGATGTTGCGGATCGTTGCAGCCGAGATCTTTTCGCTGAAATCGCGCGTCAAAGTGCGTGACCCAACCGGCCCGCCAGATGCCAGATAACTTTCCACGACCCGGCGAAACACTTCGCGCGACCGATCGTTCATCTCGTCCAGAAGCGGCCTGTTGCTTGACATGTGTCCTTCTTGCCCGCGTGGTGGAAACGGCGACAACGCCTGATGGCGATGTTGTCAGCCGGGCCCGCCGTGTCAAGGCGGGTTGCATCGCCACGGACCAGAGCGGTAACAGAGGCGGTTCATAACAGGAATGCGGAAACATGCGCCCATCTGGAAGAAAACTGGACGAAATGCGCCCGGTAACGATTGAAACCGGCATCCAGCGCCATGCCGAGGGATCGTGCCTGATCCGGCTTGGCAAGACCGAAGTGCTTTGCAGTGCCTCACTGGAAGAGCGCGCGCCGCCATTCCTGAAAAACACGGGCCAGGGCTGGGTGACGGCGGAATACGGCATGCTGCCGCGCGCAACGACAACGCGCAATCGGCGCGAAGCTGCAGCCGGCAAGCAGACCGGAAGAACCACAGAAATTCAACGTCTTATTGGCAGGTCGCTGCGCGCCTGCGTAGACCGTCAGGCGCTGGGCGAACGGCAGATCACCATCGATTGCGATGTCATCAACGCGGATGGCGGCACCCGCTGTGCCGCCATAACCGGCGGCTGGGTTGCATTGCGACTGGCTGCAAATCGGATGCTGAAGGCCGGTCTGCTGACCACCGATCCGATCATGGGTCATGTGGCGGCTGTGTCGTGCGGCTTTTTTGCTGGTCAGGCTGTTCTGGATCTGGATTATGCCGAAGACAGTGAAGCGGGCGCCGATGGCAATTTCGTGATGCGCGACGACAACCGCCTGGTGGAGGTGCAGCTTTCGGCCGAGGGGGCCGTCTTTTCGCGCGAGCAGCTTTCCAACCTGCTGGATCTGGCGCAGGGCGGAATCGATCACCTGATCGCCGCCCAACGGGCAGCGCTGTAGAAAGGGCCTGCGATGTCTGATGCGCCAGTAGGCAAGCGGTTGCTTGTGGCAACGCACAACGTCGGCAAGATGGACGAAATGCGCGCCCTTTTCGCACCGCATGGCATCGACGTGGTTTCAGCACGCGACATGGCCTTGCCCGAGCCGGAAGAGACCGAAAACACTTTTCTGGGCAATGCCCGAATCAAGGCACATGCCGCCGCGCAGGCAACGGGCCTGCCGGCGCTTGCCGATGACAGCGGGCTGGAAGTCGATGCACTGGACGGCGCCCCGGGTGTTCGAACCGCAGACTGGGCGGAAACCCCGGATGGGCGCAATTTCAGGCTTGCCATGCAGCGCACGCATGATGCGCTGATATCGGCCGGGGCGCCACAGCCCTGGACAGCGCGTTTTCGCTGCACATTGGTGCTGGCCTGGCCAGACGGGCGTGAACGGGTATTTGACGGTACGGCAGAGGGGCGCGTCGTCTGGCCCATCCGTGGCAAGGAGGGGCACGGCTATGACCCCATGTTCGTGCCCGATGGTGAAGCGCTTTCCTTTGCAGAAATGAGCCCCGAACAAAAGAACGCCATCAGCCACCGTGCGCGCGCGCTGGCAGCTTTGTTTGCCAGTGACATCTTCAGGGAAGAAAGCGCTGATTGAGCAGGATGCAGGCAACAATAGAAATGCCCCAGCCAGAGGATTGGCAGAATGGCGGCTTCGGCCTGTACCTGCATTGGCCGTTTTGCGCAGCCAAATGCCCGTATTGTGATTTCAACAGCCATGTGGTGGCGCATATCGATCTGGAGCGGTGGCAGGTCGCTTATCTTTCCGAAATTGATCGGGTTGCCGACGAGATAGGCAATCGAATTCTGCACAGCGTCTTTTTTGGCGGCGGCACGCCATCGTTGATGCCTCCTGACCTGGTGGCACGGATCATCGACCGCGTGGCGCGGCGGTTCCGGCTGCGCAACGACATCGAAATCACACTGGAGGCAAATCCGACCTCATCTGATGCCGCTCGGTTCCAGGCTTTTGCCAGGGCGGGGGTCAATCGGTTTTCTCTGGGCCTGCAGGCGCTGGATGACGATGCGTTGCGCAAGCTTGGCCGGTTGCACAGCGCCGCCGAGGGGCTCAAGGCATTCGAAGCCGCAAGAAACGCTGTTTCCAAGGTCAGTTTTGACCTGATCTACGCCCGTCAGGACCAGACACTGGCGGCTTGGCAGGCCGAACTGGCGGCCGCGCTGACTCTGGCACCTGACCATTTGTCGCTCTACCAACTGACAATCGAAGACGGAACAGTGTTTGCCGAACGCCACCGCAGAGGTCTATTGCGCGGCCTGCCGGATGAAGACCTGTCTGCCGCCTTGTACGAACATACCGTAGATGCCTGTGCAGCGTATGGGCTTGAAAACTATGAAGTATCAAATTTTGCCAAAACAGGGTTCGAATCGGTTCACAATTTGATCTACTGGCGGTCTGGCGATTTTGCTGGCGTGGGGCCGGGTGCACATGGCAGGCTCACCCTGGACGGCGCACGCCTTGCCACACAGACTTTTTCCGCGCCGGGTGCCTGGTTGAAAGCCGTGTATCTGACTGGTTCCGGCGAAATGCCCAGGGAAAGGGTGCCCCGTCTGGAACAGGCCGATGAACTGTTGCTGATGGGGATGCGCCTGTCAGAAGGCTTGGACACCGCGCGCCTTGAGCGCCTTGCGGGTCAGCCCCTTGATGAAGAAAAGGTTCAGTCACTGATCGCTTCTGGCCATCTCTGGCGCAACAGCACGCGGATCGGTGCCACGCAAAAAGGCCGGTTGGTACTGAACGCCCTGCTGTCAGAGCTCGTCTGACCCTTGATCCTTTTGCGCTATCTCTCTGAAAGCAGATGGCAAAGTTCGTCCAGCTGCTCAAGGGACTTGTACGAGATGCTGATCCGCCCTGTGCCATCTGGGCGGTGATCAATGTCAACAGCCATGCCAAGCGCAGCGCCAAGGTCGGTTTCAAGAACCCTGGTATCGGCGTCTTTTTCCGTGGGCGTCGTTTTTCTTTGTGCGTCAGGTTTCTTTTGCTGATGTCGACGCGCCAGTTCCTCTGTCGCGCGCACTGACAGACCCTTGGCAACGACCTGCTCCGCCAAAGCCAGCGGGTCCGGCGCCGTGATCAGCGCACGGGCATGGCCAATGGACAATTTCTGATCTACCAGCATGGTCTGAACCGACTCTGGCAAGGTGAGCAACCGTAGAAGGTTTGCGATATAGCTGCGGCTCTTGCCTAGGGCGCTTGCAAGTTTTTCCTGCGTATGCCCAAAAGTTTCAATTAGTTGCCGGTAACCAAGCGCCTCCTCGATGGCGTCCAGATCCGCACGCTGTATATTTTCGATAATTGCGATTTCCAGGACTTCCTGGTCGGAAAAATCCCGCACGATGACCGGCAACTGATGCAGCGGCACTGATTGCGCGGCGCGCCAGCGCCTTTCCCCGGCGACGATCTGATACTGATTGGGCGCGTCCGGCAATGGCCGCACGATCAGCGGCTGAAGAATGCCGCGGTCGGCAATCGATCTGGCAAGCTCCTCCATCGCCTCTGGCATAAAACGCCGGCGGGGCTGATTGGGGTTCGGGTGCAGCGTTTCAATTGGCATGATGCGAATAGCATCAGCCCGATGCGGCGTGTCGGGCTGTGCATCCAAGCCTTGTGCCGGCAGTTCGACGCCGATATCTGCCATCAGCGCTGAAAGGCCGCGGCCCAGACCGCGGCGCCCTTTTGCCTGTTCGCTCATGCCTCGATCCTCTTCTCGGGGATGCGGTTGTTCTGCATCAGTTCGGCGGCCAGATCCCGGTAGGCACGGGCACCCTTGGAATTCGGATCATAGGTAATGACCGGCACCGAATAGGATGGCGCTTCACTAAGTCTGACATTGCGCGGGATGACGGTATTGAAAACAACCTCGCCCAAAGTCTCGCGCGCGTCTTTTTCTACCTGTTGCGACAGATTATTGCGTGCATCATGCATCGTCAGCAAGACGCCTTCGATTCTCAGCGCGGGATTCGCCTGCTGCCGGATGTCACGAATGGTTTTCAGCAGGTGTGATAGCCCTTCCAGGGCGAAAAATTCGCTTTGCAATGGGACCAGAACAGAGTCAGAGGCAACCAGCGCGTTCACAGTCAACAAGTTCAGAGACGGCGGGCAGTCAATCATGCAGAAATCGAACGACCGAGACAGCGCACCCGCCGCGCGCAACCGGTCTTTCAGCAGGAAACTGCGACGCGAAACGCCCTGGAGTTCGATATCGGACGAGGAAAGATCGGTTGTTGCGGGAATGATGAAAACCCCGGGCGTGGTGGTTTCCGCAACGGTTTCCAACGGCGGAACATCGCCCAGCAGCAAGTCATACGATGATTTCTGGCGCCGCGTGACATCAACGCCCAAGCCTGTCGAAGCGTTGCCCTGCGGGTCCATGTCGATCAGCAGAACGCGCTGGTCAAGCTCTGCCAGTGCCGCGGAAAGGTTGATGGCGGTCGTGGTCTTGGCAACCCCACCCTTTTGATTTGCAATCGCTATTGTTTTCATGGCTCAATGTTGCTCGCGGCGCCTGATATTGGTTATCTGCAAGATGACAGAACCGCTGTCTACCACGCTTGGATGCACCGTGGCAGCATACTGCCATGTTTGCAACGCTTCTTCCATTTCGGCATGGACACCGTGGCCTTTTGGCAGAAGCGCAACGCCATCCGGGCTCAGGTGCCTCGAAACATAACCCAGCAGTATCGGCAAAGGCGCCAAGGCCCGCGCGGTCAGGGTATCCGCCTCTAGCGGTTGCAAAATTTCTGCCCGATCAGTGTGTATCGTCAGCTTCAGACCCAACTCTGCTGACATCATGCGCAGGAACGCCGCCTTTCGCTTGTCACTTTCGACAAGATGGAAATTGATTCCAGTGTCCTTTTCGGCGGCAAGAATTGCCAGCACCACGCCCGGCAAACCACCGCCGGAGCCCAGATCAACCCACCGACGCGTGGCCTGGTTTCTGAGAGGCCAAAGTTGCGCAGAGTCGACGATATGGCGGTGCCATAGCTTGCCAATCTCATTCCTGGAAACCAGATTGACAGTCTTCGTCCAGCGCCGCAGTTGCTCTGCGTACACTTCCAGCCGTTCGCGGGTTTCACGTGAAACATTAACGCTGGGCAGCAACGGATCGGGGGTTTCCAGACGATTGGTCACGTGTGCCGATCTTTCTCAAGTGCGATAGCAGAAGCAGAACCGCGGCGGGCGTGACACCTTCCAGGCGTGCAGCCTGCGCTATCGTGTCCGGTTTGTGCTGCGTCAGCTTTTCCCGAATTTCATGGCTTAGCCCAATAACCTCTGCAAAATCAAATCCTTGTGGTAGTCTTCGATGGCGATCTCTTTCCAGGGCCTGAATCTCGTTTGACTGCCGTTCGACATAAGGCGCATAGATCGCCTCGGCCCTGAGATGGGCCAGGTCGGCTTGCGCGATGCTGCCTATCGCCGGGCAGACCTGCGCCAACTCCGGGGCCGACAAAGCCGTGATACCCAGCAGATCATAGGCGTACCATCGCTTTTTGTCTGGCAGCGCAGTTGTACCAAGTGCTTGCAATGCGTCTTTGTCCACAGCCAGACTTTCAAGCCTAGAACGGTGCTGTTGAAGCCGTTCCATTTTATCACGGAAACGCGCATAGCGCTTTTCCCCGACGCAACCTAGGGCCTGCCCCTTTTCGGTAAGTCGCTTGTCGGCATTGTCGACCCTCAGAGATAGGCGGTATTCGGCGCGCGATGTGAACATTCTGTATGGTTCGCTAACGCCACGCGTTATCAGGTCATCAATCATCACGCCAATATAGCTTTCAGCGCGAGAAAAACGAACAGGCTGGCGGTTCAACACCTTCGATGCCGCGTTCAATCCGGCGACCAGCCCCTGAGCTGCCGCCTCTTCGTACCCTGTCGTTCCATTGATCTGACCAGCCAGAAAAAGCCCGGCAACCTCTCTTGTCTCCAAGGTTTCGGTCAACGAGCGCGGATCAACATAATCATACTCGATCGCGTAGCCCGGCTGCCTTATCTCTGCATGCTCCAGCCCGTTGATGCTGCGAACGAAAGCCAGCTGCACCTCTTCCGGCAAGGATGTTGATATACCGTTTGGATACACCAGATCACTGTCAAGCCCTTCCGGTTCGAGGAAAACCTGATGCGATTCCTTGTCATTGAAGCGGGTGATCTTGTCCTCGATCGATGGACAGTAACGCGGCCCTATGCCGGAAATATTGCCGGAGTACATAGCCGACAACGACAGATTCTGCCTGATGGTGTCGTGGCAACGGTGATTGGTATGCGTGATCCCGCAGTGGACCTGTCTTGCCACAGGCATCGCGTTCAGAAACGACAACATCTCTGGCGATTCATCGCCTGGCTGAAACTCTACCTTTGACCAATCGATCGAAGAAGTTGCAATCCTGGGAGGCGTGCCTGTCTTGAGACGACCAACGCTTGTGGCAAGTTCTCGCACACGTGTGGCAAGCCGAGTCGACGCGGCGGCGCCCGTACGGCCCCCCGCTATCTGTCTGGGCCCCAGATGAATGACGCCGCCCAGGAATGTACCTGAGGTCAAGATCACCGCTTTTGCATGAACCACTTGCCCCTCGGCAAGCGCCACGCCTAAGCAACAGCCGCCTTTAACAACGAGATCAATGACTTCTCCGGCAACAAGGTCAATGTTCGCGGCTTTGGAAACAGCCCCGGCAACGTAGGATTTATATCGTTTGCGATCAGTCTGCGCGCGCGGCCCCTGAACAGCCGGGCCACGGGAACGGTTAAGCAGCCTGAAATGTATGCCGGCATGGTCTGCTGCCAGACCCATGACCCCGTCTAACGCGTCGATCTCCCGGACAAGATGGCCCTTGCCCAGCCCCCCGATGGCCGGGTTGCACGACATAGTGCCCAGATCCTCGGCACTGAAGGTGACAAGCGCAACGGACGCACCCATTCTGTCTGCCGCCATGGCAGCCTCGACTCCGGCATGACCACCTCCGACAACGATGACGTCATACTGTTTCACGTGAAACACCTTACTTTCCTATGCAGAACTTGGCGAAAATGCCACCAAGCACTTCCTCAACATCGATATGGCCAATCAAACTGTCAAGGCTCGTGGCCGCCTCTCGGATAAGGAATGAGATCATTTCATCCGCTCTTTCGTCGGATTCAAGCATGCGCGCCGCGTCGCCCAATGCCTTGCGAGCCGATAACAAACTATCGAAATGTCGCTCACGCGAAAACATGGATGAGGGTAGCGCCGTGTCAATGAGCCGCTCTGACAATCGTGCTATCAGCGCGTCAACGCCCTCGCCCGTTCGGCCCGAAACGCCCGGTAACCCCCATAGGTCACACTTTGCCAATAATACAATGTCGTTTTCGGACTGAGGCATGACAGCCTCTTCCGGCGTCTCTTTCAAATAAATGCGCAGATCGGCTTCCTCTGCGCGCAACTTGCCCCGCTCGATCCCCAAAGACTCTACCGGATCGGCCGTTTCCCGCACACCTGCCGTGTCGATCAACGATACCGGCACGCCGTCAATATCCAGTCTGACCTCGATAACGTCGCGCGTCGTTCCCGCATACTCTGATGTCAAGGCAACCTCTCTGCCGGTCAAGGCATTGAGAAGAGTTGATTTTCCAACATTCACCTTGCCGACAATCGCGACCGTTGCACCGTCCCTGATTCGTTCGGACACGCGTCTGGAGGATAGTTGTTTATCCAGGCGTCGAATGGTCTGACGAACGATGCCTGCCACTGTCTCTTTCAAACCATCAGGCAGCTCTTCATCTGAAAAGTCGATGCCCGCCTCTATCAGACTCAGAGCCTTCAACATTTCTTCTCGCCATTCGGCGGCTTCGGCTTGGGCACCACCCCCAAAAAGCTGCAAGGCCAGTTTTCGTTGTTTTTGTGTGTCAGCGTCGATCAGATCCGCAAGACCCTCTACCTGCAAAATCGAAAGATTGCCCGCCTCATACGCTCGGCGTGTAAACTCACCGGGCAGCGCGGCGCGTATGTCGTCATGGCTGAGGCAGGCAGCCAACACTGCCTGAATCACGGCAGGACTGCCGTGAACATGAAATTCTGCTAACTTTTCAGAAGTATAGCTTTTTCCTTCTTCAAACAGAAGAACAAGCGCCTGGTCGATAATGTCGCCCTCTTCGTCGCGCAATGTTCGCAAGCTGGCCTGTCTTGGCGTTGGCAACGCACCGCATAACTGCTGACACACCGCCCAGGCGGATGGCCCTGATACGCGAATGATCGAAACGCCTGCGCGGCCCCGAGCCGAGGCCAGCGCAACAATCGTACGCATCTGGCAACCCCTTGTCAGGAATTCATGGAATCAAAGAATTCCGCGTTCGATTTCGTCTGTTTCAGCTTTGAAATCAGGAACTCGATACCATCCGCAGCGCCCATTGGATTCAATATGCGCCGCAACACAAATGTTTTCTGCAGGTTGTTCTTGTCGACAAGCAGCTCTTCCTTGCGCGTGCCGGACTTCAAGATGTCAATGGCGGGGAACACGCGCTTGTCCGCTATCTTGCGGTCAAGCACGATCTCGCTGTTGCCGGTGCCCTTGAACTCTTCAAAGATGACTTCATCCATGCGGCTGCCGGTGTCGATCAGCGCCGTGGCGATGATGGTCAGTGACCCGCCTTCTTCGATATTTCGTGCTGCGCCGAAAAATCGCTTGGGGCGTTGCAGGGCATTGGCATCGACACCACCGGTCAACACCTTGCCGGACGACGGCACCACCGTGTTGAACGCGCGGCCAAGCCGCGTGATCGAATCCAGCAGGATCACGACATCCCGCTTGTGCTCTACCAGTCGTTTTGCTTTCTCGATCACCATTTCGGCCACCGCTACATGGCGTGCCGCAGGTTCGTCAAAAGTAGAGGAAACAACCTCTCCTTTCACGCTGCGCTGCATGTCGGTCACTTCCTCTGGTCTTTCGTCGATCAGCAGGACGATCAGATAACACTCTGGCTGATTGTGCGCGATCGAATGCGCGATATTCTGCATCAACACCGTCTTGCCGGTGCGTGGCGGGGCCACGATCAATGCGCGCTGACCCTTGCCCAAAGGTGCCACGATGTCGATGATCCGTGCAGAACGATCCTTTGTCTGTGCGCTCTCGATCTCCATCTTGAAGCGCTCATCAGGGTACAGCGGTGTCAGGTTGTCAAAATGGACCTTGTGCCGGGCTTTCTCTGGTTCATCAAAATTGATGCTGGTTACCCGGGTCAGGCGAAAATAACGTTCACTTTCCGACGGGGCCTGAATCACACCTTGCACCGTGTCGCCCGTTCGTAGCGAAAACTGACGAATCATCTGGGGCGACACGTAAATGTCATCGGGGCCAGGAAGGTAGTTTGCCTCTGTCGAGCGCAGGAAACCGAAACCATCCTGCAAGACTTCCAGAACACCGTCGCCAGAAACTTCCCAGCCGTCCTCTGCCTGTTCCTTCAGGATAGAGAACATCATCTCGCCCTTCCGCATGGAGGGTGCGTTCTCGATATCAAGCTCTTCCGCCATCTCAAGAAGTTCGGCTGGCGTTTTCGCCTTGAGATCCGAAAGGTTCATCGTTTTCTGATTCATCGCTGGCTCCTGCGCAGTAGCGCGGCGTGATGATGTGTAAGGGGAGCAACACAACCCGAATGGGCGCAACGCGGTGGTTATGCCTGGACGCACGAATAGTCAACACATCACGGGAAAACCATGCTTCACAAGTCAGGGTATCAGCACCGTTCCCGGGCCAGCGGGCCAAACACTAATATTAAATTAAGAGAATGAAGAGGATTTTGAGTGAAGTAGGGGGTGTTGGTATGTGTGTAACATTTCATGACAGAATTTACCCACATAAGGGCACTCCATGTCTTTATAATAAATTAATAAAAGCAAGTACTTATGAAAATTTCACTGAGTCATCAACAACGGACGGGGCCTTTGTGGGAAACTTCGTCCACAAGGATAGTTGACACGAATCAGGTGTGTGGATGCGTTACCTATCCACCGATGCCCCGTCAGGGTCTGATCCGCGCCCGTCATCCACAGGCCGTTGCACACTGTTGCGCACAAAAAGCGGTGGACAGTCCGGCATTGCGTGGGCGTTGTTGCAAAACTCACACGTGAGACGTGATTTTCCCTTAGCCCACTGACGTCATGCCACGCGGACGATCTCGGCGGTGCCGAGGGCGTTGAAGCGGTTCATAAGGGCGATGCGGATCTGGATTTCGGCGGTCTGGC
>JAFIED010000237.1 GCA_020832805.1 Pararhodobacter sp.
ATGATCGATTCGCGGCGCGGGGTGAAAGCCGGGCCAGTTGATGCGACGTTGGTTGGTCGTGCCGCGTTATGCAATATCCGCCGGGCAACCCGCGCCGGACCGGGCGCTCTGGCTGGGTGTTATCCGATAACCGGGCGCCGATATTGTCTTTCAGGCGCCAACCGGCAACCCTGAGATCAGGTCACATCGGGGTGCCCCGCATGTGACACCATCTTCCCGGTCCCGCCCTGCCAGGGCCTTGCGGGGCGCCCGTCGCTGCGGGTGCCGTGGCCGGAGACTGTTGCTGTGCGCCATGTCGTGCCGGCCTTACATGAAAGGATGAAACCATGATCCGTGCTGCCTTGTACCCTTCCGTTGCCACCCGCCCGCCAACGCTGGCACGGCTGCAGATGATGCTTCTGGCCGGTGCCGTTGCGCTGGCCGGTCTGGCTGTCACCACCACCCCGGCGCGTGCCCATGACGATGTGGTGCGGTTCCTGCTGGGGGCTGCGGCCATTGCGGTGATCATCGGTGCGGTCGATGACCGACACCGCGCCCGGCATGTGGGCCACCGCGTCTTGCCGGATTCCTGCATGGAAACCGCACGCGTGCGGGGGCGCAATATTGCCATCTACAATGCCCGGTGCCTGCATCGCGCCGGATATCACCGCTTGCCCCGGCACTGCAGCGTCGATCTGCGCACGAATCGCGGGCATCGGGCCGGCTATGCCGCTGATTGCCTGCATCAGGCGGGTTATCGCGCCGAGCGGTTTTCGCATCAACGCCCCCGGCATGATTCCGGTCGCCCCCATCGCCAGCCCCATCGCGGTGCCTTTGTGCTGCCCTCGCATTGCGAGATGCATTATCGCCAGCGTGGCCAGCGTGTCTGGGGCTATGACGGGCGTTGTCTGTCACGCGCGGGCCATAACCGCCTGCCCAGTCAGTGCCTGGTACGCGACCGTGCCGGCAACCAGTATTTCAACGGCCAGTGCATGATCAACGCAGGCTATCGCCGCGGGCGGTGACATCTGCGGGCCGGTTTTTGGGGGGCGGTGTTTCCGCCCCCCGAACCGGTGTTCGATGGCTGTCTCCTGGCCATCATCAGCCTTGCCGCCGGCCCCGGCAACTGGCAGATCATGCCCATGAAACGCGCCCTTTCCCGCCCCGTTGCCGATTTCACGCTGGAGGAGACGCTGTTTCGGTCCGGCAGCCGGGCCATTGCGGGTGTCGACGAGGTCGGCCGTGGCCCGCTGGCTGGCCCGGTAACCGCCGCCGCGGTGATCCTGGACCCGGCATGCGTGCCCCCGGGGCTGGCCGATTCAAAGGTTCTGACGGCTGCGCGCCGCATGGCCCTGGCCAAGACCATCCGCGCCAATGCCCGCTGGGCGGTGGCCCATGCCAGCGTTGCAGAGATAGACGCGCTGAACATCCTTCAGGCCAGTCATCTGGCCATGCGCCGGGCCTTGTTGGCGCTGGGCCAGCCGCTTGATGCCGCGCTGATCGATGGCAACCGCCTGCCCCGTGATCTGCCCTGCCCGGCCCAGGCGGTGGTCAAGGGGGATGCGCGCTGCCTGTCCATCGCCGCCGCGTCGATCCTGGCCAAGGTGGCACGCGATGCCCTGATGGCCGATCTGGCGCGGGAATGCCCCGGTTACGGCTGGGAATGGAATGCCGGTTACCCTTCGGCACAGCATCTGGACGCGTTGAAAAGACTGGGGGTTTCGCCCCACCATCGCCGCAGCTTTGCCCCTGTGCGCCGAATGTTACATGAAGAACGCTGAATAATACCCTGATTCAGAAATGCAATTGACCAATCGTCCTGTTTCGGCGATCTTGTGATTCGCAAAAAGCAGCCGCGAAACAAACGACGGCGCAGATCGAGGCAGAGATGGCAGTGAAAACCCGGGCACAGGAAGCGCGCGCGCTTCCGGTGAACCAGATTGTTGCGGGCGATTGCGTAGAGGCAATGAATGCGCTGCCGGAAGGCTGCGTTGATCTTGTCTTTGCCGATCCGCCTTACAACCTGCAACTGAAGGGCACGTTGCACCGGCCGGACAACAGCCTGGTCGATGCTGTCGATGATGCCTGGGACCAGTTCGACAGCCTGGCCGCCTATGACACCTTTACCCGTGCGTGGTTGAAAGCCGCGCGCCGGGTGCTGAAACCTGATGGCGCGATCTGGGTGATTGGCAGCTATCACAACATCTTTCGGCTGGGCACCGCGCTGCAGGATGCCGGTTTCTGGCTGCTGAATGACGTGATCTGGCGCAAGTCGAACCCGATGCCGAACTTTCGGGGCAAGCGGTTGACCAATGCGCATGAAACGCTGATCTGGGCCGCGCGTTCGGAAAATGCAAAGCACACCTTCAACTACGAGGCGCTGAAATCGCTGAACGAGGGCACGCAGATGCGCTCTGACTGGGTGATACCTTTGTGCACCGGGCATGAGCGGCTGAAGGATGACCAGGGCGCCAAGCTGCACCCCACCCAGAAACCAGAGGCCCTGCTGCATCGCGTGATCCTGGCCAGCACCAACCCGGGCGATCTGGTGCTGGACCCGTTCTTTGGCACCGGCACCACGGGCGCTGTGGCCAAGATGCTGGGCCGGGATTTCATCGGTATCGAGCGGGACGAAGGGTATCGCCGCGGCGCCGAGGCGCGGCTGGCCAGGGTGCGCCGGCTGGATGCCGATGCGCTGCAGGTCACCAGTTCCCGCCGCGCCGAGCCGCGCGTACCCTTTGGTGTTCTGGTCGAACGCGGCCTGCTGCGGCCGGGTGAGGTGCTGGTCAGCCCGCGCGGGCAGGCGGCGCGGGTACGGGCCGACGGCTCGCTTGTGTCGGCCGAGCATCGCGGCTCGATCCATCAGGTCGGCGCGGCGATCGAGGGTGCCCCCTCGTGCAATGGCTGGACCTACTGGCAGTTCAGGCGTGACGGCAAACTGATTCCCATAGAACTGCTGCGCCAGCAGATCAGGGCCGAGATGGGCAGCGCCTCCTAGTTTTTTACAGTTACCGCCCGCGTCTGCGTTTCCTGCGCAGGCGCCACTTACCCCGGCTTGTTCATCAAGCCGGGGTCATTTTTTCTGTACCACACAGCATGGCTCGGGCGCTGTGAGCCAGTGCACAGCCCCTGCGCAGCGCTTGCGGGTTGGCCAGGGGCGCGATCAAGGTCATCTTGTCATGCAACACAAAGGAGTTTCTCATGGGCCGACTGATCGACGGAAAATGGTCATCCGAATGGTATGACACCAAAAGCACAGGCGGCGCGTTCAAGCGCGACACCTCGCGCTTTCGCAACTGGGTCACTGCCGACGGCGCCGCCGGCCCCTCGGGCGAGGGTGGTTTCGCGGCGGAAAGCGGCCGCTATCACCTGTATGTATCCTATGCCTGCCCCTGGGCGCAACGCTCGTTGATCTTTCGCGCGCTGAAGGGGCTGGAGGATCATATCGGTGTATCGGCGGTTCACCCGGACATGCTGGAAAACGGCTGGGAGTTCGGTACGGATTTCGATGGTGCCACCGGCGACCAACTTCACGGGTTCGACTACATGCATCAGGTCTATACCAGGGCCGACCCGCAGGTTTCCGGCAGGGTCACGGTACCGGTGTTGTGGGACCGAAAGCGCGAAACCATCGTGTCGAACGAAAGCGCCGAGATCATTCGCATGCTGAACACGGCCTTTGACGGGATCACCGGCAACACGCTGGACCTCTATCCGGAACCGCTGCGCGACGGCATAGACCAGATCAACGCGCGGGTCTATGACACGGTGAACAATGGCGTCTACAAGGCCGGTTTTGCCACCACTCAATCAGCCTATGACGAGGCCGTCGGCCCGCTGTTCGATACGTTGGACTGGCTTGAGGCGCATCTGGCGTCGCACCGCTACCTGATGGGCGATACGATGACCGAGGCAGACTGGCGATTGTTCACCACATTGCTGCGCTTTGACTCCGTCTACCATGGCCATTTCAAATGCAACCGGCGGCGCATCGTCGATTATCCGAACCTTTGGGCCTATACCCGTGCCCTGTACCAGCATCCGGCTGTGGCCGGCACGGTGCGGATGGATCACATCACCCGCCACTACCACTACAGCCACGACACCATCAACCCGCACCGGATCGTACCCGTGGGCCCGGTGCTGGATTTCATGGCGCCGCATGACCGGTCCTGATCAACGTCCTTTGTGTGGCCGGGGCTGACCGCCCCGGCCCGCATGCGTGACTTGGCGGCAACGGAAACGCTTGATACTCTGGCGTGACCAGTCAGGAGTTTTTCATGCGTCCAGTCCGATTTGCCGCTGCCCTAGCCGGGGTTCTTGCCTTTTCCGCGCTGGCCATGCCCGCCAATGCCCAATCGGTACCCTGTGGTGGCAATTTCAACGCCTTTATCGATGGCTTGCGGTCCGAGGCGATGGGCCAGGGTATTCCGCGTGATGTGGTGGACCGGTTCTTTCGTTCGGTCAGCCGTGACCAGCGTGTGATCGACCGGGACCGGGGACAGGGGTTCTTTACCCGCCCCTTTGTCGATTTCTCGCGGCAACTGATCAGCCAGAACCGGCTGGATCGCGGGCGGCGGATGGCGCAGCAGCAATCTGCCCTGTTCGCCCGTGCCGAGCGTGAGTATGGCGTGCCCCCGGCGATCATGCTGTCCTTTCTGGCGTTCGAGACCGACTACGGCAGCTTTCAGGGCGATTTCAACACCGCCAACGCCCTGGTGACCCTGGCGCATGATTGCCGCCGGCCAGAGCTGTTTCGCCCGCAGGTCATCGCCATGATCGAGCTTTATCGCCGCGGGCAACTGGACCCGGCCACAACCCAGGGCGCCTGGGCGGGTGAGATCGGCATGGTGCAGATGCTGCCCTCGGATATCCTGCGGCTGGGCGTTGATGGCGATGGTGACGGCCGCGTCGATCTGCGCGGTTCGCTGGCCGATGCGGTAATGTCGGGGGCGCGGCTGATCCAGGATCACGGCTGGCGCCGGGGCGAGCCCTGGCTGCACGAGGTGCGCATTCCCCAGGGGCTGGATCTGTCGCGCACGGGCCTGCGCACGGAATTGACGGTGTCCGAATGGCAGCGGCTGGGTGTGCAGCCGCGCCACGGATCACTGCCCTCGGGCACCATGCGGGCATCGGTCATTCTGCCACAGGGGCATCGTGGCCCGGCCTTCATGATCTTTCACAATTTCCGCACGCTGTTCGAATGGAACCAGAGCTTTACCTATGTGGTCACCGCTGCCTATTTCGCAACGCGGTTGCAGGGGGCGCCGGTTTTCGATGCCGGCAACCCGCAGCAGGGCCTGAGCCGCGACCAGATGCGTGAGTTGCAGCGCAGGCTGCAGGCGCGCGGCTTTGACACGGGTGGCACCACCGGCATTCTGGGGGCAAACACCCGCGCAGCGGTGCAGGATATCCAGGCACAGCTTGGTCTGCCCGCCGATGGCTGGCCCACGCCGGAGTTGTTGCGCAGGTTGTGACCCCCTGACGCGACGGCAGCTTTCACCTCGTCACCTGCGCGGGGGCTCTGGACCCTTCCGGCGCCGGCGTGTATGCGCGCCTGCAGTCAGTCGGAGGGCAGCATGGACGAGATTCTGACGCTTGCCGGGCAGAACCTGCTGTCGCCCGTCATCCTGTTTTTTGTTCTTGGCCTGCTGGCCGCGCTTGCGCGTTCCGATCTCAGCTTTCCGGAAGCCATCGCCAAGGGCATGTCGCTGTATCTGCTCTTTGCCATCGGGTTCAAGGGCGGCGCCAGCGTTGCCGATTATGGAGCCGACATCAGCCTGGCATTGGCGGTGATGGCAGGGGTGGGGCTGTCATTCGTGCTGCCCTTTGCGGCGTTCGTGCTGCTCAAGACGCTGGCGCGGGGGGTTTCGGCCACCGATGCGGCGGCGGTTGCCGGTCATTACGGGTCGATTTCGATCGTCACCTTTGTGGCGGCAACCTCGTTGCTGTCGGCCTCTGGCATTGCATTTGAGGGCTACATGGTTGCCGTTGCCGCCGCGATGGAGGCCCCGGCCATCGTTTCGGCCCTGTGGCTGGCCACGCGCAGCGGTGCCGGCGGCAAGATGGACAGCGATCTGTGGCGCGAGATCCTGCTCAACGGTTCGATCGTGCTGCTGCTGGGTGCCTTTGCCATCGGCTGGATCACCGGCGAGCGTGGCATGACCGAAATCGCGCCCTTTATCGAGGCGCCGTTCAAGGGGGTGCTGTGCCTGTTTCTTCTGGATATGGGCATTGTGGCAGGGCGCGGGCTGCGCTCGGCGCGCGGGGTCGTCACGCCGGGTGTGCTGCTGTTCGGCCTGCTGATGCCGTTGGTGGGTGCGGCTTTCGGTCTGGTTTCCGGTTTGGCACTGGGCCTGTCAGTGGGCGGTGTGGCAGTGTTGATGACACTTTCCGCCTCGGCCAGCTATATTGCCGTTCCGGCCGCCATGCGGGTGGCCTTGCCCCGCGCGAACCCGGCGCTTTACCTGACGCTGGCTCTCGGCATAACATTTCCCTTCAACCTGACCCTGGGCATCCCGCTTTACATGAGTATTGCCCAGTTCCTTGCCGGAGGCTGATCGATGCAGATGCATGATGCCAAGCGCGTCGAGGTGATGATCGAAGCGGTCATGGAAAAGCAGATCGTTCGCGCGCTGGAGGGGACAGGGGTGACCGGTTATACCATCCTGCCGGTGCTGGGGGGCTCTGGCGCCTCTGGCCGCTGGACGCGCGAGGGCAATGTCAGCCGCGCCTTCAGCATGATTGCGGTTGTCTGCCTGATTGCGCCCCACAGGCTGGACTCGTTGCTGGAGGCGCTGTTTCCGGTGCTTGACGAACATATCGGCGTGGTCAGCGTCTCGGATGTCCGCATCCTGCGCGCCGAGCGGTTCTGAGCACCGCATCATACTTGCCAACAGGGCGGCAGAGCGGCACACTCACGGTTGCGTGAGCAGATCGCGTGTGGTGAGGGAGTGTGTTTCATGGGCCGCAGGGACGAGTTGATCGAACGCTATGCAGGTGACCTGCGCAACAAATGCGGCATCGAGCCAGACATGGCGCTGTTGACCAAGGTCACCATTGGCTGCGGGCCGTCCATCTATGACGCCGATGCGGCCACCGTGGCGGCAACCCAGCCGCATGAACTGGAAACAGTCAAGCGCGGTTATCTGATCAAGAAACTAGGGCTGCCCAACGGCCCGGAACTGGACCAGGCGATCGACACGGTGATCGAGGTGTACGGTCGTTCAGAGCGCAACAAGTATCGCGCGGTGGTTTACTACATGCTCTGCCGCCATTTCGGCAAGGAAAGCGTCTACGCCTGAACTGGTGGCAACAGGCAGGCGGCGCGCCGGGCCCGCGCTGCAGGCGCGGGAGCGCCTGCCAGCTTTGCGTGCGAGCCTTTTGTTTCTGTCAATAGCTTGCCGCGACCTCGTACATGACCGGCTCGAAGCGCGAGCACAGTGCGGCAATCTCACGGTTGCGTTCGCGCATGTCGGCGCCGCGCAACACGGCCTGGAAATCCTCGCGCCGGCGCCATTGTGAATAGACCGCTATGCGCGTGCGTGCATCGTTGACATGGATGGCGGCACCGATGAAACCGGGCTGGTGCCGGATTACCGTGTTGAAGGCATCGGTCAGTGCCTCATGTACATCGGTGCAGGTGCCCGGTGTCATTTCATAGGTCGTTATCACGGTCTGGCCGTCGAAACCGGGGCTGATCGTCACGCTCATCGCTGACCTCCTGGCTGGCTGTGTCGTTGTCGCCCGATCCTGCCATGAATGGCGGGCTGATGCATCCTTGTTCACGCCATGCCCGGGCGCGGCCGTGCGGCTGCCGCGTCTGGAGCCGGCACCCCGGCCCCTTGATCCCGGCGTCAATGCGGTTATGTTGCGCGCTACCTCGGGGTGCCCCCGCCGGATGGCAGGGCTGAGATGCATCGCGCGAACCCGTTGAACCTGAACCGGTTAGAACCGGCGGAGGGAAGGTGACAGGGCATGTCCTCCACCCCACCCCGCCCGTTGCGAAGGAGGATGAAAGATGCGTTATCCGACCCTTGCCGCGGGACTGCTTGCCGCCTCGGCATTGGCAGCCTCGGCTGATACACCCGTCCTGACGGTCTATACCTATGACAGCTTCGTCAGCAGTTGGGGCCCCGGCCCCGCTGTGCGCGAAGCGTTCGAGGCCGTCTGTGACTGCGAACTGAACTTTGTCGGCGTCGGCGATGGTGCCGCGCTTCTGGCCCGGCTGCAACTGGAAGGCGCGCGCAGTCCCGCCGATATCGTGCTGGGACTGGATACAAACCTGACCGCCCGCGCCGCCGCCTCGGGCCTGTTTGTGCCGCATGGCATTCGGGCCGATCTGGACCTGCCCATCACCTGGGACGATCCCCTTTTCCTGCCGTTCGATTGGGGCTGGTTTGCCTTTGTCCATGACCGCAACCGGCTGCCCGAACCGCCTGCCAGTTTCGCCGAACTGATCAATTCCGATCTCAGCATCGTGATCCAGGACCCGCGCTCTTCCTCGCCCGGTCTGGGTCTGTTGATGTGGGTCGAGGCCGTGTTCGGCGACGAGGCGCCAGCAATCTGGCAGGGTCTGGCGCCGCGGGTGCTGACCGTCACCTCCGGCTGGTCCGAGGCCTATGGGCTGTTTCTTGACGGCGAGGCCGATATGGTGCTCAGCTATACCACATCGCCCGCCTACCATCTGATCGCCGAGAGTGACGACAGCAAGGCCGCCGCTGCCTTTGACGAAGGGCATTACCTGCAAATCGAGGTGGCTGGCATTCTGGCCAATGCCGGACAGCCCGAGCTGGCGCAGCAGTTCCTGGAGTTCATGGTGTCCGACGCATTCCAGTCGATCATTCCGACGACCAACTGGATGTATCCGGCCGCCACGCCCGCCGAGGGCCTGCCAGAGGGGTTCGAGACGCTGCACCGGCCCGAAATATCGCATCTGTTCCCGCCCGAAGAGGCTGCAGCCCGGCGTGATGCCGCGCTTGATGCCTGGCGCAACGCGCTGGCGCAGTGAGCCGTTTCTGCCTCTGCTTGCACGCGGCACGCGCCTGCAGGCGTGCCGCGTGCCAATGGCCGCATGCCATTGGCGGGGGCAAATCCGGCGGCGCACTGACTGCCACCTTGCCAGACGGTCGCCAACGCTGATGGCCGCGCCGGTCAGACCCAGCCCGCCATCAGCGCCTTCAGGTTCTGCCCGTGGGGAGGAAAGGGCGCGCGCAGCAACACATGACGTACCGGCGTCTTTCCGGTTTTCATGGCAACCGCCCGCGCCCCGCCTGCTTTGGGGGGTGGTTGTGCCCTGCGTGGTGATCCTTCTTGCGCTCAACATCGGTGCACTGACAGCCGTGGTTGCGCGGGCCGAAGGGTGGGCCGCCTTTCGCGCGGCCGACTGGGCCGCATTGCGCTTTACCCTGGTCCAGGCCGTGCTGTCGGCGCTGATCTCGGTGGCTTTGGCCATCCCGGTGGCGCGCGCCCTGGCACGGCGCCGCTTTCCGGGGCGCGGGGCGTTGATCGTGTTGATGGGGGCGCCTTTCATCTTGCCTACATTGGTGGCCGTTTCCGGCATCCTGGCCATTTTCGGCCGGCAGGGCCTGGCCAATCAGGGGTTGGCTTTGCTGGGGGTACAAGGTTTCACGATCTATGGGCTGCAAGGTGTCTTGCTGGCGCATGTGTTTTTCAACCTGCCCCTGGCCACGCGGCTGATCCTTCAGGGCTGGGCGCGTGTCCCGGGCGAGCATCTGCGCCTGGCCGCCGCGCTGGGTTTTGACGGCCGTGCGATGTGGCGCCATGTCGAATGGCCAATGTTGCGCCAGGTCATTCCGGGGGCACTGGCGGTGGTGTTTCTGATCTGCCTGACATCCTTTGCCGTGGCGCTGACGCTGGGGGGCGGGCCGCGCGCCACCACGCTGGAACTGGCCATCTTTCAGGCTTTCCGCTTTGACTTCGATCTGGGCCGCGCCGCCCTGCTGGCCTTGGTGCAGGCGGCGCTGGGCATCGGGGCGCTGTTGCTGCTAGCCCGCCTGACGCTGCCCATAGGGGCCATCAGCGGGTTGGACAGGCCCGCCCCCGCACCGGGTGGCGGGTTGCCCCGTCTGACCGATGCGCTGGCCATCGTGTTGGCGGCTGCTTTTCTGTTGCTGCCGCTGTCCATGGTGGTCTGGCGTGGCGCGCCGCATCTGCCGAGTTTGCCTGAACCTGTCTGGCAAGCTGCGCTGCAATCCCTGCGCGTGGCCGGTTTGTCGGTGATGCTTCTGGCGCTGATGACCGCCGCGCTGGCCCTGGCCGCGGTATACGCCACCCGCGCGGGCCGCGCTTTCGAGGCGCTGGGCATGAGTGCGCTTACTGCCTCGCCCATGGTCATTGGTACCGGTCTGTTCATCGTCGCCTTTCCACTGATCGACCCGGCGCGGCTGGCGCTGCCTGTAACCGCGCTGGTCAACGCCGCCATGGCGCTGCCCTTTGCATTGCGGGCGGTGCTGCCCGCGCTCAGGCGGGCCGAGGCTGACCATGCGCGCCTGTCTGCCGCGCTGGGCCTGGGGTTCGGCGCACATCTGCGGCTGGTTCTGTGGCCGCGCGTGCGGCCTGCCTTTGGCTTTGGCCTGGGGCTGGGCGCGGCGCTGTCGATGGGCGATCTGGGTGTGATCGTGCTTTTTGCCCAGACCGGGGGCGAGACATTGCCCATGCAACTGCACCGGCTGATGGGGGCCTATCGCACCGCCGATGCCGCCGGTGCAGCTTTGTTGCTGCTGGCACTGGCACTGGCGGCCTTCGTGCTGGTCGAGCGGCTGGTTGGCGGCAGAAAGGGGCTTCATGCTGGAACTTGACGGACTTGCCATTCGACAGGGCGAATTCCGCCTTCAGGCCGATCTGACGATCGCCGCAGGCGCGCTGGTGGCGGTCATGGGGCCTTCGGGCGGTGGCAAGTCAACCCTGTTGGGGGCCATTGCCGGCTTTGTCGGGCATCAGGGCGCGATCCGCTGGCAGGGCAGCCGGATCGACGCGCTGCCCCCTGCTGCGCGCCCGCTCAGCATTCTGTTCCAGGACAACAACCTGTTGCCGCACCTAAGCGTTTTCGACAATGTCGCGTTGGGCATTGATCCGCGCCTGCGCCTGTCTGACACCCAGCGCAGCGGCGTCATGCAGGCGCTGGACCGAGTGGGGCTTGCCGGGCTGGAGCAGCGTTTGCCGGCGCAACTGTCTGGTGGCCAGATCGGCCGGGCGGGGCTGGCCCGCGTGCTGTTGCGTGCCCGACCGATGATCCTGCTGGACGAACCCTTTGCTGCGCTGGGGCCTGCCCTGAAAAAGGCGATGCTGGATCTGGTGGCCGAGATCGCCGCCGAACATGCCGCCACCGTGCTGATGATCACGCATGACCCGGCCGATGCCCGGCATCTGTGCCCCCAGACCCTTGTCGTTGCCGAGGGAAGGGCCAGCCCGCCCGCCGATACCGAAACGCTGCTGGCCAGCCCGCCACCGGCGCTGGCAGCCTATCTTGGCTATCGCTGATCCTGCAAACGACCGGCACGGCAGGGCATGCCATGGCCTGACGGTTCCTATCCGCCACGCGCGACGATACGGGTGCCGTCAGCCAGCGCCGATGGGGGGAACAGCACCAGCGCATCGCCGTCCGACACGCCTGCTGTCACCTCGGCCAGCCCCTCGGTCTGGCGGCCGATCCGCACCGGCGTCAACTGGGCCCGCCCATCAACCAGCCGGAACACCGCCCAACCACCCTCATGCCTGAACAGCGCGCTTTGCGGCAGGCGCAGAACGTCATCCCCCTCCCACAGAACCAGCCGCACGAAAACGCGGAACCGATCGCCCAGCCCGTTGCGCGCGTCAGGCGGGGTCAGCAAATCCAGCCGCAGCCGCACGCGCTGTTCTTCGATGCCCAGGGCCGAAACACGGGTGAAACCTGCCGGTTCCACCCGCCGCACGCGCGCCTCCAGGTCATTGGGCCCGCCCCAGCGTTCCACGGTGGCACGGGCGCCCGCGGGTACGCGCACGGCATCCGCTGACAACAGATCAACCTCGATTTCCAGATCCGATACATCGCCGATTGACAACAGGGGCGCGCCGGCCTGAACCAGACGTGCACTGGTGTCGGCCACCTCCAGCACCGTGCCGCTGTGGGGCGCCATGATGCGCAGGCAGCATTCGCCCGGATCGCCGTTCGTGTCGACGGTCGTGTCCGGGCCCAGCAACTGCGCCTGTGCCCGTGCCAGCGTGGCGCGGTTCAGGTCCAGTTCCTGCCGCGCGGCCTGCAGGCCCTGTTGGGCCGCGACATGCGCGGCCTCCAGATCATCCAGCATGCGTTGGGGGATCGTGCCCCGTTCGGCCAGTGCGCGCCCCCGGTCACGCTGGGTCCGTGCGTGGTCAAGATCGGACATGGCGCGCTCTTGCCGGGTTTCGGCCAGACGAAGCGCTGCCTCTGCCTCGGCCACGGTGGCCTCGGCCTGGGCGCGTGTGCGCGTGTCCATCAATGCAGGGTCAGCCGGGCGCATGATGGCCACCACGGTTTCGCCCCGAACCACAGCGTCGCCCACCGCGACCGGCGACCGGGTCACCATGCCGGTGATCGGCGCGGTGATCGCATAGGGTTCGCGCACACGCGTCACCCCCTCGGCCAGAACCGTTTCCTGCAGCACCCCGCGTGAAACCTGCCCGATGTCGACGGTCACGGGGTCGGGCCACAGCGCCCAGACCAACGCCCCCGCCAACGCCAGACCGCCCAGCCCGAACCCCGCCTTGCGTGCCATGGCCATGTCAATCTCCTGCTATTCGCGCGCTTTCAGCGCCATCGCCAGATCCACCCGGTCCAGCCGACGCCGCACCATCAGGACCGACCCCAGCGCCGCCAGAAACACGGCCAGCGCCGCCAGGGCAAAGGTGCGCCGGGTGATATGAAAGGGTATCTGCATCAGATCGGTGGACATGGCTGCTGCCAGCCCCTGCGCCAACCCATAGCCAAGGACCCACCCGATGGGGATGGCAACAAGGGTCAGCAACATGATTTCGCCCACCAGCACGAAGCCCACCTCGCCCCGGCTGAAGCCCAGCACGCGCAGGCTGGCCAGTTCATAGCTGCGTTCCGACAACTGGATACGCGCGGCGTTATACACCACGCCGATCGCGATCAGCACGCCGATCAAGGTATAGATGGCGACCATGGTCAACAGGTTCTCGCTGAGCGTGGCATCGAACTGGCGGCGAACCTCGGCCCAGTTGGCAAGGCTGGCCACGGCCGGGGTTTCCTTTATGGCGCTGTTCAGATCGGCCATGCGGTCAGGATCGATCATCAGATGGATCATGTTGACCTGTGGTGCCGTGCGCATGGCGGCAAACAGCGCAGGCGCGGCGATATGGGCCTCTTGCCCCAACCCCTGGGCGATGACGGCGGCAACCGGCAAATCCAGCACTTCGCGCGGGGGGGCAAGCATTTCCACCCGCAGCATATCGCCCGCGCCGATCTCCAGGGCGCGGGCCAGCATCTGGGGCAGTACCAGCCCCTCGGCGGGCAGATCAATGACGACGCCGGCGTCGTCGATCAGGCGCGCCAGTTGGGCATCCGGGTAATGACCCTGCAACGCGGTCAACCGGCTGCGATGACCGTTGACCAGCCGGGCGGGCATGGCATAGGCGCCCTCGGCCATGCGCACGCCCGGCAGGGTCAGGGCATCATTCACCGCGCGTTCGTTCTGCGCGCGGGCCAGCATCAGGGTGACCTGCTGGCGGTTGGCCTGTTCGAACACGCTTTCGCCCAGCCGTTCGACTGCGTCGAACATGAAATAGGACATCACCAGCAGCGCCACCGAGGCAGAAACGCCGAACAGCGTGATCGCCGCCCGCCCCGGCCATCGGATGATCGAACGAAAGATCATCATCGTGGTCTGGCGCAGCCGGATCAGGGTCAGGGCCCGGTCCAGCCGGCCCCGCGCATACTGGGGCGGGGCAGGGGGCTGCATCGCCTCGGCCGGCGGCAGCTTCAGCGAGGCCCAGACGGCCCGCAGCCCACCCAGCGCCACGGTCGCCAGACCCAGCACTGCCGAGATGACCAGGGCGCCCGCACCAAAATCGCGGATGATGAAGGGAAAGCGGAAAAAATCGCCGTAAAGGCCGATCATGGCCTCGGCGATCCACCAGCCAAAGCCCCAACCCAGCGCAATGCCGACCACCCCGATCAGCATGGCCAGCTTCAGATAGTGCCCGGCGATCTGGGCCCGGCCATAGCCCACGGCCTTCATCAAACCGATCTGCGCGCGTTCCAGCGCGATCATGCGGCCCAGCACCATGTTCACCAGAAAGGCTGCAACGATCAGAAAGATGGGCGGCAGAAAGGCCGCCATGGCACCAAGCTGCTGCAATTCGCCGTCCAGAAAGGCATGCGAAACCTGCCTGTCGCGGCCATGCGCGCCGGTGCCGCCATAGGCATCCAGCAGCCGGTCCAGCGCGGCGATGACGGCGCGCTCGTCCGCATCGCGGGTCAGGCGCAGGGCGATCTCGTTGACGGCACCGCCCATGTCCATTGCTGCCGCTGCCGCGGATTCGTTCATCCAGATCAGGCCAAAGCGCCGGTCGTCGGGCATGATGGCGCCAGGGGGCATGGCATAGATGAATTCGGGGCTCAGCACCCAGCCGGTGACCTGCATCTCGCGCAACTGCCCGTTCAGCACGCCGCGAAAGCGGCTGCCCGGCACCAGGCCATGCACCTCGGCGAAAGGTTCGCTGACTGCGACTTCCTGTGGCCGGTCCGGCGCGGGCAGGCGGCCGCGCCGCAACACCGGCAGGTTCAGCGCCGGGCCGTCAGCGGGCAACGAGATCACCCGCCCCATTGCCGGTTCCTGCATGCCGTCTATATCCAGCACGGCGTTGAACCCGATGCGCCCCTCGGCCTGAGCCACGCCGTCAATCTGCGCGGCTGCCTGAACCACCGAGGCGGGCGCACGGGTCACACCGGCAAAGACATCGGCAAAGCGGTGGCGTTCGTAATAGGCAGCCTGGCTTTGTTCCAGCGTGCGCTGGGTCGCCTGCGCGCCGACCAGCACCATGATGCCGCACCCCAGTACCAGCGCAATCGCCAGTGTCTGCGCCCAGATCCGGCGCAGGTCTCGCAGCATCTTGCGGTCCAGCGCCCTCACCAGCTTACCTCGGATGGCAGGACGCGGGTGGCGTTCACCTCGTCGCGGGTGATCTGTCCGTCGGCCAGCACCACGACGCGGTGCGCGATGCGCTGAATGCCTGCGTTATGGGTGATCAGCACGGTGGCGGTGCCCAGATCGCGGTTGACCTCGTACAGGGCCTCCAGCACCTGAATGCCGGTCTTGCTGTCCAACGCGCCGGTGGGTTCGTCACACAACAGCACATCCGGCCGCTTGGCGATGGCGCGGGCGATGGCCACGCGCTGCTGTTCACCGCCTGACAATTCGGCGGGGAAATGATCCATCCGCGGGGCCAGGCCTACACGGTCCAGCGCCTCTTCCGGGGTCATGGGGTTCCTGGCGATCTCGGTCACCAGGGCGACGTTTTCGCGTGCGGTCAGGCTGGGCACCAGATTGTAGAACTGAAAGACGAAACCCACATGGTCACGCCGAAAGGCGGTCAGCTGCGCATCACTGGCCCTTGTCAACTCACGGTCACGGAAAAAGACCCGGCCCTCGGTCGGCAGATCAAGACCCCCCAGAATATTCAGCAATGTCGACTTGCCGGAACCGGACGCGCCCAGCAGAACCACCATTTCATGCTCATTCAGCGCCAGATCGACCCCGCGCAGGGCGCGTACCTCGACCGTTCCGGTGCGATAGACGCGCGTGATACCCTGTGCGCGAAACACCTGCTTGCGCACCGGCACAGATACCGTTTCTGCAATGCCCTGTCGCATGTCCGGTTGCTTTCCCATGCTGCCGCAAGCGAACGGGCCTGCAGCGATTCAGGCGCAGTATAGCGGCAAAATGGCGCCCCGGCTTGACCTCGATCATGTCAGCGCGCCAGTCCTTGCCGCCATAGTGCGCCATCGGCAGCATGGGGGCGCGCGTGGAACGGCAACAACAGTGGCACATGTGGTATTTCGTTGCCGCGTTTCTGGTGCTTCTGGCTTTTCAAAGCTGGATGTCCTCGGTCTCGGTGACCGAGCGTATTCCCTACAGCACCTTTCTGCAGCATCTGGAGGCCGACCGCATTGCCACCCTCACGGTGCGCAGCGAGCAGGTGCAGGGCCGATACCGGGACCCTATCGACGGCAACACGCATTTCATCACCAATATCGTGCCCGGCGATCTGACAGAGCGACTTGAACGCTCGACTGCCGAATTCGACGGAACGGTGGAAAATACCGTTTTCACCATGATTCTGTCATGGCTGTTGCCCATCGCACTGATCCTGATTGTCTGGATGTATGTGTTTCGCCGCTTTGCCGAAAGGCAGGGCATGGGCGGCATGATGAATGTCGGCAAGTCCAAGGCCAAGGTCTATGTCGAGCGCGACACCGGCGTCACCTTCGACGATGTGGCCGGGGTCGACGAGGCAAAGGCCGAACTCAAGGAAATCGTTGATTTCCTGCGCGAGCCACAGAAATTCGGGCGGCTGGGCGCGCGCATTCCAAAGGGCATCCTGCTGACCGGCCCGCCGGGAACCGGCAAGACCCTGTTCGCCCGCGCCGTTGCCGGCGAGGCCGGCGTGACCTTCTTTTCCATCTCCGGGTCCGAGTTTGTCGAAATGTTCGTCGGTGTCGGCGCGGCGCGGGTGCGTGACCTGTTCGAACAGGCGCGCAAGGCTGCACCCTGTATCATCTTCATCGATGAACTGGATGCGCTGGGCAAACGGCGGGGCATCGGCGGCTTTGGCGGCGGGCATGACGAAAAGGAACAGACGCTCAACCAGCTTCTGGCCGAGCTTGACGGGTTCGACACGCGCGATGGCATCGTGCTGCTGGCGGCCACCAACCGGCCAGAGATTCTGGACCCGGCACTGATGCGCGCGGGCCGGTTCGACCGGCAGGTGGTGGTCGACCGTCCGGACAAGACCGGCCGCGCGGCCATTCTGAGGGTGCACCTGCGCAAGGTTCAGATGGACCCCGACCTTGATGTCGAGGCCGCAGCCGGCCTGACACCGGGCTTTACCGGGGCGGAACTGGCCAATCTGGTGAACGAGGCCGCAATCCACGCCACCCGCCGAGGAGCCGATAGCGTGGCAATGCAGGACATCACATCGGCGCTGGAACGCGTGGTGGCGGGGATGGAGCGCAAGGGGCGGTTGCTGAACGCCCGGGAGCGCGAAACCGTCGCCTGGCATGAGATGGGCCATGCACTGGCCGCAGCCACCTTGCCCGGTGCCGATCCGGTGCACAAGGTATCCATCATTCCGCGCACGATCGGCGCGCTGGGCTATACCATGACGCGGCCAACCGAAGACCGCTTCCTGATCACGAGGTCGGAACTGGAAAACCGCATGGTCATGTTGCTGGCCGGGCGCGCGGCGGAACAGATCGCCATGGGTGAGGTGTCGACAGGGGCGGCCGACGATCTGGTGCGCGCCACTGATATCGCCCGCCAGATCGTGACCCGCTTTGGCATGCACGAGGCGCTGGGTCAGGCTGTACTGGAACAGGAGCGCGGCGGATTTCTTGGCGACGACCGGATCAGTCTTTCGCCGCGCGATCATTCCGAATCCACGGCGCGCGAGGTCGATCTGGCTGTGCGCGGGCTGCTGGATTCAAGCTATCAACGCGCGCTTGACCTGCTGACGGAACGCCGCGCCGATCTTGAAGCGGGTGCAAGGTTGCTGATCGTGCGCGAAACCATCACCCCTGATGATTTTGCGCCGCTGCGGCCACAGCCCGCAGCCGGTGACGCAATGAACACCGGTGCAGCGGCAGGCTGACCGGCGTCAACCATGACAAAGGCAGGGGCAGGGGGAAAAACGGCCTTCAGAAAGGCCGTTGCAAGCGATTTTCTCAAATCGCTTGGGGTCCGGCACAACTGCAGCCCGGAACGATACCATTTGAACAATGGTGGCGGGGCTGGCGCCCCGCCGGATCAGCTTAGCGAGCGTTCGACGGTCTGACGCACGAAGATCTCGATGACATCACCTTCGCGGATGTCATCATAGTTTTCGAAGGCCATACCGCATTCCTGACCCGAGATGACTTCCTTCACCTCGTCCTTGAAGCGCTTCAGCGTCTTCAGCGTGCCTTCGTGGATCACCACGTTGTCACGCAGCAACCGCACCCCGGCCGATCGGCGCGCCACGCCCTCGGTGACCAGGCAACCCGCCACCTTGCCGACGCCAGAGACCTTGAACACCTGGCGAATCGCGGCATAACCGATGAAGTTCTCGCGAACCTCGTCTTTCAGCAGGCCGGAAGCCGCCGCCTTGATGTCGTCGATCAGGTCGTAGATGATCGAATAGTAGCGTATTTCCACGCCTTTCTGCTGGGCGGCGTTGCGCGCCGTGGCGTTGGCACGCACGTTGAAGCCCAGAATCGGCGCTTTTGACGCCTCGGAAAGACCGACATCCGAATCGGTGATCGCGCCCACACCATAATGCAGGACACGCACGCGCACCTCTTCGTTACCGACTTTCTCCAGCGCCTGCACGATGGCTTCGGCAGACCCCTGCACATCGGCTTTCACCAGAACCGGCAGTTCGGCGACATCGGCATCGGCCTTGGCCTTTGCCATCAACTGTTCCAGCGTCGTGGCGGCACCGGCAGCGGCACGTTTTTCCTTGGCCAGGTTCTCGCGATAGGTCGCAATCTCGCGCGCCTGCGCCTCGGTTTCGACGACGTTCAGCACATCGCCGGCCTCGGGCGTGCCGTTCAGCCCCAGAACCTCGACAGGCACACTGGGGCCGGCCTCGTCGACCCGCTCACCCTGGTCGTTGATCAGCGCACGCACCTTGCCCCACTGTTCGCCGACGACGAAAATGTCGCCCTTGCGCAATGTGCCGTGCTGTACCAGCACGGTGGCCACGGGCCCGCGGCCCACGTCCAGCTTGGCCTCGATCACGGCGCCCATGGCCGACCGATCGGGGTTGGCCTTCAGCTCCAGTATCTCGGCCTGCAGGGCGATCGCTTCCAGCAGGGTATCCAGGCCCTTGCCCGTCAGCGCCGACACCTCGACATCTTGCACGTCGCCCGACATGGCCTCGACGACCACCTCGTGCTGCAGAAGTTCGGTCCGCACCCGGTTTGCATCAGCCGCCGGCTTGTCGCATTTGTTGATCGCCACGATCATCGGCACCTTGGCGGCCTTGGCATGGTTGATCGCCTCGATGGTCTGCGGCATCACCGAATCATCGGCGGCAACCACCAGCACGACAATATCGGTCACATGCGCGCCACGAGCCCGCATCGACGTAAAGGCCGCGTGCCCCGGTGTATCAAGAAAGCTGAGCACGGCACCGCTTTCGGTCGTTACCTGATAGGCGCCAATATGCTGGGTGATGCCGCCTGCTTCGCCCGACACGACATTGGTCTTGCGTATGGCGTCCAGCAGGCTGGTCTTGCCGTGGTCGACATGGCCCATGATCGTGATGATCGGCGGCCGCGGATGCAGGTCTTCGTCCTTGTCCTCGACCGAGTGGATCACCTGTTCCACATCGGAATCAGACACCCGTACTGCGCGGTGGCCGAATTCCTCGATCACCAGTTCGGCAGTATCGGCGTCGATCGCCTGATTCTGGGCAACCATCATGCCCATCTTCATCAGCGATTTGACCACATCGGCGGCACGTTCGGCCATGCGGTTGGCCAGTTCCTGTACCACGATGGTTTCGGGCAACTGAACGTCGCGCACCTGCTTTTCACTGCGCTGCGACTGGCCCATCGCCTTGGCGCGGGCCTTTTCCTGCTTGCGCTTCATGGCAGCAAGCGACCGCTGCCGCCCGCCTTCGCTGCCGTCAAGCGCGGCAGAAAGGGTCAGTTTGCCGGAACGGCGGTTGCCGGCCTCGCGGGTCTTGCCGCGGCTGTCCCGGTCCTCGCGTTCGCGCTCGGCCTTGCGGGTTGTGGGGGGCGGCGCCTGCTTTGACGGCGACGGACGCGCCGCTGCCGGTGCAGCAGCGGGGGTTTCCACCGCGGCCGGGGTTGCAGGCGGCGCGTTGCGGGCGGCCTCTGCCTCGGCTGCGCGGCGCGCGTCTTCCTCTTCCTTGGCCTTCAGGGCCGCTTCGCGTTCACGCTCTTCGCGCTCGCGCGCCTCGGCTTCGGCGCGGCGGCGTTCACGTTCTTCCTCGCGCTGGCGCTCATCTTCGGCACGGGCGGCGGCTTCATCGGCCTCGCGCGCCTTGGCGGCGCGCAGGGCTGACAGGCGACGCTCCATCTCGGCATCGGAAATTCCCGCAGGACGGCGGCCAGAGCCACCCGTCGATGCGCCGCCGGCGGGCCGGCCAGAGGCCGTGGCGCCACCTTGCGTGCCACCTTGGCCAGCGCCAGGCTTGGGCACGACAACGCGCTTGCGTTTGGTTTCCACCACCACCGACTTCGTGCGGCCGTGGCTGAAGCTTTGCTTCACCTGACCTGGGCGTGCGCCCTTCAGCCCGAGGGGTTTCTTGTCGTCGGTATCGCTCATGCGTCCTGTCAATCCTTCCCGGCGTCCATTTCGCCGATCCGCCCGCGCATCGATGCAAGCCTCGCGGCCTCATCTACTACACGCGAAGCCAGACCGCCAGCGGACAGCGCGGCGTTTATCACATGTTCCCGGCCAAAGGCCATGCCCAATTCCTGCCCAGTCAAGCAAGTGATATGGGCGCCGCCCTCTGGCGGCCGCAGTTTCGTTCGTCCCCGGGGCGAGCCGTCGGCGGCCTGCACCAGCACCGCCACCTCGTCGCGCAACAACCTGTCACGCACCTTTTCATACCCAGCTACCGCAGCGCCGCCCCGACGCGCAAGCGAGATCAGGTCAATCACCCGGCGCGCCAGTTGTGCCTCTATCGTGGCAACCAGCCCGTCGGGCACCGTGACAGGCGCGCGGGCGGCCCGCGTGAAAAGCCGTTTGCGCACCGCCTGTTCCAGCGCTGCGGGCGTGGCCGTCACCCAGATTCCCCGTCCCGGAAGCTTGCCCGCGATATCAGGCGCCAGCACGCCATCCGGCCCCAGCACGAATCGGATCAGCCCAGAAGCCGGTCCGCTGTCACCGGATACGATGCAGCGCCGTTCCGGCCCTGCATCGCGGTCTTTCTTCCTGCCTCCACGCGTCATGCCCGTGTCATTCCCATGTCACGGCCCCACGCCACGGCGCCGTGCGCCAGCCGTCAGGCCCGCGCCTCGGCGGGCGTTTCGGCTGACGCGTCCGTTTCGGCGTCGCTTTCGTCTTGCCCGTCATCGGCGGTTTCCAGATCGGCGATATCGACCCAGCCCAGCAGAACACGGGCGGTCATGACCATATTCTGCGCCTCTTCCAGGCTGACGTCAAAGGGCTCCAGAATGCCGTCGTCTTTCTTGCGCTCGCCGTTTTCGGTGGTCCAGCCCCCGGCCAGTTCCCAGTCGGCGCAGGTGGCGAAGTCTTCCAGCGTCTTGACACCATCCTTGGCCAGCGCCTCGACCATCTGCGGCGTCAGCCCCTCGAATTCGATCAGACTGTCCTCAACGCCGAGCGTGCGCGCATTCTCGAGGGCGGCGGTGTTGATGGCCTCCAGCTTTTCGCGGGCGCGGGTCTGCAGTTCCTCGGCGGTATCTTCGTCAAAGCCGTCGATGCCGACCAGTTCGTCCAGTTCGACATAGGCCACCTCTTCGAGATCGGTAAAGCCCTCTGCCACCAGAAGCTGCGCCATCAATTCGTCGATGTCCAGCGCGTCCATGAACAACTGCGTCCGCTCGGCGAATTCGGCCTGACGGCGCTGGCTTTCTTCGCTTTCGGTCATGATGTCGATATCAAGGCTTGTCAGCTGGCTGGCCAGCCGCACGTTCTGGCCGCGGCGGCCGATGGCCAGGCTCAGCTGTTCGTCAGGCACCACCACCTCGATGCGGCCCGCATCTTCGTCGATCACCACCTTCGACACCTCGGCCGGCTGCAGCGCATTGACGAGGAAAGTCGCCTGATCCTCGTTCCAGGGGATGATGTCGATCTTCTCGCCCTGCAATTCGCCGACCACGGCCTGTACGCGGCTGCCGCGCATGCCGACGCAGGCGCCGACCGGATCGATCGAATTGTCATAGCTGATCACGGCAATCTTTGCGCGCGAACCCGGGTCACGGGCCACCGCCTTGATCTCGATGATGCCGTCATAGATTTCCGGCACTTCCATCTTGAACAGCTCGGCCATGAATTCAGGCGCCGTGCGCGACAGGAAGATCTGCGGCCCGCGGGCCTCGCGCCGCACATCCTTGACATAGCAGCGGATGCGGTCGTTGGGGCGATAGGTTTCGCGGCCGATCTTTTCGTTGCGGCGCAGGATGCCCTCGCCCCGGCCCACATCGACGATCACGTTGCCATATTCCTCGCGCCGCACCAGGCCGTTGATGATGGTGCCCTTGCGGTCCTTGTATTCCTCGTACTGGCGGTCACGCTCGGCCTCGCGCACCTTTTGCAGGATCACCTGCTTGGCCGACTGCGCGGCGATCCGCCCCAGTTCGACCGGGGGAACCGTCTCGTGAAACTCGTCGCCGACTTCCGGCGCGCCGGCCTCGGCAGGGTCGATCCGTGTGCCTGCGCGCTGCCAGAACTCGTCACGGCCCGGTTTGGCCGCCTTGAAATAGGCGCGGGCCTGGTCAGCGGTGAACTGGGCGTGATGGTTTTCCATCTCGTCATCGGCCACAACAGTACGCACACGGGTAAAGGTGGCGCGCCCGGTCTTGCGGTCGATGGACACATGAATGTCCATGTCGGCGCCATAGCGCGACTTGGCGGCACGAGCCAGACTTTCCTCCATCGCCTCGATCACAAGGCCCGGGTCGATCAGCTTTTCGCGCGCCACGGCCTCGGCCGTCTGCAATAGCTCCAGCTGGTTGGCAGAGGTGATCGCCATGTCTGTCACTCCTCCTGAGAAGCGGTGTCGGTATGAATTTCGTCAAAGGCGGATTCGTCGATGACGCCGCTGTCCTTGCGTGCGCGCAGCGTCTCGGCAATCAAGGCGTCGGTCAGCACCAGCTTGGCATCCGACAGCCAGGCGCACCTGAGCACGCTGGTCAGCGGGTTGCCCTGATCCTCTATCTCGATCAGTACTTCGGCGTCCTCGGTGCCCATCAGGATACCCTTGAAGCGGCGGCGACCGTCGATCAGCTCGGGGGTTTCCAGCCGTGCCTCGTAACCTTCCCAGGTGTCAAAATCCTTCAGCCGGGTCAGGGGCCTGTCGATGCCGGGGCTGGAAACTTCCAGCACATAGGGGTCCTCAAGCGGGTCCTCGACATCCAGAACTGCCGAAACGGTGGTCGATATCTCGGCACAGTCGTCCACCTCGATACCACCGGCAGGGCGATCGGCCATGATCTGCAGCGTATGGGTCTTGCCACTCATCAGGCGCAGGCGCACCAGTTCGAAACCCATATCCTCGATCACCGGGCGCACGATCGCTGCCAGGCGCTGGTCGATCGCTGTGCGCGCGACAAGATCGTTAAGCGGTGTGGGGCTTTCCATTGCTGTCTTCCAGAAACAAAAAAACGGGCCAAGCGGCCCGTGCGTAAGTCCGGTGGAGCCTGTGGAGTGGACCCGCAAGCGCCGCTGTTGAGTGCCATATAGGGCTGCGCCGGCAGAAACGCAAGGACAATCGCCGCGCGCGCCAGGCATGGCCTGTTGGGTCAGAACCCCATTGACCGGGCCTCATAGCGCAGCCGATCAGTCACGCGGACCAGTTCGGCGGCAATGCCCGGTTCTGACAGGGCATGCCCCGCCATGGGGACCAGCGTCAAGCGGCTGCCCCCCCATGCGGCATGCAGCCGGTGCGCCGTCACGGGCGGGCAGATCATGTCGAACTGGCCCTGTACGATGGCCCCGCGCACACCCTCCATCAGCCTGACCCCGTCCAGCAACTGCCCGTCATGTTCCAGAAAGCACTTGTTGCTGAAGTAATGGTTCTCCAGCTTGGCAAAGGCACGGGCATAGTCGATGGGGGTGTCCTGGACCCCGCGCTGTGTCACGCTGGCCAAGGCGTTCTCCCACTCGACCCACAGGCGGGCAAAGCGGGTTTCCTGCGCAAAGACGCCGGAAAACAGGCGGCGCGAATAAGCCGCGATCAGGTCGCCCTGCTCGTTCTCGGGGATGGCCGAGGCGAACCTGTCCCACAAGGCAGGATAGAACCGCGCGCCAACGCCGCCATACAACCAGGCAACCACCGCCTGGGGGCCCATGAAAATGCCGCGCAAGACCAGAAAAGCGGCGCGGCCGGGATGGGTCTGTGCATAGGCCAGGGCCAGGGTGGCGCCCCAACTGCCGCCGAACACGACCCAGCGATCAATGCCAAGCGATTCGCGGATCGTCTCGATATCGCGCAGCAGATGGGCCGTGGTATTCGCTGCGACACTGGCATGGGGGCGTGACCGGCCGCAGCCGCGCTGATCGAACAGCACCACACGGTAATGCGCAGGGTCGAAAAATCGGCGCATCATGGGGCTGGTGCCCCCGCCGGGCCCACCGTGCAGAACGACCACCGGAACGCCAGACGGGGCGCCGCATTGCTCGACATAGACGCTATGGCCGTCGCCGACATCCAGCATCGTGCGCGCGAAGGGCTCGATCGACGGATACAGATGCGCGGCTGCGCTGTTTTGCTCTGGGGAATTATCCATGAGTGGGACTATATACCTGCCATGCGCCCGGGCGCCACGGGTGTTCGTTGCGTGAATGCGTCCCAATGCCCTGATCGGCGGCGCCCGCACAGATGAACGGAGGCCAAGATGACCAGCACGACCGTCGACCCCGGTGAAATCGCCAAGTTTCAGGCGATGGCCGATGAATGGTGGGACCCGAACGGCAAGTTCCGCCCGCTGCACATGCTGAACCCCTGTCGGCTGGACTACATCACCAGCCAGATCGCCGCGGAATTCGACCGCGACAGGCGCGTGGCGCAGCCTTTTCAGGGCCTCAGGCTGCTGGATATCGGCTGCGGCGGCGGGTTGCTGGCCGAACCCATGGCGCGGCTGGGTGCGCAGGTGGTGGGGGCCGATGCGGCCGAGCGCAACATTCCCGTGGCGCGGCTGCACGCCGAACAGGCCGGGCTTGAGATCGATTATCGTCATACCACCGCCGAGGCGATGGCCGAGGCGGGCGAGCGCTTTGACGTGGTGCTGAACATGGAGGTGGTCGAGCATGTGGCCGACCCGCTGGCCTATCTGACTGCCTGCCGCGACCTGCTGAATCCCGGCGGGTTGATGATCTGCTCGACCATCAACCGCAATGCGAAAAGCTTTGCCATGGCCATCGTTGGGGCGGAATATGTCATGCGCTGGCTGCCGAAGGGGACGCATGAATGGCAGAAATTCATCACCCCGGACGAGTTGTATGACCTGCTGCGTCGCGCCGGGTTGGACCCGGTTGACCGCAAGGGCATGGTCTTCAACCCGGTCAGCTGGTCGTGGTCGCTGTCGGCGCGGGATATGTCGGTGAACTATGTGACCAGTTCGGTGCGGCGGGCATAGGCGGGGGGCGGGGCCAGGGCCGGGGCCTGGTTACAGTGCTGGCGTCGGTCCTGTGCCGAAGGCCGCGCGCCGCTGGGCCTTCCGGGTTGCGGTCCACCTTGCAGGCTATGCCGCTGCTTGCTGGGTTCCGCAGAGCGGACATCCCGTCAAAAGGGTCCGAACGATATCGGGCGAGCAATGGTTGCAAGGCAATCGATCCGCGAAGGTCCGTGTCATCGCCATCGCATGAAAGCCTGGCGCGCCACCCCCAACCCCGTCACCCGGTATTCGCCCCCCGCATGCGGACGACAAAGGCGCGCAGTACTTCCAGTTCGCTGGCGCCGCCGACGGGATGCGCGCGCGATGACATCACCGACAGGGTGACCATCCGTTCCGACAGCGGCAGGATTGCGCGCCAATAGGCCGGGTGCAGCGTTTCGGGGTTGCCGCTGTCATGGATGCGCAGCCACAGCACGCCGTCCTGAATCAGCGTTTCGTCGATGCGCACGCCATCGGCACTGCCGCTGCGGCTGAGCTGGGCAAGGCCGGTCTGGCTGCCGATGAAGGCGGCCAGCCGTTGCAGGTTTTCCGTGCTCGCGCCGCCCGGCGCCGCGTATCCCGTGACCGTTGCGCTTAGCACCGGGCTGGGGCGCACGCCGGGCCGGCACCGGGTGAACAGCACAAAGGCCTCGCGGGCGGTTTCCCGCATGGCCTGTTCGTCGACGCAAAACCCATCCGGCGCCGTGACGGTCATCCCGCCGTTCAATACCGCAACCGAGGTCGGGCCGCTGGCCGCCAGGCCCAGCCGGCCATAGGTGGCGGTGAAATCGGCGAAGGCCGGGTTGGTGAGCATGGGGCAATGGCCGAAGACTTCATGGAAGATGTCCGGCTCCTTGAGGTAATCCAGCTCCTCCGGGCTGCGGATGAAGGTGGCCACCGGGAAGCGCCGGCTGGCGAGCAGGGCAAAGAAGGTGTCGAAGGGTATCAGCGCCGGTACCTGGGCGGTTTCCCAACCGGTACTGGCCTTGAGAACCCGGTCGATATCGGCCAGTTGGGGTATCCGGTCTTCCGGCAGGGCCAGTCGCTCGAGCCCATCGAGATACTCCTGGCACACGCGCCCCTCGATCAT
>JAFIED010000231.1 GCA_020832805.1 Pararhodobacter sp.
AAGACAATAACCAACAGCGCGCCAAATACCCTCAGCGCAACCGCCAGAAACCTCTCCGGAAATCCGCAAAACCAAAACCCGTAAGCCCGGCCCGCAGCACCGACAACAGCTAACCGCCGCCGGTGAAGCGCTATCTAGGGGTTCGCTTGCCGGACCGCAAGAAGAAAAATGCGTCCCCGGAGGCAGAATTTCATACAGCTGACGAAATGACCTTGTTTCATTGACGCCTTGCCTGATCGCCGGGCAGCACCCGCCCGGAGGGTGACCCTTGGGCAGATTTCGAACATTGCCGGCAGGCCGCATCGACCTTTTGATTTGTTGCGCGCCCACCGTGTCGTGTTCGGTGCCGGCATGGAATCACTTGGGAATCACCCGGGAATCACAGGGTAGCTTCGAGAATCGCCGCCCGCCCTGGCCGGCCCTTTCACTTGCGCGCCTGACGGGCGGTGACCGCCTGCTGTGACCTGAAGGAGTCGGCCATGGCAAAACAGCCTGACTTGAAGCCGGTTCACAGGCTGGCATTCACAGGACGCCCACGGCTTGGCACATGTTTGTGAATTGATCGCGGGCAAGCGGCGCGCTTAGCCCGAAACCGCCCTTTTTCAAGAGCGGTCAGACGTCGCACAGGGCCGACACGGCGCACATCCAGTTGCGCCGGTGGCCGTATTGCTGGCTGTCGCCCGGATGAGCGGCGACGGAAAAACAAACGGGAGATCAAAGATGATCCGCAAGACTCTTGTTGCTACCAGCTTTCTGGCCCTGACTGCGGCGCCGGCACTGGCGCACAACCATTCCGGCCAGACCATCGTCGATATCGCCGTCGAGAACGGCAACTTCACCACGCTGGTGGCCGCGGTGGAGGCTGCCGGTCTGGTGGAGACGCTTTCCGGCGACGGCCCGTTCACCGTATTTGCGCCGACCGATGACGCCTTTGCCGCGCTGCCCGAAGGCACGGTCGAGGCGCTGCTGGAGGATATCGACACGCTGACCGCCATTCTGACCTATCACGTCGTCCCCGGCGCGGTGATGTCGGGTGATCTGACCGACGGGATGATGGCTGAAACCGTGAACGGTCAGTCGGTGACCATCACATTGGGTGATGGCGTGCAGGTCGATGGCGCCAATGTGGTGATGGCAGATATCGAGGCGTCAAACGGTGTGATTCACGTCATCGATGCCGTCATTCTGCCTGAGTAAGTGTTGAAAGCCGGTCGGGCCACCTGGTGGCCCCACCGGCGCTTTTGCGTGAAAGGACATGACCATGATCAACCGCAGAAAGTTGCTGGCCTTCACGGCAGGCGCCGGGGCCGCAACCGTTCTAGCCCCCGTTGCGGCGCTGGCGTCATCGCGCCACCACCGCCGTGGCGCCGATATCGTGGATATCGCCGCCGGCAATGATGATTTCTCTACCCTAGTTGCCGCCGTTCAGGCCGCGGGTTTGGTGGACACACTGAAGGGGGCAGGCCCGTTCACCGTATTTGCCCCCACGAACGCCGCTTTCGACGCCTTGCCGCATGGAACCGTGGAACACCTGCTGCGCCCGGAGAACAGCGATGCCCTGGTCAATGTGCTGACATACCATGTGGTGCCGGGCATCATCCGCGCCGACATGCTGACCGGGCGCCGCGGCAGGGTTGCCATGGTGAACGGCCAGTTCATCCGGGTCGATGGTCGCCACGGCGTACGGATCAATGGCAGTGCAAATGTTACGGCCACCGACATTCAGGCGTCGAACGGGTTGATCCATGTGATCGACAAGGTTCTGCTGCCGTCATAGGCGCAGAGCGACCGCAGCGCCGGTCTGCGAATGCCGTGCTCTACCCCCCGGGCGCGGCATTCGTCTTTTCAATGATACTGTCTGAATGACGCGGCGACGCCCGGGCACGGCCCGCCCCAGCCGCGCATGGCGCGGTATCAACGCCTGGCAAGCGCATGAAAAACGAAAAGACCGCGCCTGGGGCACGGTCATTCGACAGCATTCGTCAGAAAGCCCCCTGCGGCAGAGGCAGGTCAGCAGATCACTTGATCTTGCCTTCCTTGTATTCGACATGCTTGCGCGCGACGGGGTCGAACTTGCGCATGGACATCTTCTCGGTCATCGTGCGCGCGTTCTTCTTCGTCACATAGAAGTGCCCGGTGCCCGCCGTCGAATTCAGGCGGATCTTGATGGTCGTCGGTTTGGCCATGTTACTTCTCCTGCCCGGGCTGAAGGGACACAACGGGAATCGCCCATCGATCCGACGCCCGTCAAATCCTTGAGACCCGCCTTTTACGCAGGTGTTTCGTGGTGTCAAGCCGTTGCAGCGGCTTTCTGGCGCCTGCCGGCTTTTCCCGTCAATAAGCGTTGCGGGTGGTGATCAGACTGAGCGGTGTGCGCAGCAGGATCGTCAGATCCAGCCAGACCGACCAGTTCTCTATATAGTGCAAATCGTGCTCGACCCGCGCGCGGATCTTCTCGGGCGAGTTCATCTCGCCGCGCCACCCGTTGATCTGCGCCCAGCCGGTGACGCCGGGTTTCACCCGGTGACGCGCGGAATAGGACTCGGCGACCGTGTCATAGATAATATCCCCCGTGCGCGCCGCAGTGGCATGCGGGCGCGGGCCCACCAGGGACATCTCGCCGCTGAGCACGTTGACCAGCTGCGGCAATTCGTCGATCGAGCTGCGCCGGATAAAGCGCCCCAGCCGCGTCACCCGGTTGTCGTTGCGCCGAACGGCCCTGATTGCACTGGGGTCGCATCTGTCGGCATACATGGACCTGAATTTCCAGACCCAGATCGGCTTGTTGTTATAGCCGTGGCGCTTTTGGCGGAACAGGATGGGACCAGGCGATTCGATCTTTACCGCCAGCGCGACCACCACCATCAGGGGCGCCATCAGGGCCAGAGCGAAGCTGCCCAGGACCAGATCGAACACGCGCTTCTGAAACGCCTGCCAGTTGTTTATCGGGGCCTTGTGCAGCAGGACGGTTCGCACCTTGCCCAGGGCACCCCGCCGGTTACCGGAAAGCCAGGCCGGACAGTCATCGATGGCCAGCCATACATCGACCGGCAGAACCGCCAACCGCGCGCCCAACTCCATCAACCGCTGGGGCGACGCCGTCGGCATGGCCACGATCACCGAATGAATATGCGCCAGGCGGCCGAACTGGACCAGATCTTCCAGATCGCCCAGCTTGTGATAATCCCCGATTATATCCGGAGAGCGTGGCTCGCTGCGCTCGTCGAAAAAGCCGCACAGCCGGCGCCCCAGGCGTTTCTCGCTGTCGATCTCGCTGATCAGGGGGCTTAGCGGCGCGCCACCGCCCAGCAAGACGATTCGATGTTCCAGCACGCCACTGCGGATCAGCTGGCGGATGCGCCAGGCCAGGGCCATCCGTACCAACAGCATCAGGTTCAGCGACACCGCCCCCCACAGGACAACAGGCGGCAACAGCCAGTCCAGCGGGTACCCCAGTGCGACCAGCAAGGCGATGGACAGCGAAAAGCCCACGAACAGGGCGGCCAATGCCAGCGCAGCCCCCGACAGGAAAGACCGCAAGCGCCGAAAACGATACGCCTGCATGAGGCCCAGCGCCGATACTGTCAGGCCAATGCCCGAAACCAGCACGGTGACATCGAACGCCCCGCTGCGGAACGCGGCAGGCATCGGCAGCGCAAAGATCACCAGCCCGCTGATCAGCAGGACCAGCGCGTCGGCACAGCGCAGGATGACCGAGAACAGGGCAGGATGGACCGGCGGCTCTCGCAGGCGCCGCGCCAGTGCTTCTGCCTGCGCACCCATCTGGCGCAGCGTCCCGGCCCCATCGCCCTCCGACCTGCGGCGCCGTCGCCCCGCCATCTGGCCTGATGTTGCAAACAGGCCCCTGTCAACGACTCGCGTCATCACGAAATACCTTCAAGAGACGTGCTGCCTGAACGCCAGACGCCGTTGCTGCCGACCAGCGGCAGCAACACACCAGCATCCTTCAACGACAGTGCTAGGCGATGGCTGAGGCGAAATTATGACGCGCGGATGGCCTGTAAGCCGGATTCTGTCCGGCAGCACCCGAAAGCGCCGCCGCGACGACCATTCATCTGGCCCTGCCGTTACCGGCAGGGTCTGGCTGCCAACCCGGGCCCCCGGGCTGAGATTTCCCTGCGGCGGTATCGCCTTGCCCCAAAGGGCACTCCCGAAGGAAACGGCGACCGGCCCGCGCGGGGCCCCTATTCGGCATTGCTCCCGGTGGGGCTTGCCTTGCCGGCCCGGTTGCCCGGCCCGCGGTGGGCTCTTACCCCACCGTTTCACCCTTGCCGCTGCCCGTTTCCGGGCAGGTGGCGGTCTCTTCTCTGTGGCGCTTTCCCTGGGGTTACCCCCGCCGGGCGTTACCCGGCACCGTCATCTCATGGAGTCCGGACTTTCCTCGAACCTTGCGGCCCGCGGCCGTCCAGCCATCCGCGCAGGGTCGACATAGGTGTTTTGGCCTGATCGGTCAATCGGCGCCGCGCTGGCGCCGATGGCTTGTCGGCAGCGCCCCAGCTTACGACCTGGCCCAATCGCGCAGGCGCGCCACATAACGGGCCAGCGTGTCGATCTCCAGGTTGACCTTGTCGCCCAGACCAACCGTGCCCCATGTCGTTACCGCCTTTGTATGGGCGATCATGTTGACCCCGAAATCCGTGCCCTCGACCTCGTTCACCGTCAGCGAGGTGCCGTTCAGCGCCACCGATCCCTTTGGGGCGATGAATCCGGCCAGTTCCGCCGGTGCGCGAAATGTCAGGCGCGTGCTGTCGCCTTCGTCACGCCGGGCGATCACCTCGGCCAACCCGTCGACATGACCGGACACGATATGCCCGCCAAGCTCGTCACCCACTTTCAGCGCGCGTTCCAGGTTGATCCGGTACCCTTTGTCCCAGCCGCCCAGATTGGTTTTCGACACTGTCTCGGCAGAGACATCGACCTCGAACCAGTCATCGCCCAGCGCAACCACGGTCAGGCAGGCCCCATCACAGGCGATGGATGCACCGATGTCGATGCCGCCGGTGTCATAGCGGGTGGTGATGCGCGCGCGCAAATCGCCGCGCCGCTCGATTGCGGCGATCCGCCCGATGTCGGTGATGATGCCGGTAAACATGCTGTCCCCTTCCCGCATGCGGCGCCGGGTGCCGCATTTCGGCCCCAATCGCGCTTTAAGAAACAATACTTATCTGACATTCTCGTCCCGGCAAGAAAAGGGGCGCAGACCCCGGATATTCGGGCAAAGGCAACGGGCATGGAACGATTGACCGGCGAAGGACGCCATTTTCTTTTCCTTCAGGGGCCGCACGGACCCTTCTTTGCCCGGCTTGCCGCGCTGCTGCGCAGCGCCGGCGGCCAGGTCTGGCGCGTAGGCTTCAACCGTGGCGACCAGGCCTTCTGGCCGCGCGCCGGCTTTATCCCCTTTACCGAAGCGCAGGCAAACTGGCCCGCCTTTCTGGAAACAATCCTTGACCGCCATGCCATCACCGATCTGGTGATCTATGGCGACACCCGTGCCATCCATGCCGAAGCCGTCGCACAGGCGCACCAGCGGGGCATCTGCGTGCATGTCTTCGAGGAAGGTTATCTGCGGCCCTGGTGGGTCACCTACGAAAGGGATGGCTCTAACGGTCATTCCCGCTTGATGGGCCTGAGTGTCGATCAGATGCGGCGCGGGCTGGAAAACTGCGATACCGACCAGATCGATGCCCCTGCCCATTGGGGCGACATGCGCCAGCATGTCTTTTACGGGGCCGTGTACCACGCCTATGTCCTGTTTGCGAACCGGCGTTTCCGCGGGTTCCGGCCGCATCGCGCGCTGGATGTGCGCGCTGAATTCCGCCTGTATCTGCGCCGCCTGTTGTCGATGCCGCTGCATGCACTGGAACGGCGAATCGCCACCTGGCGCATTCGCACGGGTGGCTTTCCCTATCATCTGGCCTTGCTGCAACTGGAGCATGACTCCAGTTTCCAGATGCACAGCCCGTTCCGCACCATGACCGAATTTCTGGCGGTCTGCATCGAGGGGTTTGCGCAAGGGGCGCCCCGCCATCACCACCTGGTGTTCAAGGCCCACCCGCTGGAAGACGGGCGCACCAGGCTGAAACAGGACATCATGCGCCTGGCCCGGCGCGCGGGAATCGCCGATCGGGTGCATTTCGTGCGCGGCGGCAAGCTGGCAGGGCTGCTGAACCATGCCCGCTCGGCGGTGACCGTGAATTCGACCGCGGCACAACAGGTGCTGTGGCGGGGCATGCCGCTGAAAGTGTTCGGCTTTGCGGTCTATGACAAGCCAGAGTTTGTCTCTACCCAGCCGCTGACCGAATTCTTTGCCGCGCCCACCCGTCCGGACCGCCGCGCCTATCGGGAATACCGCCAGTTTCTGCTGGAAACATCGCAATTGCCGGGCGGTTTCTACTCGGCGGCCGGGCGGCGGCAGTTGTTGCGCCAAGTCGTCGATCTGATGCTTCTGCCCCAGGACCCCTATGACGCGCTGATCGACGGGACCGCGGCACCAAGGCAACAGTTGCGCCTTGTAAATTGATTTATTGAAACTGCACGCCAACACCCAGCTTCGAAAAAGCGGGATTTCTGGCTATCCTGAAAAGAAAAAGTGCCACAGGCACGAAAAAAACAGAGGCAACCCGGAAGGAGCCCGAGCAGTGTTTGCAAACCGTTATCGCGGCGCCAGCCTGCTGGCGCTGGTTATTGTTGCTGTTGGCGTGGGCGCCTGCACTGTTCCGCGCCCCGGTCCCACGATGAACGAGATTTTCGCAGGGTCGGTCTTGCGTGAGGGCGACGCCTATATCGTGGCTGTGGGCGACCGGGTGACCCGGGCCGCGAATGTGCCGCTCTCGCTTGGGTTTTCCGACTCGCTGCGCCATGCGCGGCTGCTGGGCGGCGATACCATCCGTGTCGGTGACGAAATAGCGGTCTCCGTGTTCGAGAACGTCCCAGAGGGCCTGTTGACCACGACCGAGACAGCAGGCACGCGGCTGGAACAGATTCAGGTCGATGAGCAGGGCTTCATCTTTGTGCCCTTTGCCGGCCGAATCCGTGCGGCTGGCCAGACCCCGGAAGGGCTGCGCGCAACGATCGCACGCCAGCTTGACGAACAAACCCCGGACCCGCAGGTCTATGTCAGCCGTACCGGGGGCGACGGCACATCTGTATCGCTTGTCGGGCGACTGGGCGCGCAGGGTGTCTATCCGATCGAACGGCCGACCCGCTCGTTGACCGCAATGATTGCGCGGGCCGGCGGCGTGACGGTGGCGCCGAACGTGGCACAGGTCACCGTGACCCGCGGATCGGTCACCGACCGGGTCTGGCTGGAAGATCTGTTCAACCACCCCGAACTGGATATCGCACTACGTGGCGGTGACCGCGTGCTGGTGCAGGAGGACCGGCGGCGCTTTACCGTGCTGGGCGCCACCGGCACCCAGACCCTGCAAACCTTTGAATCGCCCACGATCACGGCGATGGAGGCCCTGGCACAGGTCGGCGGGCTGGACCCCACACGCGCCGATCCCACGGGGGTTTTCGTTTTCCGCAACGAACCAGAGGCCGTGGCCCGCGCCGTGCTGGGCATGCCCAATCTGATCGGCGATCAGCGCATCGTCTATGTGCTGGATCTGACCGCGCCGAACGGCATGTTCATGGCACGTGATTTCCAGATCCGCGATGGCGATACCGTCTATGTGACCGAAGCGTCGTCGGTACAGTGGAACCGGCAGATTTCGACACTGACCGGCACCCTTGGCGCAACCGGCTCTGCCGTAACCATCGCGCGCGGCAGCGACTGAGCGCGGCCTGACGCAGGGTGACAGGGCGCGCAGCGCCCGCCCTGGTCCCGCGCAGATGGCGGGGCCAGTCTGAGCCGGGGCAGTCAGGAAGGCAGGCTTGGCCATGAGCGGCGCAGGCGACAGGACACGGCTTTTCGCCTTCAGCGGTGGCTTTCTTGGCCCCTCTGCACAGGCCCGGCGCATACGCCGCATCCTGACTCTGGCCGGCCATCCGCCGCATATCGGCTGGCCCGGCCAGGGCGATGCCATTGCCGCCTGGGGCCACAGCCCGCGCGCCGCGCGCGCCGAGGCCATCGCCCGGCGCACGGGCGCGGCGATCTGGCGGATCGAAGACGCCTTTCTGCGCTCGATCCATCCCGGCAGGCTGGGTGGCGAGCCGCCGATGGGCCTGCTGATCGACCGCTCAGGCGCTCATTACGACCCGTCACATCCGTCGGAACTGGAAAACCTGTTGGCGAAATCCCCGCTGGATGACACGCCGCTGCTGGATCGTGCACGGCTGTGCATCGCGCGGCTCAGGCATCTGCACCTGTCAAAGTACAACGCCCACGACCCGGCCTTACCTGCCCCGGCGCCCGGCTATGTGCTGGTCATCGACCAGGTGCGCGGGGATGCCTCGTTGCGCCACGGCGGGCTGGCCGGTCCGCTGCCCGAAACTGTCTTTGCCGACATGCTTGCTGCCGCGCTGGAGGAACACCCGGGCGCCCCGGTCGTGGTGCGCACCCACCCCGAAACCCTGGGCGACGCCCGTGCGGGTCATTTCGGTTCGGCGCATTTGAATGACCGGGTGCAGGTTGAAACCGGCGCGCTGTCGCCCTGGGCGCTGATGGAGGGGGCCATTGCGGTCTATGCCGTCTCGTCTCAGATGGGGTTCGAGGCCATTCTGGCCGGCCATCGCCCCCGCGTCTTTGGGCTGCCGTTCTACGCCGGCTGGGGCCTGACGCATGATGAACTGTCCCTGCCCCGCCGCACGCGCCGCTTGACCAGGGCTCAGTTGTTCGCCGCGGCAATGCTGCTTTACCCGGTCTGGCATGACCCTTTGCGCAACCGGCCTTGCGCACTGGAAGAGGTAATCGATCAGATGGAAGCCCGGGTCACGGCATATAGGCAAGACCGCAAGGGCCATGTCGCCTGCGGCATGCGCCTGTGGAAACGTCGCCACCTGCAACAGATGTTCGGGCAGCCAAAGCCGCTTGTGTTCGAAAATGACCCCGCGCGCGCCACGGCACGCGCCGCCCGGACCGGGCGCGGGCTGATGGGCTGGGCCGGGTCGACGCCACGTGATTTCAAGGGCTTGCGGGTCGAGGATGGTTTTCTGCGTTCGCGTGGCCTGGGTGCCGCGCTGACCCCGCCTGTCAGCCTGGTGGCCGATGATCTGGGTATCTATTACGACCCCGCAGTCGAAAGCCGGCTGGAACGGCTGATCACCGCGCCGTTGCCCCCTGGCGGCAGTGAGCGCGCACAGCTGCTGGCCGGGGCAATCGTGTCGGGCGGGCTGACAAAATACAACATCGGCACCACAGCAGACACACTGGAAACCACGATCACGCGGCTGCGCCAGGAACGGCCCGGCGCGCCGGTCATCCTGGCACCCGGTCAGGTGGAAGACGACGCGTCAATCCTGTCGGGCGCGGTGGATGTCCGCACCAACCGCGCGCTTCTTCAGGCCGTGCGCAGCGCCGAGCCCGAAGCGATCATCCTGTTCAAACCCCACCCGGATGTCGAAGCCGGCCTGCGCCAGGGCGCGGTGCCCGATGCCGACGCGATGGCCGATCTGGTGGTGCGTGGCGTGGATGCGGCGGCACTGTTACCGCTGATCGACAGGGTATGGACCATCACCTCGGGGCTGGGATTCGAGGCGCTGTTGCGCGGCAAGCCCGTGACCTGTCTGGGCCTGCCGTTCTATGCCGGCTGGGGACTGACCGACGACCGCGCACCGGCGCCCGCGCGCCGCCATGCCGCCGCACCGGTGCCGCTGGCGACGCTGGTTCATGCAGCGCTGATCGCCTATCCACGCTACCTGGACCCGCTGACCGGCAGCCCCTGCCCGCCGGAACTGATCGTCGAACGGCTGGCGCAGGGGCAAACCGGCGCGGGACGACCGGGTTTGCGCCTGCTGGCCAAGCTGCAGGGCGCGCTGGCCAGCAAGGCGCATTGGTGGCGTTGACAGCGCCTGTCGCCGGCGCCGATCAATCCAGCTGTAACAGGGCCGAAATCGGCACCAGCCCCACCGCATCGGCGCGGCCTTCGCTGCGCCACAGCGCCAGCGCTGCAATGGTTTCGGAATGATTGGCCCTGCCCACCAGGACCACACCGCCCTGCCGCTGCGCCTCGAACACCGCGCGGTCGATGTAACGGCGGATGGTAAAGCGGTTTTCAGAGCCCTGATCAAGGTCACGAAAGATCACCGCATTGACCACCCCCTCGGCCCGCGCAGCCTGTTGCGCCCCGCCAAGCCCGCCACCGGGCAGCACAACACCCAGCCCCCTTTCGGCCAGAGCCGGCATGACCAGCCGCGCCAGCACGACATTGCCTTGCAGCCCGCTGCTGGATGGATCAAGCAGGCCAATGGCCTGCGGCAGCTGGGCTGACCACGCGGAAAGCGTAACCTCGATATCCGCCGGCGTCGCACGCGCAGGCAGATCCTGCCCCAGGATCAGCACTTCATGCCCGGCCGCCCGATAGGCCTGCGCGCGGCGCGGCGCATCGTCATCGGCCGGGTCCAGCGCCACGCCAAGCGGCATGTCCAGTTCCAGCAAAGCGGTCTCGGCCTCTGGGTCCGGCGGCGCATCGACCAACACCACCGACAGGCGCGGCAGCCCCTCTGGCGCGTCATGGGGCGCAGCAAACCGAATATGCGCGGGCAGCGCCGGGTCGTCGGCCTGTGGTGCAACAGCATCTTCCGACGGCCCCTCGGCCATAGCGTCATCACCTGTTTCCGGATCGACCGGGGAAACGATGCTGGGCAGACGGCCGATCACAACCCCTTCCACCTGTCGGGACTGTTCGGAACCCGGGCGCGTGACGGGCACATCGCGTCCTGCCTGTGCTTCTGGCACGGGATCCGGCGCCGCAACGGCATCGTCCGGGGCAACGGTCGTTCCGCCGGGATCTGCGCCTTCTGCCATCGAGGCGGCGGGCGTCGAGGCTGTGGGTGGCAAGGGGGCAGGCGGCTGCCCGATTTGCGGCAAGGTGCCCGAAGCACCATCCGGTTCTGGCTGAAAAAGGCTACCGGGGGCACGCAGCATCGGCGGCTCTGGCGCGGCGGTCGCCGTGGGCCGGTCTGAATCTGCGACCGGGCCCGGCTCTGATGCGGGTTCTGCCGGTGCGGGCGGCACGACCGGCGCAGGCGCGCCTTCAGGCGCTGGTTCTGCTGCCTGCTCGGCCGGCACCATGATCTCGGGCGCGGCGCCGTTCCCGTCATCAGCCGGTCCGTCAGGCGTCATTGCCTGCCCTGTGTCCGGCAAGGTTGGCTGTATCAGATCACCGTCAGGCGCCTCCTCGGCCCCGGCTGTGTGATCCGCGACAGGCGCGGTGGCAAAAGACCCGGACACTGGCACACCCCCCTGCCCCGGCACAACCAGCCTGGTCTCGGACGGTGGCGCCAGCGGCGGCAGCATGCCCCCCTGCGGGCTGGAGGTCTCTGGCGCCGCCTGCGCGACCGGATCGGCAGGCTGCACCGGCTCCGCGGCCTGCTGGCGCTGCACCTCACGGGGCGCAGGCGGAAAGATCACGCTGAGCGCGGCAAAGCCCAGCACGAAAGCCGCAACACCTGTCACGATACCCTTCAAGAAACCGCCTGCAAACCCACTCATCACCAACTCATTTCCTGCATCAATGCCGTACCCGGGCGGGCAGGCCCGGCCAGAGTGTCAGGCTTTTGCCACCGCCGTCAAGAAAGCCGGTGCGGTGGTCCGGCTGCGTATCGGGCTGCCGGCATGCCGCTTTCCCTTGACCCCGGCCCTGGCCCGCGGGCAAGAAGGCGTGTCCGCCACCAGGAGAGCTTCCAAGCGCATGTTGCTGCTGATCGACAATTACGACAGTTTCACCTGGAATATCGTGCATTATCTGGGTGAACTTGGCGCCGAGGTAACCGTTCGGCGCAATGACACGCTGAGCGTGGCACAGGCGCTGGCGATGAAACCCGCCGGCATCGTTCTCAGCCCCGGCCCCTGCGACCCCGATCGCGCCGGAATCTGCCTGGACCTGACCGCCGCAGCCGCGGCAGCCGGGGTCCCGCTGCTGGGCATCTGCCTGGGCCACCAGACCATCGGCCAGGCCTTTGGCGGCCAGGTGGTGCGGGCGGATCAGATCGTCCATGGCAAGACCGATCACATTCATCATGCCGGCCAGGGCGTGTTTGCCGGCCTGCCCACGCCCTTTTCGGCAACGCGTTATCATTCACTGATCGTCGCGCGCGACACCCTTCCAGATTGCCTGGAGATTACGGGCTGGTTGCGCGATGGCACCATCATGGGCCTGCGCCATCGCCACCACCCCATCGAGGGGGTGCAATTTCACCCCGAAAGCATTGCCTCTGAGCAGGGGCACGCGCTTTTGCGCAATTTCACTGACAGAACACAGGTGGCCGCATGAGCCTGAAACCCCTGATCGCCAGTGCCACGGCGCGCCCGCTGACCCGGGCAGAGGCGGAAAGCGCGTTTGCCATCCTGTTCGATGGCGACGCCACCCCCGCGCAGATGGGTGGGTTGCTGATGACCCTGCGCACACGCGGCGAGACAGTGGATGAATACGCCGCCGCTGCCGCCGTGATGCGCGCGCGATGCATCAAGGTCAGTGCCCCGGCCGATGCGATGGATATCGTGGGCACGGGCGGCGATGGCATGGGCACATTGAACATTTCCACCGCAGCCGCCTTTGTGGTGGCAGGTGCAGGTGTGCCGGTGGCCAAACATGGCAACCGCAATCTGAGTTCGAAATCCGGCGCGGCCGATGCACTGGGCGCACTGGGTATTGATGTGATGGTCGGACCGGACAAGGTGGAACGCGCCATTTCCACCATCGGCATCGGCTTCATGATGGCCCCCATGCACCACCCGGCCATGCGGCATGTGGGACCCGTCCGGGCGGAACTGGGCACCCGCACCATCTTCAACATTCTGGGCCCGCTGACCAATCCCGCCGGGGTCAGGCGGCAGCTTTCGGGCGCGTTCTCGCGTGAACTGATACGCCCTATGGCCGAAGTGCTGGCCGCGCTGGGCTCTGAACGGGCCTGGCTGGTCCATGGTGGCGACGGCACCGACGAATTGTCGATCGCGGCCCCTTCGGACGTGGTGTCGCTTGAAACCGATGGCACGATCCGGACCTTTACCCTGCACCCGGAAGAGGCCGGCCTGACCTTGCACCCGTTCCAGGAACTGCTGGGCGGCGAGGCCGCGCAGAACGCCAAGGAGCTGCGCGCGGTTCTGGCCGGTGCGGGGCGCCCGGCCTATCGCGATGCGGTGCTGCTGAATGCCGGGGCCGCGCTGCTGATCGCAGGGCGCGCCGATACCCTGGCAGATGGGGTGGCGCAGGCCCGCCAGGCTATCACCTTGGGCGCGGCTCTGGCCAAGCTCGACGCTTTGGCGGCGTTTCTGCCTGTGTAGGGTCGGTCGCCGTCAGCGCCTTGAGGGCCTTGAGGGCCTTGAGCGCCTGGACAGAACCGACAAGCATCTGGGCGGCGAAAGCCCCCGTGCACCACTGGCGCCGGGGGCTTGTCGATTACCAAAGGTTCCAGGCGTGCTGTCTGGCCCGGAAAGCTGCCTTAACGGCAGGGCCGATCAGCCCTGCTCGACCTCGGCACGGCGCTCTGCGTCACGCCGGCGGCCGCGCTCCTCCATGAAAGCGTCGAACTCGGCCTTGTCCTTGGCCTCGCGCAGCCTGTCCAGAAAGGCACCAAACGCGGCCTGTTCGTCTTCAAGGCGTTTCAGCGTATCCGATTTGTAAGCGTCAAAGGCAGCGTTGCCCGATGATGCCTTGATGTGATGCGCATGCAAAGCGTTGCGCCGCTTGCTGCAGCTGGAACCGAACATCTTCTTCCCCCAGATCATGTAGGCCAGAAGGGCAAGCCCGATTGGCCAGAACAGTATGAAGCCCAGAACCATGGCGGCGATCCACGCGCCCTTGCCCTGATCATCGAGCCAGTTTTCGGCCCTTGCAGGCCATGTTGCCACTGCGGTCATCGTTCGCTCCTCTCCAGCAGCTTGTGAATGTTATTTACATTTACATGTCTGGGTGTCGTGAAGGCGTTTGTCAATGGCTCCTGGGCAAGGACGTGCGTTTTTCGTGTTCAGGCACGGGCCGGGGGGGGGGGCGCCGCCGCCTTTACGGCCTCGTTGCCTGTACCTGTCTGCGCGCTATCAGCCTATCATCTTGCCGGCATCCCCCAGGGCCTCATAGTGACGATGCAGCCGCATCAATGCGATGCGCAGAACGATCTTGCCTGACCGCGCCGCCCAGCCCAGCCGCCGCTCGGCCGTTTCAAGCCCCTCGAGATAGCAACAACAACGCAGCGCCATATCGCCAAGGCCCGGACCGAGCTCTCGCAGGGCCTCGGCGACCCGCTCGCGTGCGGCGCCCTGCGTGCCCCCCCGGCCGCCAGCGCTGCGCGCAGTCCCCGCCTGCACACCACCCGTCAGGAAATGCTCCCAGTTCTGGGCCACGCGCGGCCCCATCTGGGCGATTTCATAGTCCTCGCGCAACCGTTCGGCTGCCACAACCAGTTCCGCGGCCAGAAATGGCCTGCCATCCCTGTCACGCCGCCGCGCCAGCGCCATGACCGGCGTTTCACCCAGAGCGGGGCGGATACGCTCGTCGCTTTCGGCCGCACCTGTCCCCGACGTGCAGGGCGTGCTGTCGCTGTCCAGGTCGTCTGCGTCGCCGTTCTGGGCCATAAGCTGGCGGATCATGGCGCGACCGGTCGGCGTGATCTCGTACTGGCTCACGCGGCCGGGCTTGCGGCAACTGATCCACTCGCGCAGCGCAAATGCCTCGGCCACGGGTCGGTTCAGCACGGCCAGGCGCACCGCACCCTCTGGCCCCTCGCGCAGCACCACGGCACGGTTCATTTCGGCGGCAACGGCCAGAATCGCACCGGGCTCGCACAGGCGCCGCAGAACCCGCAGCGCTTCTCCTTGCAGGCTGACATCATCAAGAATGGCATTGTCCCCCAAGTTCGACAGCAAACCGGCTAAGCAATTGAAACCATTATGGCGGGATGCGCCATTTTGTGACTACAGCAGGCTGTCAGGCGGGTTTTGGCAGGTTCAGTGTGTCGAAAAGCTCCAACTGTTCAGAGGTTGCGGTG
>JAFIED010000234.1 GCA_020832805.1 Pararhodobacter sp.
CGGCTGCAGAACGAGGCCCGCGAGGCCGAGGCTGCACTGGCGCGGGCGGACGAAACCCACGAGGTGCTGGAGATCCATCCGGCCTCAATCGAGCGTTACATCGGCGCGCTCGCCGACCTCGCTGGCCGGTTCCACACCGCCGATCCGGACGCGGTCGCCATAATCCGCGAACTTGTCAGCGCCGTGGTCGTGACACCGACCGAAACCGGGCTGGACGTGGTCGTCGAAGGCTTTCTGGGAGCTATCCTGGGAGACAACCCGAAGTGTCGGGTTTTGATGGTAGCGGAGGAGGGACTTGAACCCCCGACACGCGGATTATGATTCCGCTGCTCTAACCAACTGAGCTACTCCGCCAACGCCCGCGCTGGATATGTCAGTGGTTTTTTTGCGTCAAGCGGGAAATTGCGTCGGAGATGCCTCAGTGCGGGTCGGCCAAACCAGCATGCGGGCGATGTTTCGTCCTTTGCCTGTTGCCGGCGGCCATTGGCGAGGGCTGTCGAGAGAGGGGAATCGCCATCGACCTTTGCCCCCAGAAAGCGGAGCGATGCAAGCGTGGCATCCGCGACGCGATGCGGCCCTGTTGCCACGCCCCGTCTCCCCGCCCCGTCGTTTCTGCCTGCACGGCGCCGGGCGGTGTCGCAGGTTGCTTGTCGCGCGGCGCATTGCAGGGCACCCCGGTACCAGAACGCACAGGGGGCTGCCGTGGTGGCGCGGGCAGAAGGTGGTTCAGGTCGTGCGCCAGCGGGCCAGGATGACATCAGACTGCATCACCAGGCCAGTATGCAGCGAGATGATCTTCAGTGCCGCGTCCTCGATCTCGGGGTTCGAGCCGCGCACCAGATCAGCGGCCACACACACGCGATAACCCAGGTTCGAAGCGTCAAAGCTGGCATTCAACACGCAGCAGTCGGTCATGCCCCCGTTCAGCACAAGCCGCCTGACCCCCATAGAGCGCAGCAGGAAATCCAGATCGGTGGGGTAAAAGGGCGAAAGCCGGCGCTTGGTCTGGACGATCAGGTCGTCGTCCAGGACCTCGGTGGCGAATTCGGTCCAGCGGCTGCCCTCGATCGCGTGCTGATCGATGCCGGGAATCGGCGCTGCGTACAGCGTGACAAGGCTGCGCCAGGCGGCGGGAAAGGCGCCTTTCAGATCATCCTCGCCGCCACGGCGCAGCACCGAGCGCACATGCACGATGGGCACCCCCAGTGCCCTTGCCGCGCGGTGAAAGCTGTTCACGGGCGCGATGATCGCGCGCCCGCGCGGGGCAGGGCAGGGGCACAGCGGGTCCTCTGACAGGTGCCCCTGGTGCATGTCGATGGACACGATCGCGGTATCTGCACGTGACACCCAGTCGCCGAAGATATCCAGCGACACGTCCTTTTCCTCGCCATAGACGATGGCGCGCATCACGGTCTCCTTTCCTGCTGGTATTGCCGCCGTCAGGGGGTGGTACAGGCAAGGCGGATGGCATTGCCGTCGGGGTCGCGCAGAACGGCCATGTACCAGTTGTAATAGGTCATGAACTGCGCCTTCTGCAGGGTCGCCCCCCGGGCGACGGCGCTGTGTACCGTCTGATCCAGTGCCTCCTTGCTGGGCATCTGAAAGGTAAAGGCCGTCTGATCGCCCGAATCCGGCTGGCGCGGCGTCAGCGACAGCATGTCATAGGCGGCCGGCGCGGAAAATCCGATCATGCAGTCGCCGGACATGTAGCCGCGAAACACATCCGAGCGCAGGGCTTCGTTCTCGGTCAGATCGAATATGTCCCGGTAGAATTCAGACAGGCCGATAAAGTCCTCTGAAAAGAGGCTCACCTGCATCAACAATGCCATGTCAGCCCCCTTACGCTGCCTTGCCGAAGGTTTTTTCGAATTGCGCGCGCAAGTGCTCGCCAGCGGTCATGGGCGGGTGTTTCGGCTCGCCTTCGGCCGGCATGCAGGTGGCGGCGCAATGGACCTGATAGAAATATTCGGGGTCAACGAAGGTGGCGCAGGAATACCGGTCGCGGTCAGAGCTGTTGTTCAGCACGCGGTGCATGGTGGCCTTGTACAGGTCGTTCGTGATGACCGGGAACATTTCACCCAGATTCACGATGAAGGCGCCGGGCACCGGCGGCGCGTTCAGCCATTCACCGGCGGCGTTGCGCACCTCAAGCCCGCCGACATCGTCCTGCAGCAGGATCGTCAGCAGGCCCCAGTCGGTATGCGCGCCGGCACCAAGCTGGTTGGCGGCGGCGTCCTTTGGCATCGGCGGATACTTCAGGATGCGGCAGTAATGAAGCGGCTCTTCCAGCCCCTGGGCAAAGTAATCCTCGGGCAGTTCCAGGCTGAGCGCCACGATACCGGCAAGATGGCGGCCAAGCTGCAGGATGCGGTTGGCATAAGCCTCGTACTGGGGCTTGAACGCGGGAAAGCTGGGCGGCCACTGGTTGCGGCCGGTACCGGGCACCTGCAGCTTGGTATAGCGGTGGTTCTCGTCGGCATCGACGCTGGACATGAACCCTTCCTTCAGGTCGGGCGGCGAGCCTTCGTCAAGCGTCTGGGCAGCCATGGGCTCATAGCCGCGCGTGGAATCCTCGTTCTTGGAGTCCAGCGCCAGCTTTTCTTCCAGCGGCAGGTCGAAGAACTGCTTTGCCAGTGCCAGTTGACCGTCCATCACCTCTTGCGGGACGCCGTGCCCGGTGATGTAGAAGAAACCGACATCGACGCAGGCCTTGTGGATTTCCCAGGCCACGGCCTTTCGTTTTTCCAGATCATCCGAGAAACTGTCGGTCAGGTCGATCAAGGGCACTTCGCGGGCAGGGTGCGGGGGTTCATAGATGATCATCGGGATATCCTCCTGTGGTCATGGAAAAGCGGCCGGAAAATGGCCTGGCGGGATAGGGTGATGCGGGTTGCGGTCATCCGCGGGCCTCGCGCACATGGTGGCGGCCCAGTGCGGCGGGCTGGGCGCTGGATGTCGGGCGGCGCCATGCCGTCCAGATCATCACGCCAAGCGTCGCCAGATAGGGCGTGGCCTGCATCAGATAGCGCGGCACGTCGAAACCTGCGGCCGATATCCGGGGGATCAACGCCTCGATCCCGCCGAAAAGAACCGCGCCAGCCAGTGCACGCCAGGGGTACCAGCGCGCAAAGATGACCAGCGCAATGGCGATCCAGCCGCGCCCGCCGACGACATTGTCTACCCAGACCTGTGTGACCGCGACAGTCAGATAGGCACCGGCCAGACCCACCAGCGCGCCGCCCAGCAGAACGGCGGCAAAGCGCATGGTGGTCACATCGATGCCGGCTGCATCGGCGGCGGCGGGGTTCTCGCCCACCGCCCGCAGTGCCAGGCCGAAACGCGTGTGAAACAGCAGCCAGGTGACGGCAAGCACCAGCACAGGTGTCAGGAATACCATCGCATCCTGCCCGTACAGGACCGGCCGCAACCCCTCGAACGCGTTGTTTGTCCAGCGCTGGCTGGTTGCAATATAGCTTGTCAGCGCCTGCGCCAGAAACACCATCGACAGGCCGGCGATCACATGATTGACCCGCATGCCCACAGCCAGCAGCGCGAACACGAAAGACAGCGCCACCCCCGCCAGCGCGCCGCCCATCAGCGCCACGGGCGCGCCCGTGCCGTTCAGCGTCAGGCCCACACCTGCCAGGGCGCCCATCAGCATGAACCCCTCGGCGCCCAGGTTCAGCACACCCGCACGTTCGCACAGGATCAGCCCGATGGCTGCCAGCGCAAAGGGCACGGCGAAACCCGGCAGGCTGATCAGCCAGAAGCCCATGAGGTCGATCATGCGGCGCGCCTCCAGTGCATGCGATAGCCGAGAAAGAATTCGGACCCGGCCACACTGATGATGAAAATCGCCTGGATCAGACGGATCAGTGCAAAGGGAATGCCAAAGAAGACCTGCAGGCTCTGGCCCAGCATCATCAGCGTGGCCAGAAAGAACGCCGCGACGACCACGCCGACGGGGTTGTTCCTGGCCAGAAAGGCAATCAGAATGCCGGAAAACAGGTAGCCGACAAAGAAATCCTGTGTCAGGCGGCTTTCGATGCCGGCGACGATGGTAAAGCCGGCAAGCCCGCCCACCGCACCGGAGCCCAGCACTGCCGCAATCGATATGCCGGCCACGGGCACGCCCAGGGCATGGGCCATGTGGCGGTTGTGGCGCAGCAGGTCCAGCAGATAGCCCAGCCGGCTTTTCGACATCACCCACCACAGCGCCAATGCCAGGCCGGCCGCCAGAGGCACCGACCAGGTCAGGTTCTGCCAGCCCAGACGCGGCAACCGTTCTGCCGCGGCGAATTGCTCGGAATGGGGAAAGCGGCTGGCCGGGTCCTGCCAGGGGCCGTACAGCAGATGCAGCAGCAGGTTGAAGGCGACGTAATTCAGCAGCAGCGTGGTGATGACCTCGCTCATCGACAGGCGCGCCTTCAGCCAGCCGGGCCCGGCGATCCAGGCCATCCCGCCCAGGCAGGCAGCCAGGGCCATCAGGGGCAGCCGCAGAGGCTCTGGTCCGATGTCGTAAACGGCGACCGCCGTGGCCAGCACCGCCCCCAGGATCATCTGGCCCTCGATGCCGATGTTCCAGAAACCCACGCGAAATGCGATGGATGTGGCCAGGCCCGCCACGACCAGCGGCGCCGTCTGGGCCAGAACCGAGGCCAGCGCGCGGGGGCTGTTAAAGGCGACCGATGACAGCTCGCGCCACAGATCGCCCGCGGGCACCCCGGCCCAGACCAGCAGCGCCACCGACAGCACCCCGGCCAGAAACAGTGCCGACAGATAGACGGTCGCACGCATGGCGCGCGAGACGGTCTGACGGGGTTCCAGCAGGGGCACGATGCGCAGGGACTGCCAGGCGGCGCGCGCGCGCCCCGTTCGGGGGACGATGGCAAAGGCCCCGGTTGCGGTTTCAGGCGTGCTCATGGTGCACCATGGCCGCGCCGATGGCGGCACGATCTGCGGGGGCGTCGAACTCGGCGGCGATGCGCCCGGCGTTCAGCACCCCGATACGGTCTGACAGCAACAGGATCTCGTCCAGATCCTCGCTGATCACGATCACGGCCGCGCCGGCGTCGCGTGCCTGTCGCAGCCGGTCGTGCACTGCTGCGGCAGCCCGTACATCCAGCCCGCGAGACGGGCTGTGTGCCAGCACCACGCGCGGCTTTCCCTGAAACTCGCGTGCGATCACCAGTTTCTGCGCATTGCCGCCGGACAAGAGCGAGGCGGGCTGGCCCGTGCTGCGCACGCCCTGAACGTCGTTGCGCGCGATGGCATCGCGGGTCTGCCGCCGCATGATGCCACGGTTGAACCAGGCCCAGGGCCCATAAGCCCCGGCAAGGGCGCCGGGCACGGCAAAATTGTCGGCAACCGACGCGCTGCCGGCCAGCGCGTGGCGATAGCGGTCAGCCGGGATTGCGGCCAGCCCCTGCCGCCGCCGGTCGGCAGGCCCCTGATGCGTGATGTCGCCCCGGTCTGCCATCATGATGCGCCCCTGAGTGGGTGTGCCGATGCCGCAGATCACCGCCGCCAGTTCGGCCTGCCCGTTGCCTGACACGCCGGCAACGCCATAGATTTCACCCGCTTTCAGTGACAGGCTGGCACCGGCCAGCCCACGCTGCCGGCCTTCGCCGGGTACGAACACATTTTCCAGCCACAGCACGGGCGCGCCGACCGCACCAGAGGGGATGAACGCTTCGGCAACATTGGCACCCACGATCAGATGCGTCAGTGTCTGCGGTGTCATGTCTTGTGGCAGGGCCTCGGCAACCCGCTTGCCGCCACGCATCACGGTGATCCGGTCGCTATGGGCCAGCGCCTCGTGCAGCTTGTGGGTGACCAGCACCACCGCCCGGCCTGACTGCGCCAGGCGGCGCACCAGTTCCATCAGCATGGCGCCTTCCGCATCGCTCAGGATAGCGGTGGGTTCATCCAGGATGACAAGACGCGCGCCGGAAACGATGACTTTCAGAATTTCCAGCCGCTGCTGATCGGCAACGCCCAACTGGCCCGCCAGCCTGCCGGGCGCGATCTCGAATCCCAGATCGCGGGCAGCGGCCTGTGCGTCGCGCATCACATCGTCCACCGGCCTGCCCGGGTTGAACAGGGCCAGATTGTCACGCACCGTAAAGGCCTCGACCAGCCGTGAATGCTGATGCACGATGCCGATGCCAAGTTCGACAGCGCGTCTGGCGCCATCGATCTGCACCGGGCGGCCATCAACCTCTATTTCCCCGGAATCCGGGGCATAAAGCCCGCATGCCACGCTCATCAGGGTTGACTTGCCGGCACCGTTCTCGCCCAGAAGGGCGTGAACCTCGCCGGGTCGGGCTTCGAAATCGACCTTGTCGAGGGCCTTGAAGCCCCCGAAGCTCTTGTCGATGCCGCGCATGCGCATGCTGCCCATCTGCCTTATTGGCCTGTCACGCCGGCCACGAACCAGTCCATGCCCCACAGCGCGCCGTCATCCAGCACCGCACCCTCTGCAACGCGCAGGGTGCCGTCACGGTCGTACAGCGGGCCGGCGAAGACATGCATGCCGCCGATGATAGCCTCGCGTGCCTCCATGACGCGCGCAGCCAGGTCGTCCGGTACGGCGGGGCCGCAGCATGCGACATCGACTGCGCCATCGGCGATCGACAGGAATGCCCCGTAGGGCGCGGGCTCGAACGTGCCCGCCGAGACCGCCTCGATCGCCGAGCCCAGATAAAGATCCCATGTCCAGACTGAAGAGCATTGCGTGGCGGCGCTGAATTCCGACAGGTCACGGTGATGCCCGGTGGCAAAAATGCCGGCCTCGGCGGCAACGATCTGGGGTGTCGGCGTATCGACATGCTGGCCGATCACATCGGCGCCCTGTTCGATCAGCGCCTGGGTGGCCGCGCGTTCGCGCACCGGATCACCCCATGAGCCGGTAAAGACAACCGACAGTTCGACATCCGGGTTGATCTGGCGCGCACCCAGCAGATAGGCGTTTACGGTCCAGTTCACCAACCCGAACGGATTGGCCGCAACAAAACCGATGCGGCCGGACTCGGTCAGCCCGCCCGCCACCATCCCGCACAGGTAATGGGTTTCATAGGTTCGTCCATAGACGCTTTGCAGATTCTGCGCGTTGGTGGTGCCGGCCGGATTGAAGAACATGATCTGCGGAAATTCGGCCGCCAGTTCTGCAAAGGTGTCGGAGTATCCGAAGGCCGAACCGATGATGATGTTTGCGCCGCGCTCGATGAACAGTTCGGCGGCGGGCCGGATCGCCGTTGCGGTTTCAGGGATTTCCGCCGCTTGTGCAATCCGTGTGCCAAGCGTTTCTTCCAACAGCTGGCGCGCCTCGTCGATCGATTGTGACCAGCCGCCGTCATTCGTCGGCCCATACAGGATTACCGCCGGGCGCGGGTTACCCACAGCTGCCAGTTCGGCCTGCGCAGCGGGCGCAAGACCCAGCATTATGGTGCTGGCAGCGAGCGTCGGCATGACGCCTTTCAGTGCTTTCATGGTCGATCCTTCCCTGATGACATTTTCTGCGGGCGTTCTTTCGGCATGGCGATTTCTCGGCTTGTGCCTGTCCTGGACCTTGTGCCTGGTCCGGCACGGACAAGTTCGGATGAATAGAGCTTGCACCGGGCCGGTGGTCGCACCAGCGCAACACGATGCCGGCAGGCGCTGTGGCGATTGTTTTTTTCCAAACGGACAAAAAATGAGCGAAAAACCCGCTGCAAATCCAATCCGGCGGCTGTTCCTTGCCGCGCAACCCCCGGGACGGGCGCAAGCGACGACCCAGATGCCGGCACGAAAATGGAATCGGCGCGGGTGTCCGCGTCGCGGATCACTCAGGGCGGGCAGGGCAGGGCAGGGCGGGCCAAGGCGCCTTTCAGCGCCGCTGAACGCGTTCGCCCCATATGACGCGGGCTGCCGGCATCGCGCGGTCGAACGCGGCGCGCGCAAACCGGCGCAGGCCACCTAAAAAAGAATGGACTTCTCTAATCATTCCTTTTCAGATGGGCCGCTACAGCAAGGGCTGCGGTGAGGACACATGGCACAGGTCAAGAAAGCCGAGGTGCGCGACGCAATTCTGGATGCAGCCTTCCAGCTGTTTTCGGAAAAGGATTATGCCAGCACCACGATTGCCCAGATCGCGCGGGCGGCCGGCGTTTCGCAGGGCAACATCTATGTCTACTTTGCGTCCAAGCTTGATATCCTGTGGGCCGTGATGTCGCCCTGGTTGTATCGGCAGGTCGAATTGCTGGACCTGGAACTGGCACGAATCCCTGATCCCCACACCCGGGTAGAGCGTCTGTTGCTGGCAATCTGGGGCGAGATTCCGGATGCAGACAACAATCTGGCGGTAAACCTGGTGCAGGGTCTGGCGCTGTCGAAGCCGGGCGACAGTTACAGCCGGGATTTGCTGCGATTTCTCGAACTCCGCTTGACCCGCATGCTGCGCGATTGTCTGCCCCCCGAAAGATGGCACCTTTTGCAAGAGGACGATGCGCTGGCGCATCTGGTGTTCATGGCGTTCGACGGCTTTGTGCTGGGCGCACGGGTAAAGGGGCGCTCTGACCGCCTGGCCCAGACCGCGCGGCTGACAGCCAGCATGATCCTGGGGGTACCGGGCCCGGTGCCGCCAGCCGGCGTGCAGCGCCAGGAGGCCGTGATCAATAAAGATGTATAATGAACAACATTTATTATTGACCGGTCTGCGCCTTGGCGACTAGCCTTCGTTCAAGACGTCCGATTCGTGAAGTTACCGGAGGCTATGATGGAAGCGGCGATCCGTACGCAGGAACTGAACCCTGCCAAGCTGACCTATCTGTTCAGAAAGCAGTTCGAGCTGTGCAAGGTGGGCCCGGGCCAGACCGTTGCCATCGTTTCCGACCTGGGCACGCGGCGAGAGTACATTCAGGCCGCCTTTGCCGCGGCCGACGAGATGGGCTTCGACATCTACGAAATGTGCGTCAACATGATCCCGGGCTGGACCAAGGTTGGCGTTCCGACCATCGGCAAGTGCAAGGGCACAGTCGATGCCCTGATGAAATGCGACATGATCCTGATCTTCCATGTGCCGCTGTTTGCCAAATGGCTGCGTGAAGTGCAGCAGGCCGGCGTTCGGGTGCAGATGATCATCGATGCGCCGGATGATCTGGAGCAGCTGCAATCGCCGCCGGGGCTGAAAGAGGCGGTGGTCCATGCGGGCAAGGTATATGAGCAGGCCAGCAATATTCGCGTCACCTCGCCGCACGGCACCGACTTCACCTATTCCCGCGGCGAATATCCGGTGATGATCCAGTACGGCATGGCTGATGAACCGGGGCGGTTCGATCATTGGGGCGTGGGGCTGATCCATACTTTCCCGAACGAGGGCAGCGCGCGCGGGCGTGTCGTGATCAATCCCGGCGATATCGTGATCCTGCCCTACTGCCGCTATGTCGTCGACAAGATTTATCTGGACATCGAGGATGGCCATGTGGTGTCGATCGAGGGCGGTGTCGATGCCACCTTGATGCGCGAATGGCTCAAGCGCGGCGAAGAGTTCGAGGGCGACCGCGACCCCTATGCCATCTCGCATCTGGGCTGGGGTCTGAACCCGCAATGCCGCTGGGATTCGATTGCGCTGTACGGCGATGCACCCGAGCGCAGCCGGGCAGCCGCGCGCTGTTTCCCGGGCAACTTCCTGTTCTCGACCGGGCCCAACAGCCAGGGCGGTGGCAAGCGCACCACGCGCGGTCACTACGATGTTCCAATGCGTGACTGCACCATCGAACTGGATGGCAAGGTGGTGGTCGAGCATGGCAATCTGGTCGATCCGGCCATGATCGTGCCGGCCGTGAACCGCGGTTGACCGGGAAAACGCGATGAAACTGGAAGGCTCCTTTCCCGTCTCGGCGCCACGCCCCGTGGTTTGGGAGGCGATCCGCGATCCCGGCCTGATGGCGCAATGCGTGCCGGGCTGCGAGATGGCCGAGCAGATCGACGATACCAGCTACCGGGCGCGTGTCCTGGTCAAGTTCGGGCCGATATCGGCGCGGTTCAATCTGGTGATCGAGATCGAACAGGAAATCGCCCTGGAGGAAGTGCGTTCGCGTGCCCGGGGTGAGGAGGGCACGAGAGCAAGCACCGTGTCCTCCACCAATATCCTGACACTGTCAGAGCCCGAGCCGGGAACCACCCTGGTTGCCTGGAGCACCGATTTCTCCATCAGCGGGCGGCTGGGGAAATACGGCATGGGCCTGATGCGCAAGAAGGTCGAAAGCCTGAGCGCCGAGTTCGTCAAGGCTTTCGCCGCCCGGCTGGAGGAGAGTGCTGCATGAGTTTCGTTGTTGCACCGCAGACCGTTGACGAGGCCATCGCCTTTCTTGCCGCCAACCCCGATGCGCGGCCGATGGCTGGCGGCGCCTCTCTGGTGGCGATGAAGAATGCCCGGCTGATCGAGGCCAGCCATTTTGTCAGCCTGGCCCGGATCGAGGCCCTGCGTGGCATTGGCCCGTCGGCCGCGGGGGGGCTGCGCATCGGCGGCATGATGCATCATCGCCAGATCGCCGAATGCGCCGATCTGACAGGCGGCTGGCAGATGCTGCGGCAGGCTGCCGGTCTGATTGCCAACCGGGTGGTGCGCAACATGGGCACCATCGGCGGCGCCATCGCCAATGCCGATCCGGCGGCCGATTACCTGCCGGTTCTGGCTTGCGCCGGGGCCGAGGTCGAACTGGTCGGGCCGGATGGCCTGCGCCGCCTCGCTGTCGCCGATTATCTGGTGGACTGGTACGAAACCGCGCTGGAGCCTGGCGAGATCGTTACGGCAATCGAACTGCCCGCCGGCGGTGATGGCCCCTCTGTCTATCGCAAGCTGGCGCGCACGCCGGGTGATTATGCAACCGTCTCGGTGGCCTGTGCGCGTGAAGGTGCCGGGCCTGATTCATCGGTACGGGTGGCGGTGGGCGCCTGCGGGCCCGCGCCGATCCGTGACCGCGACGCCGAGGCGGCGCTGGCAGGCCGGTTGCATGACCCTGCCGCCATAGCCGCATTCTGTGCAACACTGGCCGAACAGGCAGACCCTATCGACGATGTGCGCGGTTCGGCCGCGTATCGCTTGAAACTGATCCCCCGGATGGTTGCTGCGGCGATCAGGGATGTAACGGGAGACCGCTGATGGCAGGCAAGGAAGTCTTCGCATTGCAGATCAACGGCACCCGGCGCGAGATATTCGCACCCGGCGATGCCACGTTGCTGGATGTGCTGCGCGACGATCTGGCGCTGCGCGCCGCCAAGCGCGGCTGCAACCAGGGCGTTTGCGGCGCCTGTACCGTCATGGTCGACGGGGTGCCCGTGCGCGGCTGTCTGACCCTGGCCGGCGCCTGCACCGGGCGCGAGGTGACCACGCTTGAAGGGTTCGCCGACGACGCCGCGATGCAGGCCCTGCAGGAAGCGATGATCCTGTCAGGCGGGGTGCAATGCGGTTTCTGTACATCGGGCATGCTGATCACGGCGCGTGATCTGGTGGCGCAAACACCGGTCCCTGACGAGCCTGCCATCCGGTCCGCGCTGTCGGGCAACCTGTGCCGCTGCACCGGCTATGTGCGCATCGTCGAGGCCGTCACTGATGCCGCGCTGCAGCTTGCACGGCAAAAGGACACCAAGCGGGAGGCCGTTGAATGAGCATTGCAGTCACCATCCCGCCGGAAAAGCTGACCGGCACCGCCGTTGGCAAGTCCACACCGAAGCTGGAGAACCGCGAGAAAGTTCTGGGCCGGGCCGAATACATTGACGATCTGTACCGCCCCGGCATGCTGCACGCTGCCATTCTGGGGTCGCCGCACGCCCATGCGCGCATCCTTTCCTATGACGTGTCTCAGGCATTGGCCGCGCCGGGTGTTGTGGCTGTCATCACCGGCGATGATGTGCCCGACGGGCGCATGGGCGCCTTCATCAAGGATGAACACGCGCTGGCCAAGGGCAAGGTGCTTTATCAGGGCGAGCCGGTGGCGGCCGTCGCCGCCGAGACCCTGGAACAGGCCCGCGCCGCCGTGAATCTGATCGAGGTCGAATACGAGGAACTGCCCGCTGTCCTGTCCCCCGAAGAGGGGCTGGCACCGGATGCGCCGATCCTGCATGAGAACCTGGATGCCTATTTCAAGGTTTTCGACGCAGGGTCAAAGGGCAATCTGTGTTCGCGTACCGAGTTGTCAGAGGGCGATGTCGACAGCGCCTGGGCCGAGTGCGCCGTGGTCGTCGAGGGCGAGTATACCACCGAACCGCAGGCCCATGTCGCCATCGAACCCTGCGGCGCCCTGGCCGAGGTCGATGCGCAGGGTCGTGTCACGCTGTGGTCGGCCAACCAGTCGGTTTTTCGCGTGCAGGCCAATGTCTGCGAAAGCCTGAACCTGCCCATGTCAAGGCTGCGCAGCCTGACCCCGCGGGTAGGGGCGGGTTTCGGCAACAAGATGGAGGCCCATGTTCAGCCTCTGACCGTGGCGCTGGCGATGAAGACGGGCCGCCCGGTCAAGTGCATTCTGACGCGCGAGGAGGATTTCGAGATCGTCCGCGCCCGGCACCCGTTCAAGGTGCGCATGAAAACCGGCGCCGACGCCCAGGGCCGGCTGATTGCGCGCGACTGCGAGGTGTTGCTGGACTGCGGCGCCTTTGCCGATGACAGCCCCGGTGTGCTTGGCTATGCGCTGCTCATGTCGGGCGGGCCGTATCGCATTCCGAACCAGCGCGCGCGGGGCAAGCTGGTCTATACCAACAAGCTGCGCTTCGGGGCGTTTCGCGGCTTTGGCAACCCGCAGGTCGGTTTTGCCGGCGAACAGCAGATCGACCAGATCGCGCGCAAGCTGGGCATCGACCCCATCGAGATGCGACGCCGCAACATGCTGCGCGAAGGGGACGGCTGGTTTGCCGGACCGAAAGTTGCCTCGAACGGGTTGGCGCGATGCCTTGACGCGGTCGAGGCCGCCTCTGGCTGGGCGCGGCGCGATGCCATTTCGGCGGCACCGGGCAAGCGGCGCGGCAAGGGTATCGCCATATCGGCGCATATCTCGGGCCTGCTGGGCACCGGGGCGATCGTGCGGATGCTGGAAGACGGCACCATTGCGCTGAACACCGGCGCCACCGACATTGGCCAGGGGTCTGATACCGTTCTGGCGCAGATTTGTGCCGAGGCGTTGCAGGTTCCGGTGGAAATGGTCAGCGTGGCCAGCCCCGATACCGACGGCTCACCCTACAACTGGGGCACCACGGCCAGCCGCGTGACCTATACCACGGGCCGTGCCGTGGCCGGTGCCGCGCGCGATGTGCTGCGCCAGGCGATGGATCACGCCGCCGAGATGCTGGATGTGCCGGTCGATCAGCTGGAACTGCGCGAGGGCGGGCGCATCGCCGTGAAGGGTGCCAATGTCGATCTGCCCTTTGCAGCGATTTCGGCGCGGGCGCATTGGGCCAAGGGGGGCCCCATCGTGGGCAGCCACTCGCTGGTGTTCGACGAGCCCACCCATGACCCCAAACGCGCCATTGCGCTGGGCCTGCCGTTTCCGCGCATCGGGGTGTTCAGCTTTGGCGCCGTCGTCGTCGATGTCGAGGTGGACGAGGTCACCGGCCAGCCGCGGGTGGCCGAAGCCTGGAGCGCCATCGACGTGGGCCGGGCCATCAACCCGCGGCTGGTCGATGTCCAGATCGAGGGCGGATTCGTGCAGGGGATGGGCTTTGCCCTGTACGAGGCGATGGTCTGGGATGGTGCGCGCCTGGTGAACCCCTCGCTGATGGATTACAAGATCCCCACCAGTGCCGACACGCCGCCCATTCATTCCATCATCGTCGAAGACCCTGAACCGAACGGGCCGTTCGGCGCAAAGGGCGCGGGCGAAATCGGGTTGAACCCCGTACCGGCGGCAATTGCCAATGCACTGACCCAGGTCGTCGGCGGGCCGCTGCATGCGTTGCCCATGACGCCGGAACGCGTGCTTGACCAGATGACCGGGCAAGCGGATGAACAGCCACAGGGGCAGGGCGATGAAGCCTGAGGATTACCCCGCGCAGGAACCCTTTACCAGCATCGGCGCGGCCTATCACGCCCGCATCATGCCGGCAGCCGCCAGCGTGCCGACCGTGGAATGGCAGCATGGGGCCGACCCCTATCAGTCGGTCGCGCTGTATCCCGCGCAGGCGCCCCGGGGCGATACGCTGCTGCTGATCCATGGCGGCGGCTGGACCAGCGGGTACAAGGAATGGATGGCCTTCATGGCCCCGGCGCTGACTGCGCGCGGAATCACCGTGGCCAGCCTGGGCTATCGTCTGGCCCCGGCGCATGTCTGGCCCGCCTGTTTCGACGATGTGGCCGCCGGGGTGGCCGCGGTGGCGGCGCGTCTGGCCGCGCATGGCGGTGATCCGGCACGGCTGTTCGTGGGCGGGCATTCGGCCGGTGGTCATCTGGCTGCGCTGCTGGCCCTGCGCACCGACTGGCAGGCGGCGCGCGGCCTTTCGCCGGATGTTGTCAAGGGGGCGCTGCCGATCTCTGGCACCTATCGTTTTGGCGAGGGCTCGGGCCTGTCGATGCGGCCCCGTTTTCTGGGCGATGGGGCGCTTGGCAACGAAAAACCGGCCTCGCCCGTGACCTGGCTGCACGCCAAGGCGCCGCCCTTCCTGGTCGCCTGGGGCGAACAGGATTTTCCCCATCTGCGCACTCAGGCACAAGAGTTTGCCCGTGACCTGGCCAGGCTGGGCGTCAAGGTGGAAACATGCGAACTTTCCGGCGCCGATCATCTGGGCGCCAGCTATGCCTCGGGCGAGGTCGATGGCGTCTGGGCAGGCGCCGCCGATGCCTTCATCCGCAAGATCTGAGCCCGAAACGGGCCGCTTTCGCCAACTGGGAGACAATGAACAATGATCAGACGTCAGATGCTAGGACTAATGGCCGGGGTGGCGGCGTTCGCCGGCGCCTGGGCCCCGGCCATGGCCGCCGATCCGGTGCGGATCGGCTATACCATTGCCCGCACCGGGCTGTTCGCGGCCGCCGCGCCCAGCCAGGAACAGGCCTATACGCTGTGGGCCGAACAGGTGAATGCCGCCGGTGGGCTGAATGTTGCCGGCGAGATGCGGCCGGTGGAATTCGTCACCTATGACGACGAAAGCGACCCGTCGATGGCAGCGCAGCTTTATGAAAGGCTGATCACCTCAGACGGGGTTGATCTGCTGGTCGCGCCCTGGGGCACACCGCATCATCTGAACGTGGCGGGTGTGGTCGAGCGGTATGGCTTTCCGATGGTCGGCAACACCGCCGCGTCGGTCATGATCCGTCAGGTGCAGCCGGGCAACATATGGTTCCCCACCGCCGCCATCCCTGACCGGATAGGGCCGGAACTGGCGCGGATGCTGGCCGAGGCGGATATCGGATCGGTGGCGATCCTGGCGAATGTGCTGCCCTTCAGCCAGGAAAACCTGCAGTTCCTGACCCCTGCACTGCAGGCCGAGGGAATCGAGATCGTGATGTCGCAGAACTACCCGCCCGACATTACCGACATGACCCCGCTGCTGACCCAGGTTCGCAGTGCCGCACCTGACGCCGTGCTGGCGCTGACCTACCCTGCCGATGCGTTCCTTTATGCCGGGCAGGCCCGCGAACTGGGGCTGGCGCCCAGCCTGCAGTTCATGCTGATCGGGCCGACCATCGATGCGTTCGGACAGGCCTTTGGCCCGCTTGCCGACGGAATCGTGACGCTGGCGCATTGGTCACCGGAGCAGGATGCCTGGCCGCGCGCGCGGCCTTTCTTCGACGCCTATGTCGAACGCTTCGACCAGGAGCCCGATTACCTGGATTCGGCGCTGGCCTTCATGTCGGTAGAGATCCTGCAGCAGGCCGTGGCCGAGGCCGGGCTGGACCGCGATGCGCTGCGCGCAGCCATTGCCGGCGGCACCTTTGACACGATCAATGGCGAAGTGCGTTTCGATGGTGTCGAGAATGCCGTGACACCGACGGCTTTCGTGCAGCGTCAGGACGGCCGCATGCAACTGGTCTGGCCGCCCGAGATCGCCACCGCGCCCCTGATACAGCGCTAGGCACCTGCCGGCCCGCAGCAACATGCGGGCCGGGCTGCCCCCATTGACCGGCGGCGGGGTCGCACCGACCAGACCCATGCGCCAGACACCCCAGCCAGACCCGGCAAGGAAACCGCCCCATGATCGACACGCTGCTTTCCGGACAACTGCTGTTCGCCGCGGCTGTTCTGGGTGCGCTTTATGCACTGATCGGGCTGGGGCTGAATCTGGTCTATGGCACCATGCGGCTGCTGAACATCGCGCATGGCGATTTCCTGATGCTGGGCGCCTTTGCAGCATTCTGGTGGTTCACCCTGACGGGAGTGTCGCCGCTGCTGGCCCTTCCCCTGATTGCGGCGGCGGGGGCGGCCATCGGGCTGGTGCTTTATGCGCTGATCTTTCGGCACCAACTGGCGCAGGGTCTGGCGCCTGCCGTGATCGAGGCGCGCTCGCTGTTGCTGTTTTTCGGTGTGTCGGTGGTGATCCAGAACCTGATGGCGATGGCGTTCTCGGCAACGCCGCGTGCCTATCGCCACCTTGATACCGTTTATCACATCGGCCAGACCGCCATGACAGGCAACCGCATCGCCTCGTTGCTGGTTGCCAGTGCGATGCTGGTGGCGGTGATGGCCTTTCTGAACCGCACCCTTTTCGGCATGGAGATCAAGGCACTGATCCAGCACCGTGATGCCGCAAGGATCGTCGGCATCAATGTCGGCCGGGTCCAGGCGGTGGCCATCGGGCTTGGCTTTGCCTCGGCGGCGATTGCCGGCGTCCTGTTGTCGATGACCGAACAGGTGACGCCCTTCATGGGGTTCCGCTTTACCATCGCCGCCTTCGTGGTGATCATCATGGGCGGGCTGGGCAACATTCGCGGCGGCATCGTGGCCGGCTTTCTGCTGGCGATCATCGAGGTCTATGCCGTGTCGATCTTTTCCGCCGAGGTCAGGTCGATCCTGATCTACGGCGCCTTTGTCGCGATCCTGCTGATCCGGCCCCAGGGCCTGTTGGGACGCGCGCGGTCATGAGTGGCGGGACAGGATACACGAACACCCCGCCCCAACACAGGGAGCAAGGCATGACCGGCATGGTGTCCAGGCAGGATGTGCTGGCCGTGGCAATCACCGTGGCATGCGCGATGGCGCTATATCTGGGCGGCATGCAGGCCGGCCCCTATTGGCAGATCGTGGCCCTGAACCTGGCGATGTGGATCGCGTTGACCCAAAGCTGGAGCCTGTTTTCAGGTCTTACCGGCTATGTCTCGCTGGGCCATGTCTTTGCCTATGGGCTGGGTGCCTATCTGATGGCCACGCAGTTTCGCGAATTGCCGGTCTGGTTGCTGGTGCCTCTTGGCGGGCTGCTGGCGGGTGCCTTTGCGCTGATCATCGCGGTGCCGGTGCTAAGGGTGCGCGGCCCCTATTTCGTGATCCTGACGCTTGGTCTGGCGGAACTGCTGAAATTTGCGCTGCTGAGGCTGGAAACGGCGCTGGGTGCCTCGTCACGGCTGCTGTTTGGCGCGCCGGGCACGCCCACGCTGCTGGCCTGGATGGTGGCACTGGCTGTTGCCGCAACGCTGCTGCGCCATTTTGTCGGGGTGTCACGGTTCGGGCGCGGCCTGGTGGCGATCCGCGAGGATGAGACCGCCGCCGAAACGCTGGGCGTGCCGGTGACACGCTACAAGGCTTTGGCCTTTGCCCTGTCCGCGGTCATTCCGGGGATGGTGGGCGCGGTGATGGCGCTGCGCTCGACTTATTTCGAGGTGATGCAGGTCTTTTCGCCCACGATCTCGTTCACCATCGTCACCATGGCGATCATCGGCGGGGCGGGCGATGCGCGCGGCCCGGTGCTGGGCGCGCTGTTTCTGGTCGGCCTGTCAGAACTGCTGCGCGGCGCCTCGCCCCAGCTTTATCTGATCATGCTGGGCTTCAGCCTGATCATCTTTGTGCTGTTCGCCCCCAACGGCATGGTTGGATTGCTGAAAGGACGGCGCGCATGACGCTTCTGGTAGTTGACCGGCTGGAAAAGCGTTTCGGCGGGCTGAAGGCGCTGGACGACGTGTCGCTGACCGTTGCCGAAGGCACGATCCACGGGCTGATGGGGGCCAATGGCGCCGGCAAGACAACGCTGTTCAGCATCATTGCCGGCAACCAGCGCGCCAGCAGTGGCAGCATCCTGTTTGACGGAGAGCAGATCGACCGCAAGCGGCCCGATGCGATTTGCCGCATGGGCATTGCGCGCACCTTTCAGATCGTGCGCCCCTTTGCCCAGTTGAGCGTGCGCGAGAATGTCGAAACCGCGGTGCTGTTCGGGCGCGTGCCGGCGCTGCCGCGCGGCCAGATGGGGCGGCTTGTGAGCGGGATTCTGGATGAATGCGGCCTGGGGGCGCTGGCCGACCGGCCAGCGGCCAGCCTGACCCTGTCAGGGCGCAAGCGTCTGGAGGTGGCGCGCGCATTGGGCACCGGGCCACGGCTGCTGATGCTGGACGAGGTCATGGCCGGGCTGACCCCGGCCGAGGTGGTGGAGATGATGGCAGCCCTGCGCCGGGTCAAGGAACACCATGGCCTGACGATCCTGATCATCGAGCATGTGATGAGCGCGCTGAACCAGATGTCTGACCGTATCACCGTGCTGCACCGTGGCCGACTGATCGCCGAGGGCAGCCCGGACCAGATCGCCGCTGATCCGCAGGTGGCCGAGGCATATTTCGGCATTGATGACGACGAAGAGGATGACGCGGTCAATGGTTCCGGCGTCACGCAGCAGGTGGCGCCATGACGGCGGCAGACATCCCCGGCGCGGCAGCGGCAGCGGCGGCGCGGTCGCTGTCGGTGCGCGGACTGCACGCCGGCTATGGCGAGGTGCTGGTGTTGCGCGGGGTCGATATCGATGTGCGCGAGGCGGCAATCACCGCCGTCCTTGGGGCGAATGGCGCGGGCAAAAGCACGCTGATGCAGGTGCTGGCGGGGTTGATCGCGCCCAGCGCCGGACAGATCACCCTGGCTGGCAAGCCGATTGGTGCAACACCGACGCATCAGCGCGTGGCCAGCGGCATCGTGCTGGTGCCAGAGGGGCGCAAGGTATTTCCTGAACTGACCGTGCGCGAAAATCTGATGCTGGGCGCGGTGACACCCCACGCCCGCCCCGGACGCGACGCCATGATGGCGCAGGTCTGCACCCTGTTTCCGCGCCTGCAGGAACGCATGGAACAGGCCGGCGGTACGCTGTCAGGTGGCGAACAGCAGATGTTGGCATTGGGGCGCGGGCTGATGGCCCGGCCAAACGTGTTGTTGCTGGATGAACCCACGCTGGGCCTTGCCCCGGCCATCGCGCGCCAGATCTTTCGCATCGTGCCCCGGCTGCGTGCCATGGGCATCACCGTGCTGATCGCCGAACAGGATCTGCACCGCACGCTCAAGATCGCCGATCATGCCTATGTGCTGGAAAACGGCGTTGTCGTCGCGCAGGGCGCCGGCCGGGACCTGGAGCGCGACCCGGCCGTGCGGCGCGCCTATCTGGGGCATGACTGACGGCGCCGGCGTGGCGATGCACGCCGCCGGCGCATGGCATGGCTACTGGCGTGCATCGCGCAGGATGATGATGATGCCGCTGAGAACGATGATCGCGGCGCCCAGAACGCTCCATGCCAGGGGCACATCCCCCCAGATCAGCCAGCCCAGCCCCGTGGCCCAGATCAGCGCGGTATAGTCAAAGGGCGCCACGATGGCGGCCGGGGCAAGCCGGAATGCATGACCGATCAGCGCCAGCCCCATGCTGCCGAACACCGCCAGCGCCAGGAACAGGCCAAGATCGGCAACCTGAAGCGGGCTCCAGCCAGCGATGGCAAAGGGTGCTGCATACAGCGCCGGAAACAGCATGCCGAACAGCATCATCGTCCACAGCCTCTCGCCGCGGTCGATCCAGCGCGCGCTCATCATGAACAGCGCATAGCACAACGCCGCGCCCACAGGCAGCAGCGCGGCCAGCTGGAACGCTGCGCTGCCCGGCCGAACGATGATCAGGACACCCGCAAACCCCAACAGCACCGCCCCCCAGCGGCGCCAGCCCACCTTTTCGCCCAACAGGGGCACAGACAGCGCCGTAATGAAGATCGGTGCAGAAAAGACCAGGGCGGTTGCCTCGGCCAGCGGCATGTGGATCAATGCGGTGAAATACAGCCACGCACCGATCAGCATGGCCAGACCACGCAGCGCATGCAGGCGCAAATGCGCGGTCCGCAGGGTTGCCGGGCCAAACACCGTCACAATCACCGTGGCAATGATCGGCACAGCAATCACATTGCGCATGAACAGGATCTGGATGGGCGGGTAGCGGTCGGTCAGCAGTTTGGCCACGGCATCATTGGCAACCAGCAAGGCGACCCCCGCGCAAATGGTCAGGATCGCCAGGGGCGTCTCGCGGGCATTCATGATGGGGTGAGTGGGCATTCTGGCTCCGGGCTGTGTCGCACCGGGCCTGTGCTATCAGACCCGCCACCCGGATACGAGGGACGGGCAGCTGGAACAGGCGCATGCCGGGGGCCGCCCCCCGGCATGCGGTTTCCAGGCAATCATTCGGCCCGCCAGCGGTGGTCTGCGCCGGCTTATTCGGCCGCCGGCATGACCGTCAGATCACGCAACGTCACATCCAGGCCGTCGATCTGCCAGGAATTGGTGATTGAACCCTCTTCCAGCGAGATGGTGTGCAGCGCCCCGTTGGCCGCCAGCCAGCCTGTGTTCATGCCCTCGGCATCGGTGACAATGTCAAAGGCAATCGGCCCGTCCAGCATTACGCCCAGATCACCGATCCGTTCGTTGTCGCCATCATTCGGTGCGGTCTGGCGCAGCAAGGCGGCGCGCTGGGTGTCGATATTGAACATCGTGGTCGATTCTGGCTGGCCAAAGGAATTGCTGTAGGCCGTGCCGCCGACCATCGGTGTGCCTTCGGTGCCATCGGTAAAGGTCAGTTCCCCATCGACCATGACCGCGCCGCTGGTCAGGTTCACGCGGTGGTTCGTGGTGCCTGACATGAAGCGCAGCGCATCGGCGGCCGGGTTGATGTCAACGATCACGGCTGCGCCATCGTCGATCGCCATTTCGGTATCCATCTGCACGATCAGCGTCCAGCTACCCGTTTCGGGGTCGATCTCGACAACCTCGAAATCCTGGGTGACGCCGATCAGGCTGCTGGTGGCGGGGCGGTAATCGATGCCGTGAATGCGCCCTTCGTAGTCGATCTCGGTCATGCCGGTCACCTGGCCGCCGTGCAGATCGATCATCACCAGGGTTCGGTCACCGGCAAGCCCGATGCCGGTATCAGCCAACGCGGGCAGCGCCAGGGCCGACACCAGGGCAGACGCGAATACGGTTTCCATCGTGCGTTTCATCTTTTTCTTCTCCATTCACTGGCCGGCCGGTTCTGGCCTGACCCGGTGGAAACGGAACGAACAGGGCGAAAGTTTCACCCAGTCCTGATTTTTCTTCCGAGTGTTGCTTGTCCCGGTATCTGCCTGGGGGCGGCATGGGGTCGGTCATTGCAGGGTAACTCGCCGGCGGGCGCATTGGCCGGTTGACAGGGCAGGGGCTTCGCGCACAGGCTGCAGGGCAACCGATACGGGCGTCCGCATGTGACCGAAGAAACCATTTCTGAATTGCTTCGCCAGGTTGCCCGGCAGGATCGCGGGGCGTTTCGTGACCTCTATCGGCAAAGCGCCTCGAAACTTGTCGGCGTTCTGACCCGTATGCTGAGGGACAGCAACGAGGTTGAGGATGCTTTGCAGGATGTCTATGTCAGGGTCTGGCAGCGTGCCGTGCAGTTCGATGCGGCGCGCGGCGCAGGCATGGGCTGGTTGATTGCCATTGCGCGCAATGTGGCGCTCGATCGGTTGCGCGCACGGCCAGAGGCGCGCGGCCTGACCCGGGCCACCGCCCAGCCCGGCGTGTACGGCGATGACCCCATGGACCGCCTGCCCGCCGATGGCCCCGATGCCGAAGGTCAGATGCTGGCCCGCGCCGAGGTGCAGCGCGTGATTGCCCTGTTTCGACGAGTTGGAAGCCGACCGCGCGGCGGCGGTTCGGGGGGCCTATCTGCTGGGTCTGAGCTATCAGGAACTGGCAGAACGCCATGCCGTGCCGCTGAATACCATGCGCACATGGCTGCGTCGCAGCCTGCTGCGCCTGAAGGAGTGTCTGGACAGATGAGGGAGCCGACGCCGCCAGACGAATCCGGCCCCGAGGAGCGTGACGAGCTTCTGGCGGCGGAATATGTCCTGGGCACCCTGCCGGCCGAGGAGCGGCGCGCCCTGCGCGACCGGGCCGAGGTTGATGGCGCCTTTGCCGCGCGCATTCAGGCATGGGAAGCCAGGCTGGCCCCGCTGAACGATGCCTATGAAGAAGCTCCTGCGCCCGATCTGCTGCCGCAGATCGAGGCGCGCCTGTTCGGTGCCCTCCCTGTGGCAACTGCCCCCAAACCACGGCAGCGTTGGGCGTCGTTTGGCTGGCGCGCCGGTGCCGGCGCGGTTGCCGCGCTCGTGCTGTTTCTTGCGGTCGTGTTCTGGCCGCCGGCGCCGGGCCCCATGCTGCTGCAGGCCGAACTGGCGGCAGAAGAGGCCGACTTGCGCTTTGCCGCGCGCTGGGATGCGTCAGCCGGACAACTGGAACTGACGCGCATCGCAGGCGACGACGCGCCACAGGGGCAGGATTACGAATTGTGGCTGATCGACGACAGCGGCGTGCCGCGCTCGCTGGGGCTGTTGCGCGCACCGGTGACACAGGTTTCGGCCCTGCTGGCGCCGGGGGTAACACTGGCTGTCAGCCTGGAACCCGAAGGCGGCTCGCCCGAAGCAGCGCCCACCGGCCCGGTTCTGGCCGCCGCCGCGCTGACCGAGGGCTGATGCGGCGACGATGGCCGCAGCATCATCAGGGGTTCGGCACGATGGCATGCGCCACGGGGAAACCCATTGACCGCGAGGTGCCTTGCGCTGGGGCCTTGCAGGGCACCGGGTACAACCGCGCGCGGTTGCCGGCCTCTGGGCGGCGTTTTATCGGCCTTGGCGGGCAAGAAGCTTCAGGGGCGCGCCAGGTGTCGCTGCAAGGCGCCTTGCTGTGAGCGCAGGATGGCACGGGCATCTGATGACAACGCGCCGGGATCAGAGAGGATCTGCGCGATCAGCGCCTGGGCTTGCAGCGCCTGTTCGGTTGTCAGCGTGTCTATCGGAAAGGTGGCAATCGCCTGGACCGTTGCAGCGGTTTCGCCCCCAGGCCGGGCGTCGTTCAGGGCGCGGGTCCGATGGCCACCGGCACGCGGTGACGGCCGTGCTGTTCCTTGTGGCGTGGTGGCACCAGGGGCCGCCGTATCCGGTCCCGCTGTCTGGGGCGCTTCTGCCGGCGGTGCGCTTGGTGGCGGCGACGGGGCTGGCATGGCTGTCGGCGGTGGGTCTGATGCCGAAGGGGCGGATACCGGCGGCGTCGATACAGGTGGCGCGATGCCGGGTGGCGCGGGCGGTGGTGTTGGGGCAGGCGCTACGGGGGCAGGCGCTACGGGGGCGGGCGGTATCGGTGGCACCACAACCCCTTGCGGGGGCACAACCGAGACCTCACCTGCCCGCAGGGGCATGGCAGAAAGCAGCAATGCCGCGCCCGAACTTGCCCGCATGATCGCCCGGAGCAATGCGCGGGAACGGGTCTTGCCGGGCCCCTGATTTCGGCGGGTGGTCATGCTTTCGCTCCGTCAATAAAGATCCCGGGCCACAAGGCTGACCGTCAGATTGACGCGCCCGCGTGAGACCCTGCGCGTCACGTCGGCGTATTGCAGGCCGATTTGCACATCCACAGTCTCTGACACTCTGGGAAAGAGATTGATACCGGCAATCCATTCGTCGCCGGCCCAGCTGGCACCGACCGACAGCCACGCGTTCAAGCCCACGCCGACACCGGCAAAGACCCCCGGATCGCGTTCCTGATTGCGCACGGCGGTGCCGTAGCCAAAGGTCAGGTTTGTTGGAAAACGCCGCTCACCGACTGTCAGGTTGGCGATGGTCGTTGATGCAATGAAGTAATTGGTCGGCGTTGCGCGGGGATCGCCCCAGGAAATCAGGTTTCCCGCGCCGACGGCAACCGATGTGACGCTGCCGGGAAACAGAGGGCCGATCTGCCGGAACACCCGAATGTTGATGTTGCCATCCTCGCCGAACACCGAGTTGTCACCGCGCCGGGCCCAGGGGGGTTGCGTGCTGACAAGGCCGATCACGACATCAACGCCCAGCGCATTCACGGGATCGCCGAAACCGAAGCCAACAGCGCCGGATGCATCGGCGTCGCGCATTGTCCTTTCCCGGCGGTTGGTCAGTGCGCCGCCGGCAAAGCCTGTTCCGTGGGGCAGGCCAAAGCCGCCGATTATGCCAACGGTGGCGGCCCGCGGTGCGCGCTCGGGGCGCCAGCTGCCGGATTGCCGCGCCAAGGCGCGCAACTGGGCCAGATAGGCCTCGGCATCCGTCAGGGCAGCACCGGTGCCGGTGCCGGCCGGCAGGTGCAAGGCCGGTTGCGCGCGGGCCGGCGCCCATGTGGCAAGGGAAAGCGCGCCTGTCATGACCACCCCTGCCGCCAACGCGGACAGGGTGGTGCGTGGCAGGGCGCCGGGGCGACGCGGGCTTGCCCGTCGCGCCTTGCTGGATGCCATGCGGTTCTCCTCTTGCGTGAATGCCGGCAGGTCTTTGCCGCCCGCCGAATGCTGGCGGGCGGCGGCGCGTGGCACCTCAGTAAGGTTCGAAGTAGCCAAGATGTTGCGGGCCAAAGAACGACAGGTCTTCCATCCCGATGTAATCATCGGCATCCAGCGCCTGGAACAGGCCCAGCACATCGACACTCGGACCGCCCTCGTCAATCAGAACCGCGGACAGGGCAGCATGATCACCATCGCCGGCCAGCATGAAGAAGCGATCACCCGTTTCCAGGCCCTGCAACTGATCGACAGCGGCGACAACGTCTTCCGTATCGACCTGCGGCACGCCCTGATCAATGGTCACAAGGCCTTGCGGCAAAGCTGTCGTGAACACCAGGAAGCCGGTATCGTCGCCCACCGCCCCCGACTGGTCGAGCATTTCGAACCGCGTGCCGGAACCGCGCAGATCGGCCGGATCGAAGTTGAACAGCTCGATACTGTCGAATTTCTGCGCGGCAAGTGCATCGTTCCCGTAGTCCAGGCCAAAGCCGACCACATAGTTCAAGCCGTTGGCATCCGGATCGGCGTTGAACACAACGATATTGGCGCCGGGATTGGCCAGCGTGATGGTATCAGACCCCGATCCGCCGTAGACGAACTCATCCCAGAAGGCGACGCTTATCTGGTCGTCGTCTGGCGTTCCCTGGCGCAACCGTGCCGCGACAAGCTCTCCGCTGCCGGCCTCGATCAGCACGCGTGGCGGTACATCGAAACTGCCCAGATTGTCCGGGTCGAACACCGGGGGCAGATCGGCCAGCAGGATGTTCGGTGCCCAGGTGGATGCGTCGCCATAGTCATTGGCCTGCGCACCGTCCTCGCCGCCAATATCCAGCCGGGCCATCAGGTCGCCAAAGACCGGATGCGAGGCCGAGACATAGATCGCATAGGCGATCTGGTCCCCGGCGCGATCCTCGAACGCGAGCGTATTCGATACGATGACCGCATCGCCCTGCAGCCCGCCCAGCAGGCCGATCCCGGTGAAGGGCCCGTCAAAGCCGGACGCCTCCAGCGCCAGCGGCGCCAAGCCGTCCAGAATCGTCTGGGACGAGGTCTGGGCCCAGCCAATGGCATTGTCCTCGACCGTCAGGTCGGCAACCATACCCTGGACCTGCACCAACGAGGCCATGTCGCGCGCCGAGAACACCTGATCGACAGCGCCGACGATTTCGTTGCCGGTGATGGTCACGCCATCGGCCTGCCCATTCGCCACCGAGACCGAAATCGCCCCCATGAAGCCGGGCAACATGGTCACGCCCTGCGGATCGGCGTTCACGAAATCGCGGAAGGTGTTACCCTCGATGGTGATGGCGTCGAACCGGAACGGTACGTCGCCCTCGCCGAACAACTGGATACCGCCGCTGTTGAAGGCCCCGTCATTGCCGGTAATGGCGACGGCTTCGTTCTGCCCCTTCAGCTCGATCATGAAGTTTCGGCCGAAGAATACCGCATCCCCGCCGCCACCATTGCCATAGCCATAACCCGTCACGCCCTCGAACAGATCGCCCAGTCCGTCGAAATCGGCTTCGCCGGCATGAACGCCATGGTAAAAGAAATTCTCCTCGATCTCGGCATCGGTCAGCGACGACATGTACAGATGCCCCGCCATGGGCCGCCAGAACATGTTGTCGACCATCGACAGCCCGTCGATGCCGCTGAGATAGAGCGCGCCAGACGCGCTGTCACCGCTCATGCCGCCGAACAGGTTGCCCTCGAACAGCCAGTCAGAGGCTACCGTGGGGCCATTGTATGTGCCCCGCGCGGCATCCGAGCCGGCGTTGAAAACGGGCGCACCCGCAGAGCCGTAGCCGGTGACCACGCTGTTGGCCAGTACAAAGCCGTCCAGCGCCCCCGGCGTGTCGGCCAGCAGCGACTCGTCCCAGGAAAGGGGTTGGCTGCCCGCCAGCTTCAATCCGTCCAGCGTGACATTGGCAGCGGCAATCGTGACATTGCCGCCGATCATGCTGGTGCCTTCCCCCTCGTGTGCGGCGCGCAGGGCATCCGCATCGACATTGCCGTCAGCATCCGCCAGATTGGCCGACACACCGGCATTGGCCCCGACCAGCGTGACCGCCTTGTCGATACGCAGATCCTCGTCAAAACTGCCGGCGCTCAGGCGGATCGTATCACCATCGGTGGCAGCCTCCAGCGCGGCGGCGATGGTGCCGAACGCGCTGCCCTGTGTTTCATTGACCACCGGGGCGGTGCCCAGCACGTCGACCGTGACCGACCGTTCGCCTGGCTCGGATGTGTTGCCGAATACATCGGTCGCAACCGCCGTTATGGCATAATCGCCATCCTCGGGGATAACCGCTTCGGCGAACTGTGCCGCCCAGCTGCCGTCCTGATCGGCAATCGCGTTGATTGTCTCGGCGCCGAAGGTCACCGCCACCGTGACGCCGGGTTCGGCGGTTCCGGTGACGCCGACGCCGTCTTCAAGATCGGCGAACGCGATGATGTCATCGCCTGCGATGGTGTCAATCTGCGGGGGCAGCGGTGCGTCAAGCCCCATATCGAACCCGCGCTGGATCTCGGTCAGCACTGTTCCATCGTCATCAAGCAGGCGCGCGACGACCAGGTAGCTGCCGCTGATATCGGGCAGTTCGTCTGCCTCGAAGCGTACCGACCAACGCCCGGCATCCGTTGCCGCAACGGTCTTGGTGACGCCCTCGATCTCTATCTGGACGGTCGATTCCGGGATTGCCAGACCAGAGATGTCGATCCCCTCGGCCCTTTCGGCGATATTCACCCGGTCATCGTCTGCAATCACCATGATCGCCAGGTCCGGGAAATCCAGCACGAAATCGACCTCGAAGTTGCTCAGGTCAGGATCGGGCAGATCTTCCAGGCCGATGATGGTGACAGTTCCCGCGCCGATCACGGTACGACCATCTGCCTGAAGTGCCGTCAAGGTGATCTCGGCATCGTCGACAAGCTCGATCACCACGCCGCGGGGCAATTGCGCGCCGCTCAGGTCGATATCCTGATCTGCCACCAGCGTTACCGTTCCGCCGACCAGGACATTGCGCAGATCCGTATCCGGCCCCGGATTGGTGACAATCAGATTGCCGTTTCCGCGCACCTCGGCCAGACCCAGCGTATCGGCCTCGATGGTCAGTGTCGCCGCCGAACGGATTTCGACGATGGTGCGACCGGCATCGGGCAATGTGCCAGCGAAAGTCACGCTTTCAGGCACTTCGACCGTTGCCCGGCCCATGACCGTGACAGAACCGAGTTCGGCATCGGCGGTGAGTTCCCGAATGGCAATGCTGCCAGCGCCGAAGGCTTCACGCCCGTCGATCTGGGTTGCCTGCGCGGCAAAGACCCGGCCCTCGGCAATGGACAGCGAGAAATTGCCCAGATTGCCGAAGAACTCGGATGACAGGGTGATGAACGCCGTCATCGTGCCGTCAACCGCCACACCGGCAAGATCGGCGAAGGGTCGTGCACTGAGCCCGGTAAGCGCCACATTGCCCGGGCCTGTCACCTGCAGCCCGTCAAGCCGCGCGGCGTTGGCGGTCATGGTGGCGCCTTCCAGCACCTCGAAAACGGCGCTGCCGACAGAGGTCCATAGCAGCATGTCACCGGCAACCTGCGCCACCAGAGACTCAACCTCTATGTTCGACAGGTCGATCTGCGGCGCCTGCTGCAGATTGGTCAGCGTGACCGATGTCCCGGCACCGCCGGTGATCTCGCGTTCCAGTGCCTGTGTTGCACTGATCGTCAGGCTGACACCATCCTCGAGCCGCAGATCGAAGGGCCCGAGATCAAGTTCGTCAGGCAGTACGACATCCTCGGACAGGGTCAGGACCCTGCCGTCGAAATTGGCCAGCAATCCAAGCCCGCCCAGATCCTCCAGACTGACCCCGACTATCTCCAGCCGGCCCGCGCCTTCGACCGCGGTTTCGCCCAGATGCTCGCCGGTTATCGTCAGCGTGGCGCCTGCCTGCACGAAGACCGTCATGCCATCCGGTAGCGGCCCGTCGAAGAATGTATCGCGCTGCACGATGATGAAGCCGCGTTGATTCGCGGCGATCTGGCCCAGGTCATGGCCCGGCATCAGATCAAGGATCAGCAACTCACCCAGCCCGTTTGTGGCGACGCCATCCATGAACGAGGAGTCTTCGACCACGAAGGTACGCCCGCGCGGAATGTCCAGCGCATTGCTGTCCAGATCGCCGGTGAACTGGTCGCGGGCGCCGCCGAACCAGATCGCACTGGTGATGACCTCGATCCCGGCAAGGTCGGTGCCGCTGTCATCGCGCCAGGGGTTGGTAAAGAGTTGCGCCAGAAACGACCCGTCGCCCACCAGATCGGCATTGGTCAGGCTGCCCGGGCTGGCACGCAGCACCGTGCCTTCCTGCAGTTCAACGTCATAGGCCCCGAAGCTGGACCAGTAGCTCATTGTCATCGATTCGACGACGGTGACCGAGACCTGCGCGTCAGCTGCGTTCAGCGTATTGAGGTTGAACCAGAAATCACCGCGCCCGACCTCTATCTCTACCGTGCCCTCGCCGTTGATGGTCTTGCCCGATGCCTGGCGAGGCGTCAGCACCAGCGTGGCGTCGGCCGGCACGTCAAAGGTCATGCGCGGTGGCAGCAGAATGGTGCCGCCGGTCAGATCCGCGGTCTCGCCCGGGGCCAGCGCCATGGTCAGGCTGGGCACGTTGATCAACGACAGGTTGACCCCGGCTGCCAGCGCGTCTGCGGTCAGGCCGGTGATCGACAGATCGCCGTTCCAGCCCCAGATCCGCGCCCCGTCGGCGGTGTCCAGATCCACCGTCAGCGAGACGCCCGAGGCGATCTGGATCTGGCTGCTCCATGAATTCAGGAAACTGATGTCAGCGTCAAACGCGGTCAGATCCAGATCCTGGGTCAGCCAGAGCCGGTCGCCGACGAATATCTCGGTGACATCGGAATCGGCCAGCGCCTCAATCAACTGCCCCTGATTGTAGACAACGACCGAGTCGAATTCGACATTGCTGGCATCGAACCCGCCGACGATTTCGCCACCCACCCGGATGATTGCCGGAAAGGAACTGGGATCAGCCGTCACGGGCAGGCGGTAATTCTCGCCTTCTTCAAACCCGGCCGGCAGGAACACCGTGGGTACCCGTACCCCGCCGCTGGTGAAATCGACCTGGTTCAGGTCTATCGTCTGGCCGGGCAGCAACTGCCCCCAGGGGAAATTGGCGAACACGTCAAGGTTCAGATCGAAGTCCCCGGCAAGCTTGTAGGCCGGCCACCAGGGGAAGTTCTCGCGCATTTCAAGCGTGTGCGCAAAGCCCCGCGGGGTCCAGTAGACCGCCGAGTTGAACAAGAGTTCATCCACGCCAACAAGCTCGGTATTCTCGCCGATCCCCAGGATGCCGCCGCTGCCTTGCAGGATATTGCTTGCATCCGGATTGGCTGCCTGTTCCTCCTCGGATCGCTCGCCCAGGTCGATGGTGCTGTTCTCGATGACGATGATCGGCTCGTCGCCATCAGGCAATTCGGTGGTGACGCCGCTGAAATCGAACACCACCCGGTCATTCCCGCCCAAGGTCTGGATGTTCATGCCTGACAGCGTGGGCGTGGGGTTGGTGTCGGCGTCGTAACTGGCATCAAAGAACGGGGCGACATCGATTATCAGCGTGTTCGCCTCGTCCGTTCCCGTGATTGTCAGTGCTGCTGCCTGTTCCGGCAGCATGATGAAGGCTTCGGTATCCGGCATGGTCAATGCATCGCGCGTGCCCAGAGAAGCCTCGCGGATATCGACCGCATCGACGGTGACACTGCCGAAATCGGTGTCGTCAAGCGCCCCGGCCACGGCCAGGGTCCCATTGCCCGAGATGGCACGGCCGTCTACTGCCCCCGCTTGCAGCGACAGGGTCACGCCCGCCGGGATTACCAGGTCGGCCATCGGTGGCAGCAGACCCTCGAATGCCACCACGTCACCTGCGACCTCTACCGTCAGGCCCCCCCCGGGCTGAACCTGTGACAGGTCGACACCGGCGGCATCCTCGTTCAGATCGGTAATGCGCACATCGCCGTCACCCGTGACCGACACGCCGTCAGCCTGTGCTGCGGTCAGGGTCAAGGTGGCGCCTTCGGCGACCTCATAGGCGCTGATGCGATCCGCGCTGCCGTTGTCGCGCAAGTCCACCTCGCCCGACACCCCGGCGATTACCGTTTCCAGATCAAAGCCAGACAAATCCAGCGTCGAGGTCATGCCGGCGATGCGGGCACCACCGTCGCCTGAAACGCGCGCCGCATCCGCCTGGGCGCCGCTGAAATGCACGGTGACATCGGCGGCAAGCACCAGATCGGCACCCGCAAAATCGGCGTCGTCTGCAAAGGCCAGCACGCCGTCGCCACCCACCGCCACCGTGGCGCTGCCCAGTGCACCCGTGAACGTGCTGTCGCCATCGATCATCAGGCTGGCGTCGATGATGTTCACGTCAAACTGCGTCAGGTCGCCATCCAGCGGCAGGCCGGTCACCACCAGCGTTCCGTCACCGACAACGACCACCCCGTCGATCCGTGCGTAATCGACGCTCAGCGTCACGCCTTCGGCCACGTCGACGCGGCCAATGCCGAACTCGCCCGTAAAGGTCATGTCCTCGGCGATCAGCGCGGTGATCCGGCTCAACCCTTCGGGCAGCGTTGCCGGGATCCCGATACCGGCGTCATCGGCCATCAGGCGCACGCGCAGTGCACCGCCGCCTGCAAAGACCGCCTCTTCGGCGACTTGACCGGGGTTCACCGTAAGCTGCCTGGAAGCGCTGATGGCGATATCGGCCAGATCGGTGACGGTGTCATTACCAGAAATATCGACGGTCGATGTGACCCGCACCGCCAGGGCCACGGTGGCAGCGACGCCGGAAAGATCGACATCGTCTGACAGTGACGTGACCAGCAAGCGCCCCGATCCGCCGACGGTGGCGCCCGACATCTGCGCGGCCGCACCGCGCAGCGCCGCTTCGTCGCCCAGATCGAAGCTGGCATCGGCCACCCTGGCATCCGGCGCGACGATCAGTTCGCCGTCGCCGATTACCTGCAGCATGATCGCGCCCATGTCGCCGGTGATTACGGCGGGCGCTGCATTCGTGGTGATGACGGTGCCCTGTGCGGCGGCGGTAACGCCCGAGAAATCCTCGTCCAGCGCGGCCTGCATGTTCTGCAGGATCGCCAGACCGTCGCCCGTGATCGACCGGCCCGCCGCCTCGATCGCATCAAGCGTCAGGGTGTTGCCGGCCAGCAGCACATCCGCACTGCCCAGCGTTCCCGTGAAATCCACGTCAACATCCAGGATGACCTGCACCATCGAACTTTGCGCGTTGGACAGGTCGGAAAGCGGCCCCAGACCCATGATGTCGGTCTGGCCCTGGCCGATGATCTCGCGCCCGTCGGCCTGTTCGATCCCCAGTGTCAGCGTGGCATCCTCGGCCACCGAAAGCCGCGCAGCGCCCAGCATGGTTTCGGCTGGCAGCATCACATCCACAGCGACGACCGCGTCGATGATCGCGCCATTCGGCGCCTGGATCTGCGAGAAATCAACAGGCTCGGTGCCGATCCCCAGGATGCGCATGCCGATGCCGCCGGCGCCCTGAAGCTCTGCCGCCAGCCCGTCGGCATGTTCGGCATTCAGCGTGACCCGCGCGCCCTGCGCAATCTGCAGCCCGGCCAGGACAGCCAGTTGCGCCGAGACTGCCTCGCCAGCCTCGCTGATGTCAAAAAGGCCGCCGCGCACGAAGATCGTGTTGCCTTCGGCAGCCACTGCCAGCGCGCCTTCAAGACTGGCGAAATTGGCCCCCGCCGGGGTGTCGGAATCGACAACGATGGGGTCGACCGCCAGGACCGAGAAATCGGCGGAAACCGGCGCGGCGGGTGGATTGCCTACGGTGTTCGTCCAGCCCGTGCCCAGAGTGACCGCGCCATCGGCGTCGATATTGCTGGTTGCACGCAGCGTCGCCAGCCAGACCATGCCCCCGCTGTCGGTGACCATGCGCAGGTTGGTCAGCGTGCCGCCGTCGGCGCTCAGATCCTCCAGTTCCAGCCCTTGAGGCGCGAAATCGAAGCGCAATTCGACTGTCGCCACGTCGCCGACGGAAATCACCGCCTGTGACACCGAGATTTCTGGCGCCGTCGCAGGCGCGGTGTCCAGCGTGAACGACGCCGTTGCGGCGGCACTATCCAGCCCCTCGGCGCTACGGGCAATGGCCGTAACCTCGTAGTCGCCATCATCGAGTCCGTCAAAGGCGACCGACCAGACGCCGTCGTCATCGGCCTCGGTTTCAAGGCTTTCGCCATTCACGCTGACAATCACCGTGACACCGGGGGTTGCCGTGCCCGAGACGATGACGCCGTCCGCCGCTGCCGCCGCATTCACTATCCCTGCGGCGCCGATCTCGGCGATCACCGGTGTATCGGGCGCAACGGGTTCAACCGGTTCTTCCGGGTCTGTGGGTTCTTCCGGGTCTGTGGGTTCCTCCGGGTCCGTGGGTTCCTCCGGGTCGGCGGGCTCTTCCGGCTCATCCGTAAAGAATGCGGCGATACTTTCACCCGCCTGCAGGCGCTGCACCAATGTCCCCTGGACCAGTGCCTGCTGCGCAACCACGCCCGGTACATCCTCTGCGGCGGCGATGCGACCGTTCACAATGGCGGCGCCGGTGGCGATGTCTCCTGCCTTGCCGTCCAGCCCTTCGACACCTTCTGCCGCCGCCGCTGCTTCGATCGCCGCCTGCAGCACCTCGGCATCGTCAAGTGCGTTCAGGTTCAGTACCGCCAGTGCCAACTGCTGCGCGATCTCTGCGCTGGCTTCGGCCGGGCTGGTGCTTGCCGCTGCCGTCAGGTTGATCAGCGTTGCGATCTGTGCCGCCGCCTTCATCGCAGCCAGACCGACTGCAGCAACGTCGGGGTCGGCGCTGGCCGCCATCTCGGCATAGTCGGTATTCAGCAGGTCGAAATCCTCGGGCAGCCCCAAGGCCCCCGGCATGGCCGCCAGCACGCTCTGCTGCGACTGCCCCAAATCGATCGCCGCCTGCACCAGCGTACTGAGGGGCGAGATGACAGTGGCATCACCCGGCGCGCTCATGACCCCGGTGAAAGCCTCGCCCGTGGCGATATCGATCCCGCCAAAGGAAAACAGTCGCGCGTCGCCTTCGGCGATTTCCGAGAAATCGAAACGACCTTCCTGATCGGTCTGGGTGCTCAATTGATCGGTGAACAGCGCACCGGCTTCATCGGTTTGCACACCCAGCGCTTCGATATCACGGAAAACGCTGGCATTGGCGACATACCCGTCGATCACCAGCCCCGTTGCCACCGGTTCAGGATCAGGATCAGGTTCCGGCGCCGGATCGCTGCTGCCGCCGGACGCAGCGGCCAGGCCAAGCCCGGCTATCGCGGCCCCAGCGGCAATTGCGGCCCCGCCCTCGCCGAATGTTCCGGCAGCAGGGTCGGGCGCATCGACGCCGCTCAGCCCCTCCAGCGCGCTGACGATTCCCTGCGTCACCATGATCGTGCCGTCATCGGCCCGGGCCACATGCTCGCCCGCCACACGCACCGCGCGGCCATCCTCCAGGACCACGCGCAATGTTCCGTCACTCATCATCGCGGCGCTGCGAACCCCGGCTACGTCCGAAATGGCAGTCATGCCCTCCTGTGCCAGGGCCGATTGCGCCAGAAGGGGCAGGATCAGCACGCTTCCCAGGCCGCCGGCGGCGACCCGGCGCTGGTTGCGCCGCACCCAGTCGCGCACGAAGGCAGCACGTTCTGTCGGGTCTGCGGGAACATCGATGCGCTGCATCCCCGCGCTGCCAGCGCCCTCGGCATATGTGCGAAAATTCACAGCGGTAGCGGCGTCGTCAAGTACAAGGGCCCTGGGCAGCACCACCCCGTCGACCAGCGCGGGACGCAGTTTTCCCAGTGCTTTTTTGAAAGAAAACTGCCGAATCGCCTTGCCATTTACCGTCTTGTCAAAAACCGTCATACCCATCTCCCCCTTTGAACTGACAGATCGAGCCTAATTGGAAGCCCTTGTTTATGGCCAATTTTCAATTTCAAGTTGTGTCTGACGACAACGTGATTGGCGTTTTTTGCACAGTTAAGCCTGCCGTAACGTCAGTTGTAAATCAAGTTTTGGCTACGTTTCTCAGGCAGAATTTTCCGTCAGCTGCAGGGGGCTTGGTGTGGGAATGTCATGCCATGCGTGGCGTGGCGGGGGTGGGCGGCGCCAGACAGGTGGCGCATGTCGCGCCTCTGACCGTGGCGCTGGCCGCGACGACAAGGCGCCGGATCGGCGCCGACCGCCCCGGTTCTGCCAGCCACCGCGCTGCCCGAAAGCCGACGCGGCGGCAATGGCCGCCACGTCGGATCGGGCACCGGCGGCTGGTTTCAGACTGTCGCTTTCGCGGTACATCGGGGCGTGTCTGCGTCTTGCCCCGCCCCGTGGACCGGAACGCGGCCTTGTCGACGCCCGGGCGCGGTGTTTAGCGTTTGCCTCGGCGCTTGACCCCGCCGCGCTGCCCCGGCCGCCCCGCAGTCGACCGACCGCGCGCGGAAACGGCCTCGTCCACTGCGTTCTCTACCACCGATTGCCGTGCCAGCGGGTCGTCGGCAACCGCCAGCTCGACCGCCTCCAGCCGCTTGATCTCGTCGCGCAGCCGGGCTGCTTCCTCGAACTCCAGGTTTTCGGCCGCCTTGCGCATTTCCAGCCTCAACCCCTCCAGATGTGCCTGAAGATTGGCGCCGGGTTTCACTTTATCCACCTTGGCGGTCACGCGCGCCATATCGGTATCACCCTGCCACAGCCCGGCCAGCACATCCTCGACGTTCTTCTTTACTGTCTGCGGCGTGATGCCATGCGCCTCGTTATAGGCGATCTGCTTGGCACGGCGGCGGTTGGTTTCGTCCAGCGCGCGCTGCATCGAGCCCGTCACCTTGTCGGCATACATGATCACGCGCCCGTCGGCATTGCGCGCTGCCCGCCCGATGGTCTGGACAAGGCTTGTTTCCGACCGCAGGAACCCTTCCTTGTCGGCATCCAGGATCGCCACAAGGCCACATTCGGGAATATCCAGCCCCTCGCGCAGAAGGTTGATGCCGACCAGCACGTCAAAGGCACCCAGCCGCAGATCGCGCAGGATTTCGATGCGTTCGATCGTGTCGATATCGGAATGCATGTAGCGCACCCGCACGCCCTGTTCATGCAGATATTCGGTCAGATCCTCGGCCATGCGCTTGGTCAGCACGGTGCACAACACGCGCAGACCGTTGGCCGCGACACGGCGGATTTCATCAAGCAGATCATCGACCTGGCTGGCTACCGGCCGGATCTCCACCTCCGGGTCCAGCAGGCCGGTGGGGCGGATCACCTGTTCGGCGAAAACCCCGCCGGCCTGATCCAGTTCCCACGCGGCAGGCGTGGCGGATACGAAGACCGATTGCGGGCGCATGGCGTCCCATTCCTCGAACTTCAGGGGCCGGTTGTCCATGCAGCTGGGCAGGCGGAAGCCGTGTTCGGCCAGGGTGAACTTGCGCCGGTAGTCGCCGCGATACATGCCGCCGATCTGGGGCACTGCCACATGCGATTCGTCGGCAAAGACAATGGCTTTGTGGGGGTTGAATGCGAACAGGGTTGGGGGCGGTTCGCCCGGGGCGCGGCCGGTCAGATAGCGCG
>JAFIED010000249.1 GCA_020832805.1 Pararhodobacter sp.
CCAGGCGCAGAATTTCATCGCCGCCGACATGAACGGCGACGGGCAGGTTACAGCGGCCGACGCGCTGGAAATCCTGCGCCATGCGGTGGGGCTGCCGGGCGTGCATGCCCCGCGCTGGGTTTTTCTGGATGCCCAGACCGATTGGGACGCGCTGGAGATCTCGCGCAGCACTGTCCAGTTCGACACCGGGATCACCATCGAGGCAGGGGCCGGCGATGTGGACCTGGCCCTCACCGGTATCCTGCTGGGCAACATGGCCGAGGTGGTGTGACGAGGTGGTGTGGCGATGCCGGCGGTGCGCTGATGGCCCATCGTACCGGAAGTCGGCAAGGATTCAGCCGCAGGTTGTTGACCTGCCTCAATGCGGCCCGGTGTCTGGCCATGCGATAATCATGCATCGGCCGCATCTGTTCTGCATACGGGGGCAGGGACGCATATGGAGAGAGACATGACCTATCAGCTTTTCCCCATCGGCCCGACGGAACGGGTGCATGAAGAAACCGAATTCAACCAGCTTGGTCAACGGACCGCAAAGCTGGCTGACGGGGGCTTCATCGTTGCGTGGTATGACGCGCGCAGCCCCAGCATCTTCGACGGTGCCGACTACAAGATCCGCCGCTATGACAGCGACGGCAATCCGACCGGGCCGGAGCGAATTTTCTTTGACGACGCGGGCGATGTGAACTGGAACCCCTTTGTCACCGGGCTGGCGGGTGGGGGCTATGCCATCGCCTGGCAACCGCACCGGGATGACAGCCCGTTTGCCCGGGTTGCGATTTTCGATGCCGATGACACGCCGGTTGCAACCGTTTCGGCGCCGATGCCCACACCGCCCGAACTGGACGGCAACCTGCTTGGTATCGGCGCTTCCGGCATCACCAAGGAATGGGTGCTGAACCCGCTGGACTCGGGCGGTTTCGCGCTGACCTGGGCTGCAACGGCGACCTATGCCTATTTCCGCACCATCTTTTCCCGCGAGGTCTGGGTCAACCAGGAGTTCGATGCCGATGGCACCGCCATTGGCGGGCCGACGATGGTGACACCCTGGGTGCCAACCGCAGGAGAAACACACGCAAGACCGGACATCATCGATGGCACACCGGTCGGCGATGGCTTTGCCCTGCTGATGACATTGACGCCCGAAATGACCGGGCGCGAGCAGAACAGCGCGGCGGTGCAGTTTTTCAATGCCGACGGCACACCGGCAGGCGAGCCTGTGCTGCTTGAACCCGGGATCGAACTGCGTCAGACGCCCAGGGCGCTTGCCACATTGGAAGATGGCAGCCTGGTGGCGGTCTGGTATACGCATGGCGGGTTAGCCGACGGGGGCGGTCCAAAGATGCGCCGACTGGCCGATGACGGCACCCCATCGGGCGACGTCGAGCGGATCGAGGGCGCGAGTACTAACGCCATCTACCTGACCGCGATGGACGATGGCGGCTGGCTGGTGTCATGGACAATGCCCACCGCGTCGGGTCGGGCACATGATCTGCGCGCGCAGCGCTATGATGCCGAGAGCAACACGGTTGGGGATGTCACCCAGATCGCCTCTGTCCGCTCTGATCCGGACCGCAGCGATTACGGTTTCACCGGCTTCAGTTTCCCCTTCACGTTCCTGTCCATGGATGACGGGCCGCTGATCGGCATATTCACGGGCTGGGTTGCCGACATGGGTGACAGCGATGAAAGGCCCAGTTACGATGTCTTCATCCGCCCCTATGCGCCCGAGGTCATGGGAACCGCGCAGGACGATGTGCTGGAAGCCGGCGAGGCCGGCACCGCGCTTTACGGGTTTGACGGCGATGACACGCTGATCGGCGGCGCTGGCGACGATTTCCTGATCGGCGGGCCGGGCGATGACCTGCTGCTGGGCGGCGGCGGCACCAACATGGCGGTGTTTTCCGGCCGCCCGGCGGATTACGACATCGCGCGCGCCCCCGATGACAGGCTGATCGTCACCGACCTGCGCGAGGGCAGCCCCGACGGCACCGATACGCTGCAGGACATCGCCCTGCTGCAATTCGCCGGGCGTGGCGATTTCGCCCGAGAGATCGTCGCGGTTGGCGATCTGGACCTCGACGCCACGATAACAGGCCAGGTCAGCACCGCGCAGGGTCAGCCGATGGCGGGGGTGATGCTGACACTGACTGCCGAGGGCTGGCCCGACCAGACGATGACCAGCGATGAAACTGGCGGGTTCACCTTCACGCTGGCCAAGGGGGTTCCCGGCCAGTTGGAGGCCACGCGCGATGTCATGCCCGGCGACAGCGCCATCACCGCCAATGATGCGCTGGAGGTGCTGCGCATGGCGGTGGGGCTGAACCCTTCCTTCGGGCCGGCGCAGGGGCAGAACTGGATCGCCGCCGATATCAATGGTGACGGCCGGGTCGATGCCAGCGACGCGCTGGACATCCTGCGCGCGGCGGTGGGGCTGGACAGCACGCACGCCCCGCGCTGGGTGTTCCTGGACAGCGCGACCGACTGGGCGGGCGTGGTGCAGGACGGGGTGGTGAGCTATCAGCAGGGCATCGCCTTCGATGCGCTGTCAGGCGCGGCCGAGATGGGCATGACCGCCATCCTGCTGGGCAGTCTGACCGAGATCGCATGACCCCAGCGCAGGCTCGCCTGTCGTCACAACTCTGAACCAATCGCCACGAATTGACTTGCATCAAGGCGGTTTTTCCCGGGTGCCGGATACTGGTTTTTCACTTGTGGGAGAAAACGATGACTTATCAGTTGCACCCGATTCAGGCTGCATTCAGCGCCCAGGCCGAAATGACCGGCAACCAGACTGCAGGCCGCGCCGTGCAACTGGCGGATGGCGGTATGCTTGTCGTCTATGCCGAGCAGATACGCCCCGACCCTGACGTCTTTTCCTTTGACTATGCCATCAAGACCCAGCGCTTTGACAGCGCAGGAAGCCGGTTGGGCGGCCCGCAAACGATAACCGAGTTGCCTGACACCACCAATGTCAGCTTCAGTCCCGTGGCGACGGGACTGGCGGGCGGCGGCTATGCCATTGCCTGGCGCGACGATGGCAGCAATCACTTGCGTATCCAGACCTTTGATGCCGATGGTGCACTGCTGCGCGATGCACAAAGCCCATTGCCAAACCGCACCATTACCAATGCCGTTGGCAACGAGGTCAGCGTCGAGGTTTTCGCGTCGAGCCAGCCCCCGGCACTGACCGGGCTGGAGACCGGCGGGTTTGCTGTTACCTGGAACGCGACCTATCCGGGATTCCTGGCGCAATATGCCGGCGCTGCGACGATGTACACCCAGGCGTTTGATCAGGACGGGCAGGCGGTATCCGCACCCGTGCAGATCACCAACTGGATCGCCTCTGTGTCGTTCTCGCAAGATCGCATGAACTGGATCGAGGATTCAGCGCCGCTGGCCGATGGCAATTATGTTGTCGTGTTCCGCGCTGGCGACAACCACCCCGACAATCCCGCCGACAGACCCGGGATCATGGCGCGCATATTTGACGACACGGGCACCCCCGTCACCGCCAATTTCCTTGTCAACGAAGAGCTGGGTTGGCGCAAGGCGGCACCCTCGGTCGATACGCTGGCCGATGGCAGCTTCGTCGTGGCCTGGGTGGATGCCGGCAATTTCGGCCCCGAAAGTGCCACCTACTGGCGTCGATTCGATGCCGATGGCAGCCCCGTGACCGACGAGGAATCGCTGGGTGCGCGCCATTCCTATGTCACTGTCGCCGCATTGGATGATGGCGGCTTCATGCTTGTCCTGTCGAACGTACCCGGCACCGGTTCGCCCATCGGCAGAACCTCGGCCCAGCGGTTCGATGCCGATAACAACGCGGTGGGCGAGATCGTGAACTTCGCCGACGCCAGAGCCGATCTGGGCATGAGTTTTCTGCGCAGCAAGGCCGATATCGTGCCGCTGCAGGACGGGCCGATGATGGGCGTCTGGAACGCCGAAGCTTTCAGCGGCGACGGCACCGGATCGAATGTCATCCTGCGCCCCTTCGCGCCTGATCTTCTGGGCACCACGGGCGATGACGTGCTGGAGGCAGGCGATATCGGCACGGCGCTGTTCGGCTTTGCCGGCGATGACACGCTGATCGGCGGGCCGGGCGATGACTCTCTGACCGGCGGGCCGGGTGATGACCTGCTGCTGGGCGGTGGCGGCACCAATACGGCGGTGTTTTCCGGCTTCGTGAGCGAGTACGAGATCACGCGCGGCACCGGCGACCGGCTGGTCGTCACCGATCTGCGCGAGGGCAGCCCGGACGGCACCGACACGCTGGAGAACATCGACATCCTGCAATTCGCCAGGCGCCACGCGACCGACACCACCAATATTGTCGAGGTTGCCGATCTGGACCTCGATGTCACGCTGGCCGTGATGGTGATCGATCGTCGCGGCGCCATGCTGGAGGATGTCGCCGTGACCTTCACCCCGGATGAGGGTGCGGCGCAGGGCGGCGCCACCGATGCCGCCGGCACGCTGATGCTG